>JAZUNB010000056.1:0-26146 GCA_045603925.1 Eubacteriales bacterium
CCGAGGTCCATCCCGATGTGGATATCTATTGCGCCCATGTGGATGAGAAGCTCAATGAAAAGGGATATATCGTCCCCGGCCTGGGTGATGCGGGCGACCGTATCTTCGGCACCAAATAAGACCGCTGAAAATGGCGAAGACCGAAAAAGACTTTCTTGATGGAAGTCTTTTTCTTTTTCATTTTTTGCTCTCGGCGTATCGACATACGCCTTCGATCAAAGAAATGAAAATCTTCATCCATTTTGAGCGGTCATGACCGAGTATAATACCGCTGAAATCGGTCCAGACCGGCAATATAAGGAAGACCGCCGATTCTCGGTGGTTTTTTTATTAGTTGATTAGAAAATTTTTCCTTGGCGATAATAGAAGCATCAAGGAGGATTTTTTATGAAACGATTGGCTGTTTACATTTTAGTGCCGGCGGCGGTGCTGCTGGGGTGTTTTTGCTATCTTTTGGCGGCGGGGGAGGCAGAGGCCTCCGCGGTGCGGGAGCAGGTGGTGCGGTTCCATGTGGTGGGGGCGGATAATTCCGAAAAGGCCCAAGGCCTGAAGATCAAGGTGCGGGACGGGATCTTTGATTTAGTGGAGCAACTGTTCGGCGGATGCAGGACCCAAGAGGAGGCGCTGGAGGCGGCGGAGGAAAACCGCGGACTTTTGGAGGAGGCGGCGGAGCAGATCCTTCGGGAAAACGGTTGCTTTGATGGGGTGGAGATCCGGGTGGGAGAGCGTTTTTTCCCCACCAAGACCTATGGGGCTCTTTCCTTTCCTGCCGGGCGCTATCAGGCGCTTTCGGTCTGCATCGGGGAAGCCCGCGGAGAGAATTTCTGGTGCGTTTTATATCCCGCCCTTTGTTTATCCCCCGCGGTAGCAGAGGAGGACTGCCGGCAGGAGATGCTGGCGGTAGTGGGGGAGGAGGGCACCTCTTTTCTGCAAAAAAACGATGCGGGGCAGAGGATCAAGTTTGCTTTGGTGGAATGGTTTGAGCAGTTGATGGAAAAATTACGCAAATAATTTGAAAAAACCTCTTTATTTTATTCCAATTATATGCTATTATATAGAAAGAATAAAAGCGGAGGTATCCCTAAAAATGAAAAAAGCAATCAAACTGATCAGTCTTTTGATGGCGCTGGTAATGGTACTGGGGCTGTTTTCCGGTTGCGTGGAGTCCAACCTTTCGGTAGAGGACGACGGCGATATGGAGACCCTGACCATGACCATCGGTGTGCCTGCCGATTCTTCCAACGACGCTTGGAAAGAGATCATCGGCACCTGGAAAGAAGATATGGAACTGTTCTATGCCTTTGATCTGAAGGTGGTTTCGGTTCCTACCGACGAGGCCGGTTATAAAGATTTTATGAAGAAGGTCGATCGCGGCGACATCGCGCTCTTTATCGCGCCTCCTTCCGCCATGACCGAGCAGCTGCGGCTGGATGAGAGCCTGGTGAGCATGGATGCTCTGGCCAAGGATTATACCGCGCTCTATGATAATGTATCCGAAGCCGCTCTGGATCTGGCTGTATCGGAAGACACCTTCCATTGGGCTCTTCCCCTTTCGGCCTCTTATCAGGGTCTCTTCTATAATACCGAGGTATTTGAGCAGCATCAGATCGCTGTCCCCACCAATTGGGCCGAGCTGCTTGCCGCCATTGAGGCGCTGAAGACTGCCGGTGTTACCCCCATTTCCGCCGGCTTTAGCGATGAGGGCCTCAATTATATGGTGGATGAGCTGATCTTCTCCGAAGGCGGCGTTGCCGACCATAGCTATCAGCCTACTTTCGGTATCGTTTCCAGCTGGGAGCGGGCCATTAAGAGCCTGAAAGAATTAGAGGCCGCCGGTGCCTTTACCTCCGATTGCTATAATAATTCCTTTGATAATGCTGTTGCTTCCTTTGAGAGCGGCGAGGCTGCCATGATCGTGGCTCCCTCCTCTATTATGAGCGAGCTGGATCCCGATACCATCGGCTTTATGCCCCTGCCCGCAACCTCTACCGGCAAGCGCGCCGCCAATTCGGTGGTTGGCGAACTGGAATACGGCGTATTCATTTCCAGAAAGTATTATCAGAAGCAGGACGATCGCTATATGGAGGCGCTGATGGAGCTGATGGGTACCGACTACATCACCTCTGCCGATCTCTATAACGCCCTGAAGAATGAGGGCACCTATTCCCCCATCAAGTCTTATTACGACGATGCCGAGAATGAGATGGAAGAGCTTTTGGGCGAGATCGTCAGCAAAGAGGGCTCGGTAGGCGATGTTCCCATGAGCAGCCATCTTTATACCTTTGATAATCTGGTAGATTCCTTCCGTAAGGTGCTGACCGGCGCCGATATGGAGACCGAGCTGCTGGCTGCCGCGCAGGCGGAGATCGCCGCAGCAGAAGAGGCCGAAAAGGAATAAGCCGATGCTGAGTAAGATCGTTGCCGCCTGTCGGTGGGTCGGAAAGCATTGGGCGATCTCGCTGGCCTGCTTTTTGGTGGTGGCTATCAGCGTAACCACCGCTGTTTGCTGGAACGCCTTTGGGAAAGAAAAGGTGGAGAGTGTCCCTATCTATGTGACGGTGAAGGGCCTGGGCGAGGGCAAGGATATGGAGAACCGCAAGGTGATGGTGCCGGATTACAGCAGTATTGCCGATATCTTCTCCCTGAAGAACCCCGAGGTCTACGAGGATTTCGGGAAGCCCTTGGTTTATAATAATACCTTCCGTTCCTTTATGGGCGTGCAGGCAAGCTCCTCTAAGAAGTTCTATGTCACCATCGACGGAACCTTTGAGAATATCCTCACCATGGCCTATATCCGCAATGGCGCGGTTGTGGTGATCGAATATCGTTAATTTTCATATCCGAGGCTTGGAAGAGCCTCGGATATTTGTTTCATTTCCCCATTTACAAACGGGGAAATCTATATTAAAATGGATAAAAATCCGTGAAAAGAGATGGAAAGCATGTTTCGTATTTTAGAAAAACAACCGCTGAACCCCACCGTCACCAAAATGGTGATCGAGGCGCCCTTGGTGGCTCAAAAGGCCAAGGCAGGTCAGTTTGTGATCCTGCGGGCCCATGAGCGGGGAGAGCGGATCCCGCTGACGGTGGCGGATTATGATCCTGCCGCCGGAACCGTAACCATTATCTATCAGATCGTCGGCGCGACCACCATGCGGCTGGATCAGCTGCAGGAGGGGGATTGCCTTTGCGATTTTGTGGGCCCCTTAGGCAAGCCCACCGCAGTGGAGGGTAAAAAAAGAGTGGCCGTTGTGGGCGGCGGTGTGGGCTGCGCCATCGCTCTGCCGGTGGCCAAGGCCTTTGCCAAGGAAGGAACCGTTGTGGATACCGTGGTAGGCTTCCGTAATCGGGAGCTGGTGATCCTGGAAGAGGAATTCAAGGCCGTCTCCCAAGAGTATCGGCTGATGACCGACGATGGCTCCGCCGGAGAAAAAGGGCTGGTAACCGATGCCCTGAAGGAGCTTTTGGAAGCCAATACTTATGATGAAGTCATTGCCATCGGCCCCTTGGTGATGATGAAATTTGTTTGCAAGCTGACCAAGGAATACAATGTGAAAACCGTGGTCAGTATGAACCCCATTATGATCGACGGAACCGGTATGTGCGGCGGCTGCCGCCTGACAGTGGGGGGAGAAACCAAATTCGCCTGCGTGGACGGCCCTGAGTTCGACGGTCATCTGGTGGATTTCGATCAGGCCATGGAGCGGGGCAGAACCTACCATGCCTTTGAAGAGGATCAATGCAATCTGTTTCGGAAAGAGGTGGGGGAATAATGGCCAATATGTCTTTGGAAAAGCAAAAAATGCCGGAGCTTGCCCCTGAGATCCGCAATAAGAACTTTGAAGAGGTCGCCCTGGGTTATACCAAGGAGCAGGCGCTGGAGGAGGCCTCCCGTTGCCTGCAATGTAAGAATAAGCCCTGCGTAGGCGGGTGCCCGGTGCAGATCGATATTCCCGCCTTTATCCATAAAATCACCCAAGAGGATTTTGAGGGCGCCTATGAGATCATCAGCGCCTCCAGCGCCCTGCCTGCCGTTTGCGGCAGAGTCTGCCCCCAGGAAAGCCAATGCGAGGGAAAATGCGTAAGAGGTATCAAGGGGGAGCCGGTGGCGATCGGCCGTCTGGAGCGGTTTGTTGCCGATTGGCATATGGCCAACGCCAAGGAAGCCCCCCAAAAACCCGAAAGCAACGGTAAAAAGGTTGCCATCATCGGCAGCGGCCCCGCAGGCCTTACCTGCGCGGGGGACCTTGCCCGCAAGGGATATGAGGTAACGGTCTTTGAGGCCCTTCATGTAGCCGGCGGGGTATTGGTATACGGCATTCCCGAATTCCGCCTGCCCAAGGCGATCGTTGCCAAGGAGATCGAGGGGCTCAAGGCCCTGGGCGTAAAGATCGAGACCAATATGGTCATCGGTCGCATCCAGTCCATCGATGAACTCTTTGAGCAGGGCTTTGATAGCGTTTTCATCGGCAGCGGCGCAGGGCTTCCCAATTTTATGGGCATCCCCGGGGAGAACCTGAAGGGTGTTTTCTCTGCCAATGAATTTCTGACCCGTATTAATCTGATGAAGGCCTATGAGGCCGATAGCGAGACCCCCGTCTGGAAGGGCAACCGCGTGGCGGTGGTCGGCGGCGGTAATGTGGCCATGGATGCCGCCCGCTGTGCCAAGCGGCTGGGCGCCGAGGAGGTCTCCATTGTTTACCGCCGTTCCATGGAAGAGATTCCTGCCCGTAAAGAGGAGATCCACCATGCCATCGAGGAGGGAATCATCTTCCGTACCCTCACCAATCCCACCGAGGTATTGGGGGATGAGCATCAGAATGTAACCGGCATCCGTTGCGTGGAGATGGAGCTGGGCGAGCCCGATGAGCGGGGGCGCCGCCGCCCCATTGTGAAAGAGGGCAGTGAGCATATCCTTCCCATGGATACCGTCATTATGGCCATCGGAACCTCTCCCAACCCTCTGATCCGTTCCACCACCCCCGGTCTTGAGACCAATCGCTGGGGCTGTATTGTGACCGAAGAGTCCACCGGAAAGACCTCCCGCGAAGGGGTCTACGCCGGGGGCGATGCAGTAACGGGCGCGGCAACGGTGATACTGGCCATGGGCGCGGGAAAGGAAGCGGCCGCTGCTATCGACGAATTACTGCGTGACCGCTGAAAATAGCGCATCTTCCGTCGGCGCAGACACTCGTAGTATCGCATACGACTTCGGTCTGCGCCAACGAAACCTGCATCTATTTTGAGCGGTCGTGACAAAATATTGCTGAAAATAGAAAATAACAAAAAGAGGTGCGAAGGGCACCTCTTTTTTAATGAAGAATGAAGGCGCTTCGCTAATGAATAATATCGGTGGATTTTTGCCATTGGCAAAAATCTTCCATAATTCTTCATTATTCATTGTTTTCCTTGCTCTTATTTGTATTATTTGGTATAATATAAGTAATGTACTAAAGGAGAAAAGACCCATGGAATTCAGCAAGATTTTAGCCAAAGAATTAAATATTAAAGTGACGCAGGCGGAGGCCGCCATTCAGTTGATGGATGATGGCAATACCATCCCCTTTATTGCCCGCTATCGCAAGGAGGCGACAGGGGGACTGGATGATCAGGTATTGCGAAATTTGTCGGATCGCCTGAATTATCTCCGCAATCTCCATAAGCGTAAAGAAGAGGTCATCGCCGCCATTGAAGGGCAGGAGAAGATGACCGAGGAGCTGCGTGCCGCCATTGAGGCCGCCGAGACCCTGGCAGAGGTGGAGGATCTTTACCGCCCCTATAAGCAAAAGAAGCAGACCCGCGCCGGCAAGGCCAAGGCCCGCGGTCTGGAGCCTTTGGCCATCCTGCTTCTGGAGCAGAAGGCAGAGGTGGTGCCGCTGGAGGCTGCCGCCGCATATATCGATGAAGAGAAGGAAGTACTCTCGGCGGAGGAGGCTCTGCAGGGTGCGCGGGATATCATTGCCGAGCAGATCTCCGATGACCCCGAAATGCGCCGCCTGCTCCGTTCTCTTTATACCGCCATCGCGGTGGTCACCGGCGAGAAAAGCGCCGATGCCGCCGATGAAAAGGGCGTTTTTGCCACTTATTATGAATTTCAGGAGCTGATCAAAAAGATCCCCGGCCATCGGGTCCTGGCTCTCAACCGCGGCGAGGCGGAAAAGGTCTTAAAGGTGAAGGTGGCCATTGATGAAGAGCGGGCGGTAGGGATCTTACTGCGCGCCTATGTGAAGAACGATACCCTCTCTGCCAAGGAGGTGGAGCTGGCTGCCGCCGATGCCTTTGATCGGCTGATCGCTCCCTCTATGGAGCGGGAGGTGCGCTCTACTCTTACGGAGCAGGCCTCGGAGCAGGCCATCGGCGTATTTTCCGAGAACCTGCGGCATCTGCTGATGCAACCGCCTATTAAGGGGATGGTGACCTTGGGGCTGGATCCCGCTTACCGTACCGGCTGTAAGATCGCGGTGGTAGACGATACCGGTAAGGTGCTGGATACCACGGTGATCTATCCCACCCCGCCTCAGAATAAGATCGAAGAGGCCAAGGCGAAGCTGAAGGCCTTGATCAAAAAGCACGGAGTAACCCTCATCAGCATCGGCAACGGCACCGCTTCGCGGGAATCGGAGCAGTTTGTGGCCGAACTGATCCGCGAGCTTCCCACCAAGGTCAGCTATGTCATCGTCAGCGAGGCGGGAGCCTCGGTCTATTCTGCCTCCAAATTGGCGGCAGAGGAGTTTCCTCAATTTGATGTTTCCCTCCGCTCGGCGGTATCCATTGCCCGCCGCCTGCAGGATCCCTTGGCCGAATTGGTGAAGATCGATCCCAAAGCCATCGGGGTAGGGCAGTATCAGCATGATATGCCCCCCGCCCGCCTGGGTGAGGCTTTAGGCGGAGTGGTGGAGGATTGCGTAAACTCTGTCGGTGTGGATCTCAATACCGCCAGTGCGCCCCTTTTGACTCAGGTGGCAGGCATTACTTCCGCTACCGCCAAAAATATTGTGAAATATCGGGAGGAGCAGGGGGCTTTCCGCTCCCGTAAGGAACTTTTGAAGGTTCCCAAGTTAGGCCCCAAGGCCTTTGAGCAGTGCGCGGGCTTTTTGCGGGTCTCCGGCGGGGATAATCCCTTGGATGCCACTGCGGTTCACCCCGAAAGCTATAGCGCCGCCACCGTTCTTTTGGAAAAGTGCGGCTATACCATCCGCGATATCAAAAGCGGCTCGGTGAAGGAGATCGTGAAGTTTACCGATGGCGCCGCCGGCGAAAAGATGGCAGAAGAATTGGGCATCGGTGTGCTGACCCTTCGGGATATTGCCTCCTTTTTGCAAAAGCCCGGCCGCGATCCCCGAGATGAGCTGCCCCGCCCCATTCTGAAATCCGATGTATTAAAATTGGAGGATCTGCGGGAAGGGATGATGCTGGAGGGGACGGTTCGAAATGTGATCGATTTCGGTGCCTTTATCGATATCGGTGTCCACGACGACGGTCTGGTTCATATCTCCCAGATCTGCGATCGGTTTATCCGCCATCCTTCGGAGGTGTTGAAGGTGGGCGATATTGTGAAGGTCAAGGTCCTTTCGGTGGATCTTGCCAAGCACCGTATCAGCCTCACCATGAAGATCTGATATGAAGCTTTTATTATGGTTTAAAAATCTATATTGGAAAAACGGGCATCTGCGTTGGGGTTCTTCCATCCTCACCCTGCTTCTGGCGGCGGTCTTGACGGTCGGTATCATCGGAACGCGGGCGGTGAAGGAGCAGTATATCGATCCTTATGAGGAGAGCTATACCGAGATTGAAAAGACCCCCGAGGCCTTGGGCATCACCAAAATGGAGATCCCCGAAGGGGTAACCTCCATCGCCCTCTTCGGCATCGATTCCCGCGAAGAGGATTTTGAGGGCAATTCCGATTCCATTATGATCATCACTGTGGATGCGGTGCATCATCGCATCAAGCTGGTATCGGTGATGCGGGACAGCCTGGTGCGGATCGAGGGCCATGGCTACCAAAAGATCAATGCCGCCTATGATCTGGGCGGCGCGCCGCTGGCCATTAAGACCCTCAACCAGACCTTTGATCTGGCCATCACCGACTATGCAACGGTGGATTTTATGAGTATGGCCTCCATCATCGAGGCGGTGGGGGGCATTGAGGCGGAGCTTTCGGAAGAGGAAGTGAAATACGCCAATAAGGTGATCTTTGAGATGGCCTGGTCCCGCGGGGCCAAGCAGACCTATATTGAAAAGGCGGGCCCCCAGACCCTCAACGGGGTGCAGGCGGTGGCCTATGCCCGCATCCGTATGGCCGCAACGGCCGATGGGGAAAACAACGATTACGGCCGTACCCAGCGCCAGCGCTATGTGATGGAGCAGCTCTTCCAAAAGGCCTTGGAGTTGGATCTTTCCAAGTATCCTATGCTGATCCGAACCCTCCTGCCTTGTATGGAGACCTCCTTAAGCTATAGCGATATCTTTGATCTGGCAGGGATCTTCCTGACCGAGGATCTTACCTTTGATGAAGCGCGGATCCCTGTGGATGAGGCGGTGATCGATGATGATTTCCGCCCCAAGGGCTTAGGCTCCTGCGTTTATTATGATCTGGAGTTTGCCGCCGACCTGATGAACAACTATATTTATGCCGACCTTTCCTTTGAGGACTATATCGAGGAAAACGGCTGTCGCTTCCGCAAGTGGTATACCGGCAAGGTAGAGGGGGAGGAGCCCGAGACCGAAGCCGAGGAAGAGCAAAACGCCGAGGAGGGCGGGGTAACGGAGATCACCGATCCGGATGAGCTTCCCGAAGAAGAACCGGAACTTGAGGAAGAATCCGAAACAATCCAACAAGAAGAAATAAAAAATCAGCCTGCAGAAGCAGGCTGATTTTTTGAAGGATAGAAAAAATTGTTTGAAACCTTCAAACCGAGCGCCGAAGGCGGATACCCGACGGCGTATGTGATACGCCGAGCGGCTCGGTTTGGAGGTAGCAAAGGGCGTTAAAATGAAAGGGAAATATCGAGTTATCGATATTTCCCTTCCTTATTTTGTTTTTAAAGCAGGAACTTTGTGAAAAGGGCGTTGTTTTCTTGCCCTTTGCGGTTCAGACTATTTTTTCAGCCTTCTTATGCGGGGAGCTTGATCCAGGTGTATAAGCAGTTATGATCGCTGATATAGGGCTGGATGGAGGTCTCCACACCGACATTTGTATCATGGTTCCAATAGTAACTTAATTTGCGGGAAACGATGATATTATCAATGGCGGAGGTGGGCTCGGCGGAGGAGAAGGTATTTACAGCCGTTTCAAAATCCAGGCCGCCGTTGAGGGCCATAAAGGCTTTATGATCCAGAATATCCACCATCAGCTGCGCCTTATGGTTATAGTCGCCGATCATAATGGCGTAATCATATTGGGCGGCATCGGCCTGCATCTCTTGGATCTGGAGGGGTCGGGCATCAGCATTGAGGGTAACATGGGCGTTGAATACATGGAGAGTCTTGCCGTTTACCTCAATGGGATAATGGCAATAGGAACGGTTATGGTCGCCCTCGCCCTGCTGAGCAAAGTTTACCCGCTCCACATTCTCAAAATCAATGGGATATTTGCTCATAAAGGCGTTGCCGTATTGGCCGACATCCTTATTGATATTCTTGGCGAAGTGATAGTAGGGATAGCCGCATTGCTCGGCCAGCTCCTTGATGTGATCCACATAATTGGAGCGCTCGCAGACCTGATCGATCTCCTGGAAGCCCACAATATCGGGGTTCTCCGATTTGATGAATTCAATACATTCATCCAGATTGTTGCTGTAGTTGTTCCACATCTTCAGGTTATAGGTCATCACCTTCAGATAGCCTGCATAATCGGTATTCTCGGCAGGCAGGGGATAGCCGGCATAATCGGTATTCTGCAAAGCGAATACAGCAGGCTTCTCCGGTGCGGGAACCAGCTCAACGGAAGGATCCACCAGATAGCGCAGCAGCATGGTCAGATCGTTGACGGTGACCTCCGCATCGCCGTCCACATCCGCCGACCATACCTGGAAGGTCTGGTTGGAATGGAGGGTTCCCGAAAGGGATTGCAGCAGCAGAGCGGTATCCAGAATATTGATCCGATTGTCCTCATTCAGATCCCCTGCGGTAACGATCTCGGGGGTCTCGTCAAAGAGAACGGTGGTAGACGCAGTCTTTTCGGGGATCAGCGCATTGCCGGTTCGTTCATTGGCGGTGGTCTCCAAAAGGGTCATGGTTGCGGTGGTGGGGGTATCCTCAGCGGGGTTGATGGTCTCAAACCAAAGGTAGATGCTTTCGGCATTCAGTGTACGGTCTGCCGAAAGGGTGATCAGCAGGGTGCCCTCTGCCTCTTCGGTTACGGTAACGGTATAGGGAGAGGAGGCTCTCAGATACCGAAGCAGGGTCCCGTCATATTGGACCCGCGCCTTAAAGCCGGTCATATTGGTATCGGAACGGCTGCCCAGCATCAGCTCCACCAAGGCGCCGTCGCCGTTATAGCTTTCCTTGCGGAAGCGCAGGTTCAGGGGGCAAACGGGAAGAGCGGTGCGGCCGGCCTCTTCGGTCCATTGGTTGCCGCAACGGCAGGTAAAGGAGAAATGCTCCTTGGTATAATAATCGCCCGCCACTCTTACGCCATCGGTGAGCTCGGCGCAGGGAAAGGTGCCGTTATGGGCGGCTTCGCCGCAGTCGGCGCAGGAAACGGTATGGGTGCCGTTGCCCTTGGTATAGGTAAGGGTATGGACCGCCGCGGTATAGGCGGTATCGGCGGTAAAGGAATTGCTCCAATCAAAGCCGTTCCAGACCTCGGCATCGATCATGGCCTTGGCGGCGGTATCGGCAGTGAGGGTTCCGTTTACAGTACCCAGCCGCATGGTCTTACCGTCGGTGAAGGTGAAGGTTACGGTAACGGGGGCGTTTTCCTTTGCGGGAACAATGGCGCCGTCCTCCACCGTCCAATCCATTTCGGCGGTGGCGTTGAGGGCGGCCAGAGCGCCTTCGGTGTTCATCAGGCGGATGTTGCTCTCATTGGCAATTTCGCTGTGACCCAACACCTCGTATTTCACCTGCTCATCGGTGATGGCATTGGTCAGGTTTACCGTCCAGAAATCGTGGTTATCGGTGAAGAGAGCGGGGATGGGTGCCCAGCTTTGCTGTCCGTCGATGGACCGCAGGTTGCCCATGGCAACAATGTTGCTGACATCGGGGCCCACACCGCGGGTCCAGGCAAACTTACTGTTGTTGGTAATAATGGAGGCCTGGGAGTCCTCGGTATTGACGATTCTATTGCCGATCATAGCAATATTGGAAAGGCTGAGACCAATGCCGGGGCGGCGGACATCGGCGATCAGAAGACCGCCGCCGCTATCCTCCTGGTTATTGGAGATGAGGGTGCTGTTTGCCACCACAATGTTGTTCATGGTCAGGCTGCCGGTGGCCTTATCGCCCAGGCGGGCAAAGAAGATACCGGCCATCTCGTTTAAGTCGGGGGCATTGACGGTACAGCCCTCTACCGAGCAGTTTTCAAAGGTGATGTGGCGGGCCTTATTATTACAGCCGCCCGCCATAACGGCAACACCGTAACCGGTGCCGATGGCATTGACGGTGGCGTTCTTTACATGGACATTGGAGATGGTGCCGGTGAGATCGGCGCCCAGAGTACCAAAGCCCAATACAAATCCGCCGTAGGTCGAGAGGGTAACGGTACCGCCCTCGAACTTCAGGTTCTTAAGACCGCCCGCGCCTGCGGCCGCCATAAAGGCGTGGGTATCGGTATAATTATAAATGGTATGATTCAGCCCGTTGAAGGCGGCGGGGAAGGGCTTATCGTGGTTGACGCCGAGGCCCGGGAAGTCGGCGGCGAAATCGCCGTTATAATCGGCAATATCCAGATCGGTCTCCAGGTAAACGGTGTCGTCTGCGGTAAAGGCCGCATAATTCTTGGCTGCAAAGATCAGCTCGTTTAGGGAGGAGATGGAGAATTGGGTCGCCTCGGTATTGGTGAGCACCTCATTGACCGAGACCCGATCAGAGGGCTCCTTGTATGCGGTCAGATCCAGAGAGGCGGTGGGGGCCTCACTCCAATTGATGGAGACTACCGTGTCGGCGCTGTTGATCCAGGTTTCGGCATTGATCTTCGCCTTGGTGGCGGCATCGGTGGTCCAAAGGCCGGTAGAGGGATCGGTAGAGATCAAAACAGTTTCTCCCGAGAAATGCAAAATGGCAACATACGGGGTCCGACCGCCGCTTTGAGAAGGTTGGCCGCTCGCTATCGTCCAATCGGGGTCGGCATTTCGGTTATAAAGCGCCACCGCACCGTAATAATCCAAACCTTGGGTGGCAGGGATGGAGGTGGCAACATTATTGGCTGTATTAAGATGGGAAATCTCTGCATCGGAGTAGATGGCATTGCCGGTGGTTAGGGTATAGTCGGTATCTACAAAGAGATAAGAGATCGGTGAAAGTTTATCCGGATCGTCGATATTCCCGCCGTAGCAGTTGTTGATGCTGACAATATTGTCGATCGTAAAGGCACGGCTGCCGGCGCGGCGGGTGGAAAGGATACCGGTCTTTACACCGAGGTTGCTGTTTTGCACTGTATTACCGAGGACCAAAATGTTATTGAACTCCACTGGGTTGGGGTCGGTACCGCCGTTTGCATCGTAGTTGAAAAGTCCTACCAGCATACCGGCGCTGTATTTGGTATAGTCGCCTAAAAGTTTATTGCCGCAAACAACGGTGTTTTTGACCGTCAGTTTATAGCTGCCGTAGCATTTATAAAGACCGCAGAGAAGGCCGTTGCCGTTGGTGGCCGCCGCAGAGGCGACGGTGCTGTTTTGCAGGCTGCAGCCATCGATGGTCAGGCTGGAATGGCGGGCGTTGTTGTTGCCGCAGAAGAAGCCGCCGTTGCCGGAGGAATGGAGGGTGGAATCCTTAATATGTACATTTTTTACGGTAACCAGAGGAGAGGTCAGCCCCTTGGGCAGGGCATTGACATCCAGGATCATACCCGCATTGGCCACATTCGCTTCAGCGGTGCCGATTACTGCATTGGTCAAGGTCACATTGCGGATCTCAATGGCGCCTACTTTCTTGAAGAGACCGTGGGTATCGGCATAGTTATAAATAGTATGGCCTTGTCCGTCAAAGTCGGCATAGAGGCGGTTGGCATCGGCCGAGCCGCCGAAGCCGGGGAAATCGGCGGCGAAATCGCCGTCGTATTGGCTGATATCCAGATCGGCGGTGAGATAGAGGGTATCACCTTCGGCAAAAACCGCATAGTTTTTCGCCGCCCAGATCAGATCACTGACCGAGGCGATGGAATAGTCGGTTACTGCATCGTCGGCGGTGGCGGTATCCACTGCGATATAGTCTGCCGATGCAGAAAAAGAGATGCAGGCCAGCATCGAAAGAAGCATCAGCAGGGTCATCAGAGCAGAAATGATCCTTTTCATAAGAATTCTCCTTTAGTTTTGAAACCAAAAGGCCAGATTTTTTACCGCTTGCAGAGCCTCCCGGTCTTGCTCTGCGGGTACAGTATCGGTCTTCCCGCTGAGGATCAGCGGAAAAATATCGGTTGCATTCAACTGCTTCAGCATCAGCCGCGCAGTGCGCTCAGCGCTTTGGGCTCCGCCGGAGCCGCCGCCCACCAGGAGAATGGCGCCCTTTTTGGCAGGGGATTTATTGGGGCGGTAGAAATAAGGCTGCAGGCGGGAGGCGATGCTGAGTAAAGGCGGGGGCAGGGTCTCCATCCAGATGGGAGAGGCGATGAGAATATGATCGCATTCCTTCAAGAGGGGGAGTAGTTCCTGCAGCTTGTCTTTTTTTACGCAGGAGCCAAGGCTCTTGCAGGCGCGGCAATCCACGCAAGGGGGTATATTTTCTTCAAAGGCACGGATCTCAAAGATCTCGCCTGAAAGATGCTTTTTCAGCTCCGCCAGCAGGGCGGCAGTGTCGCCGCCCTTGCGGGGCGAGCCGTTTAAGATCACGGTCTTCATACGCCGTAGAAGATCCAGAGATAGATATACGCAGGCACAATGGCGGCCAGGGTAAAGGGAATACCGATCTTGAAGAAATCACTGTTCTTAACGGTATAGCCTTCTTTCCGCAGGATACCGATACCGGTGATATTGGCGGAGGCGCCGATGGGGGTGATATTCCCGCCCAGAGTAGCGCCGCAGAGCAGACCGAAATACAAGACGGTGGGGTCCATATTCATAGCGGGCGCCAAAGCGGCAATGACGGGGATCATGGTGGCAACATAGGGGATATTATCAATAAAGGCAGAGATCAGCACCGAGGCCCATACGATAACGGTATACATCACAAAGGGATTGCCTGCGCCTGCGGCTGCCAGCAGGTCGGCCAGCTTTTGGATGACCCCCTGCTCCTCAATACCGGCGATGATCAGGAAGAGACCCAGCAAGAGGCCGATGGTCTCAAAGTCGATCTCTTTAATGGGATCGGTCACGGCATAGATCTTCTTTTTCTTAATAAAGCTGTAGGTAATGCCGATGACCATCATAGCGCAACAGATATAACCGTTGGTCTCGGCGGGCTTATTGGGAATGAAGGAGGCTACGATCAGCAGCAGGATGGTGCCGCAAAGGAGGATGGTGGGCACATAATCGGTGACCTTGGTGCGGGATGCGGCCTTGGGAATGGCGCCCTTTTCCTTGCGGAAGAGGATATAGAGAATGATGGCAGAGAGCACCGCGCCCAATTCCACCGCAAAAAAGATACCGGGCTTGCCTTTATACCAGAAGAAGTCCATAAAGGTCATATCCAGCGCGCTTCCCAGCATAATGGCGGTGGTATCGCCTACCAGGGTGGCGGCGCCCTGCAGATTGGAGGAGACCGCAATGGCAATAATGAAGGGAACGGGGTTGGTCTTCAACTTCTTGCAGATCTCCAAGGCAACCGGCGCGATCATCAGCACAGTGGCCACATTATCCACAAAGGCGGAGATGACGCCGGCAAAAAGGGCCAGGCAGACCGCCGCCCATTGGACATTGGGCACCTTTTCCATGATGAGATCGGCCAAGAGTTCGGGCATCTTGCTCTCTATAAAGAGGGCAACCAGACCCATGGTACCGGCGATCATCAGAAGCACATTAAAGTCGATGGCGCCCCAGATCTTGGAAAGGGGCAGCATGCCGGTGGCAATAAAGAGTACCGCGGAGCCCAAGGCGATATAGGGGCGGTATTTGCTGAAGACCAGCATCAATACATAAGTAACGGCAAACAGAATAATAGCAGGAATCATCATAATAATCAGTCTCCTTCTCTCAAATTATATATGATCTCAATTATCCAGAAAGTCTTTTAATTTACGGCTGCGGCTGGGATGGCGCAGTTTGCGAAGAGCCTTGGATTCGATCTGACGAATACGCTCGCGGGTCACATTAAACTCTTTGCCCACTTCTTCCAAAGTGCGCTGTCTGCCGTCCCGCAGGCCGAAGCGCAGCTCCAGAACCTTTGCCTCGCGGGGGGTCAGGGTGGAGAGGACCTCCACCAGCTGCTCCCGCAGCATGATCTGGGAGGTGGCTTCTACCGGGGCGGGGATATCATCGTCGGGAATAAAATCACCCAGGTGGCTGTCTTCCTCTTCGCCGATAGGGGTCTCCAGAGAAACAGGATCCAAAGCGATCTTTAAGATCTCCCGCACCTTTTCCTCAGGCTGGTTGATCTCTCTTGCGATCTCCTCACTGGTGGGATCGCGGCCCAGCTCCTGCACCAGCTGGCGGGAGACCCGCATCACACGGTTGATGGTCTCTACCATATGCACCGGAATACGGATGGTTCTGGCCTGATCGGCAATGGCGCGGGTGATGGCCTGGCGGATCCACCAGGTGGCGTAGGTGGAGAATTTATAGCCCTTTTCATAGTCGAACTTTTCAACCGCTTTGATGAGGCCCAGATTTCCTTCCTGGATCAGATCCAGGAAATGCATCCCGCGGCCCACATACCGCTTGGCGATGGAGACCACCAACCGCAGGTTGGCCTCCGAAAGGCGCTGCTTGGCCTTCTCACCCAGGGCGATCTGCTGATTCATCAGCTCCAATTCTTCATCGGAGAAGGCATCGGGCAGGCTCTCGGCCAGCTCCAGATCCTCCTCGGCAAAGGGCTTGCCCTCTTCCCGCTGCTTCATCAGCTCCAGCATCTTGGCGGCTTCGCTGCCGAGAATCATCTTTTTGGCCAGCTCGATCTCTTCCTCGCCGTTCAGCAGGGGGACCTTACCGATCTCCTTCAGGTAGACCTTCACAGGATCGTCTACCAGAGTGGGCTCGCCCTCCACAATGGGGCCGTTTTCCTCATCCTTGCTCTCCACCGATTTTACAATGCTGGAAAGATCCTCAATGTCCTCGGCGGAATCCTCAATGATCTCAATGCCTTGCTCCTCCAAAAGGTCATAGAGCTTTTCGATCTGCTCGGGATCCAGGGCAACCTCGTCCAGAATATCCATGATCTCCCGATTGCTTAAGGAGCCCTTGGATTTACCCAGCTCCATCAGTTCCTTATAAAACGACTTTTTCTCAAAATTCATCCTAAATCTCCTCTCAATTTTTGCATCAGTTCTTCCGGAGAGAGGCTCCCCGTATCGATCTGCTTACTTCCTTCTTTTAAAATATTTTGAATACACTCGCGCATCTGCTCCTTAGGTTCCCCGTGCAGAACGGCGGTGTTTACAAAAAACATGATTCTTGCCATCTCCTGCTCATTGAATTCCTTGGCATAAACAGGGGCGGCGGTATCGGGCGCCGCTTTGTATTCCTCCAAGAGGAAGGAATAGATGCGGCGGTTAAAGGCGGTAATGAACCGCTCCGGCGGCAGAGCCTTTTCGGCCTCCTGCCAAAGGTCGGGATGTTTGGTGAGGATGGCGATGAGCATTTCCTCATTGCGGGCGGCCTTTAGGTTTCCTGCCCGCTCGGGGTTTACCCGATCATAGGTGCCCTTCAGCTCCTGCTCTCCCTCGCGGATCTCCTTGCGCACCTCACTGCGGGTACGGCGGGAGCGTTCCTTTTTCACCTCGGCACGAATAGCGTCAGACGAGAGCTTCAGTTCCTCGCTGAGCTTGATGGTATAAACATCCCGCTCGGCGGCGCTGTCGATCCCCGCCAGCAGGCGCACCGCCTGCCGCAGGTAATCCACCCGCATAGCCGTATCCGAAAGATCCAGCCCCGCCTTCAGCGCTTCCAATTGATACTCCATGGGGGTCTTGGAGCGCTTTAAAAGCTGGGCAAACCGCTCTTTGCCGTAGGTCTTGATATATTCATCGGGGTCCTTGGCGCCCTGCATCTGCAGGACCCGAACAGGGATGCCGTTTTCCTCTAAGAATTTAATGGCTTTATCGGTGGCCTTCAGGCCCGCCGAATCGTTGTCGAAGGCGACCACCACCGATTTGGCGTATTTGGCCAGGATCCGCGCCTGCTCCTTGGTAAAGGCAGTGCCCAGGGGCGCCACTGCCCCCGAAAAGCCCGCCTGGGCCAGGGAGATGACATCCAGGTTGCCCTCGCAGAGGATCAGAAGACCCTCCGGCTGATTTTTGGCAAGGTGCAGACCGAAAACGCAGTTGCCCTTGGTATAAATATCCGTTTCGGGGGAGTTGAGGTATTTGGGCTGACCGTCTCCCAAAATACGGCCGGAAAAGGCAACCACATTTCCTCTCAGGTCAAAAACAGGAAACATCACCCGATTGCGGAATTTATCATAGGTGCTGTTGGGGTTCTTCTGGCTTTTGGCCAAAAGCCCTGCCGAGAGCATCTCCTCCCAGGAAAAGCCTTTGGATCTCAAGTGATCCTTTAAGGCGCCGAAGGAATCGGGGGCATAGCCCAGGCCGTATTTTACAATAAATTCCTTGGTGATGCCCCGCCCCAGCAGGTAATCCAGCCCCGCCTTGCCTTGGGGGCTCATTAAGGTGTCATAGAAAAACCTTGCCGCCAGCTTATGCATCTCATACATCCGCTCCCGCCGCTGACGGGTAAAGGAAGCGGTGCGGCTCTCCTCCTCGGGAAGGGCCATTCCCGCCCGCTCGGCAAGGGATCGGACGGCCTCCATATAATCGAGGTTTTGATATTTCATGGTAAAGGTGATGACATCGCCGCCCGCTCCGCAACCGAAGCAGTAATAGGAGGCGGTGTCTTCAAAAACCGTAAAGGAGGGAGTCTTCTCCCCGTGGAAGGGACACAGCCCTGTATGGCGGGTGCCGTTACGCTTGAGATTCACATAGGGCGCAATGGCATCCACGATATTATTACGGCTTTTCAGCTCCGCTAAAAAACGGCTGTCCAGCGCCATATCAGAATTCCCATCCTTTCGGTAAGTAGATTTCTTTATATAGGTTGACCACATAAGTGTCGGTCATTCCCGCAAGATAGTCCAGCACTGCCCGCGCGACCCCTTCCCGCTCCATTACAAATTGATATTCGGCGGGGATCTTTTGGGGATTTTCGGTAAAATGGCGGTACAGCCGCTGGATCAGCCTTTCGGCCTTGGCCTCCTCGGTCTTGGCCTTGGAGCCGGTATAGACCTTCTCAAACATAAAGGCTCTTAAGGTGTCCATGGCCTGTCCGATCTCGGGATCGATGGTAACACCGGGGCAGAGGGAGACCTGATCATTGTTGAGAGAGTGATCCACAACCCCTCTTACCAGAGTGTCGATCCGCGCGCTGTGGCTACTGCCCAGAAGGGCGGTCACCTCCCGGGGCAGATCCTCCTCTTTGATGATCCCGCCCCGCAGGGCATCGTCGATATCATGGTTGATATAGGCAATGCGGTCGGAGATCCGTACCACCTGCCCCTCAAAGGTCTCGGGCAGAGCGGAGCCTGAATGGCGGGACATTCCGTCCAATACCTCAAAGGTCAGATTCATAGGCTCCAGAACGGTTGCCACCCGCGCGCTCTGCTCATAGTGGCGGAAGCGCAGGGGGGAGATGGCATCCAGCGCCCGCTCCCCTGCATGGCCGAAGGGGGTATGCCCCAGATCATGGCCCAGAGCGATGGCTTCGGTGAGATCCTCATTGAGCCGAAGGGCGCGGGCGATGGTACGGGAGATCTGGGAGACCTCCAAAGTATGGGTCAGGCGGGTGCGGTAATGATCCCCCGAGGGGCTTAAAAAGACCTGCGTTTTATGCTTCAGACGGCGGAAGGCCTTGGAATGGATGATGCGATCCTTATCTCTGCCGAAGCAGGTCCGCAAGGGGCAGGGCTCGATGGCCTCCGCGCGCCCCTTACTGTCTTTTGCCAGGCAGGCATAGGAAGAGAGCATTTCTTGTTCGGTTTGTTCTTGAATTTCACGAAACGTCATTTTTTTCATCCCTCCTATATAATATATACGACAAAATAATTAAGATACCTTTAAAAAATATAATATTTTTTTAAATATATATTATATACACCTTTACTTGACTTTATGCAAGAGAAAGCATAAAATATTTTTGTGAGGTAAAAGGATATGGATTTAGCATTCAGACCCCTGCCTATGACTTTTGAGGAACTGGAGTCCTTGGGCGTATGGCAGCCGGATTTTATCATCGTCAGCGGCGATGCCTATATTGATCACCCGTCCTTCGGTACCGCCATCATCGGCAGGGTATTGGAGCAGGCGGGCTTTTCCGTTGCCGTGATCGCTCAGCCCGATTGGCGCTCCACTTTGGATTTTGAGAAATTAGGGGAGCCCCGCCTTGGGTTTTTGGTCAATGCAGGGAATGTGGATTCCATGGTGGCCAATTATACGGTCGCCAAGCGCAGGCGGGAGTATGATTATTATTCCCCCGGCGGGAAGACGGGCCTGCGCCCCGATCGGGCAGTCATCGTTTATTGCAATAAGATTCGGGAGGCCTTTGGGGATATTCCCATTGTTATCGGCGGGATCGAGGCCTCTTTGCGCCGTTTCGCCCATTATGATTATTGGGATAATAAACTGCGCCGCAGTATTCTTCTGGACAGCGGCGCCGATCTTTTGAGCTACGGAATGGGGGAGCGCTCCATTTTGCGGATCGCGCAATTGCTGGATAAAGGGGTTCCCGTTCAGAAGATTCGGGATGTGGCAGGTACCGCGGTGCTTTGTGAGCGGGAGTGGCGCCCCAAGGGGGCATTTACCTTCCTGCCCTCTTTTAAAGAGCAGCAGGCCGATAAGCAAAAATACGCCAAGGCCTTTAAGATGCAGTACGGCAACTGCGATTCTTTGAGCGGAAAGATTTTATGCGAATTGTATGAGGAGGGGCTGTTGGTGCAAAACCCGCCCTCTGCGCCCCTTAACCAAAAAGAACTGGATGATCTTGCGGCCATTCCCTATACCCGCAAGGCCCATCCGATTTACGGGAAAGAGGGAGTCCCCGCTCTTACCGAGGTGGAATTTTCGGTGACCCATAATCGGGGTTGCTTCGGCGGCTGCGCCTTTTGCGCCATTGCCTATCATCAGGGGAGAGCGGTGCAATCCCGCAGTATCGAATCGGTGGTGGAAGAAGTGAAGCTTTTGACCACCCTGCCGAATTTCAAAGGATATATCCATGATATCGGCGGACCCACCGCCAATTTCCGTACCGGCCCGTGCAAGGCGGTAGCCAAGGGAGAGAAGGGTGTTTGCGCCGATCGGCGGTGCCTCACCCCCACGCCCTGCCCCAATCTGGTGGTGGATCACAGCGAGGATCTGGAACTGCTCCGCCGCGCCGCGGCGGTGGACGGGGTCAAGCGGGTGTTTGTCCGCTCCGGCATCCGCCATGATTATGTCATGGCCGATGCGCTGTGCGGCCAGCGGTTTATCGAAACATTGGCCCGCCGCCATGTGTCGGGTCAGCTGCGTACCGCTCCCGAGCATATCTGCCCCGAGGTGCTGTCGCTGATGGGCAAGCCCTCTTATGAGGTGTATGAGGCCTTTGTGGAGCGGTTTACCGATGCCAGCAAGCGGGCGGGAAGAGAGCAGTATGTGGTGCCTTATTTGATGTCCTCCCATCCGGGCTCTACCATGAAAAGCGCGGAAAAATTGGCGGATTATATGCATCAGCACCGCCTGCGCGCCGAGCAGGTGCAGGATTTTTATCCCACCCCCGGTACCGCCGCAACGGTGATGTATTATACCGGCACCGATCCCTTCAGCGGCAAGAGCGTCTATGTGGCCACCTCCCCCAAGGAAAAGCAGGCCCAGCGGGCCCTTTTGGGAAATCCGAAAGCCATTAAGCCTCAACCGAAGAAGAGAACTCCGAGAAAGAGAAAATAAAAAAGCAGATACCCGAATGGGTATCTGCTTTTTTGGTGATCCATCGGAGATTCGAACTCCGGACAACCTGATTAAAAGTCAGGTGCTCTGCCAGCTGAGCTAATGGATCGCAAAATTTATGCTAACCTATTATACACAGAACTATTCTGTTTGTCAAGAAAAAAATCAGAAAAGCCGTGAATGAAAAAAGAGCGAGAAAATTCTTCTCGCTCTTTTGGGTTTCAATCACAGCACCAAAGAGGGGGCAGAATAGACCCGCGCGCCCAGCTCGCTGTTGAGCATATAAAGGCTCTTGGGGTCGGAACCGAAAAGTTCCATCTTGGAGATGAGATCATTGGCATTGGTCTCCTCTTCGCCCTGCTCCTTCACAAACCAATCCAAAAACTGCATGGCGCGGAAGTCCTTCACTTCATAGGCCGCCGCATAGATATCGTTGATGAGGGAGGTGACATATTCCTCATGCTCCAGGCCTGCCTGCAGAACAGCCATGGGGGAGGTCAGCTCCTTATCGGGCTTGGCGATGGCGTCAAGGGTCACCTTTTCATTATTATTTTGCAGGTATTGATAGAAGAGCATAGCGTGATCCCGCTCCTCCTGGGCCTGGATCATATACCAATTGGCAAAGCCGTCCAAGCCTTTTTCGGAAAAATAGTTGGAAAAATCCAGATAAAGATAAGCGGAATAGAGCTCTTTATTGATCTGCTGATTCAGCAGTTCCCGTACTTTTGCATTCATCATCTCATTTCACCTCGGTCTTCCAAAGTCCATGGAGGTTGCAATAGGCGTAAACCGCCACCGGCTCCTCCTCCAGAAGAGCAAAGGTCACGACCGGAGGATCATTGGGAGCAAGCGCTTTGCGCTGACCGCCCTTGGTGGTCTGCAGGTAGATCCACTGAATGCTGTGCTCCTCGGTCATGGGATGGGCTACCGAGCCGACCTCCACCTTCACGGTATTGCCTTCCACCGTCACTACAGGCAGGTGCTTTTCCACTGCGCCGTCGGTGGTGCCGGGATCCAGATGGGTCATCTTCTGACCGCAACAAACCAAGGGTACCCCTGCATCGTTGACCATCCCTACTAAATTGCCGCAATGCTCACAACGGTAAAACTTTGTATCTTTCATAAATCATTATCTCCTTTAGAATTATTCTAATTTAATTATAACATGGTTTTTTGAAATTGCAAGTATTTTTTAGAAAAATTCTAAAAAATATCTTCTTTCTTTACAAGGAAAAGAAAATCATCTATAATTGAACATATAAAAAATCAAAATAAGGAGAAAACAACAAGATCAGATGAAGTATTCCATCCTGCCAAGCAGCGGCAAAGCCGCTTATATGCAGTTGTATGAGCAGTTGCGAAAGGATATTGTCGGCGGAGTTTGGCCTTTCGGTACCAAACTTCCCTCCAAGCGATTGCTGGCAGAGGAGACCGGCGTCAGTGTGATCACAGTTGAACACACCTATGCGATCCTCTGTGGCGAGGGCTATATTGAAGCACGCCAACGGAGCGGGTATTTTGTTGTGTATCGGGAGGGAGATCTCTTGTCTGCCGCCGAGGCGCCTCGGCGTTTCCCGATCCATCCGCCGCGCCTTCATAACGGAAAGAGCGAATTCCCCTATACGGTGCTTGCCAAAACCATGCGCAGGGTGCTGGCAGACTATGGAGAGCAGATTCTGGAAAAATCTCCGAATCAAGGTTGCCCCGAATTGCGGTCTGCTATTGCGGCATATCTTGCCCGCAGTAACGGAATGGACGTATCCCCCGAGCAGATCATGATCGGCGCCGGGGCGGAATACCTTTATGGCTTGATTGTGCAATTATTGGGAAAGGATCGGGTCTTTGGTCTGGAAGATCCTTCTTACGAGAAGATCCGGCGCGTTTACGAGGCAAACGGCGCAGTCTGCGACCTGCTGAAATTAGGGCAGGAAGGCATTGAGTCTGTCGCGTTGGAGAATACGCGCGCCACTGTTCTGCATATCACTCCGTTTAATAGTTTCCCCAGCGGCATTACCGCCTCCGCCTCCAAGCGGCAGGAATACCTGCGCTGGGCAGAAAAGCGGAAGGGATATCTTATTGAGGATAATTATGATTCCGAAATGACCGTCTCAAAAAAGTATGAGGATACGGTTTTTTCCCTTTCCCGTCAACGAGTGCTGTATCTAAATACCTTTTCCAAAACCATTGCGCCTTCCATTCGTGTGGGGTATCTGATCCTGCCTTCCGATCTGCTCCAACGGTTTGAAACCAACTTGGGATTTTATTCTTGTACGGTTCCCGTGTTTGAACAGTATGTGTTGGCGGAACTCATCAACAGCGGCGATTTTGAACGCCATATCAATCGGGTCCGTCGGAACCGCCGTAAATCTGGTTATATAAAAAAGGATTGATTTGGATATTTATTGAATGCCAAAATTGCAATAGGATATAGAAAAAAGAAACGAGGAGATCATAATGGCTTACCAAAAGATTCTTACAATTCAAGATATATCCTGCGTGGGGCAATGCTCTCTGACGGTGGCGTTGCCGATCCTTTCCGCCTGCGGGATGGAGACCTGTATTCTGCCGTCTGCGGTGCTTTCTACCCATACCGCCGGCTTCAGCGGTTTTACTGTGCGGGATCTTACTGATGATATTCCCGGGATCCGCGCCCATTGGGCCAAGGAGGGGATCCGCTTCAGCGCGGTCTATACCGGCTATCTGGGCAGCACCGAGCAGATCGAAATGGTGCAGGAGATCTTTGATACTTTATTGGAAGAAAACGGGGTCAAGATCGTGGATCCTGCTATGGCGGATAACGGTCAGCTGTATCCCGCCTTTAATATGGAATATGTAGAGGCCATGAAGGGCCTTTGCTTCGGCGCCGATATTCTGTTGCCCAATATCACCGAAGCCTGCTTTTTGACCGATATCCCCTATCGAGAGACCTATGACCGCGCCTATATTGATGAACTGCTTTCCAAAATGGAGTCTGCCGGTGCCAAAACCGTGATTCTGACCGGCGTCAGCTATCAGGAGGGCAAAACCGGTGTGGTGGTCTATGAAAACGGGGTCTATTCCTATTATGAGCATGAGAAGATCGCCAAGGGCTGTCATGGCACCGGTGATGTCTATGCCTCCGCCTTTGTAGGTGCCTATCTCAACGGAAAGACCGCCTATGAAGCGGCGCAGATCGCCGCCGATTATACGGTGCAGTGCATCAAAAATACCCAAGGCGATCCCGATCATTGGTACGGGGTGAAATTTGAGACGGCCTTGAAGGATCTCATGGCGAATTTATAAAGGAAAAAGCACCTGCGAGAGCAGGTGCTTTTGTAGTTAGAGCCGCGCGGAGCGCGGCGGTAGAGGGCGGTTGTAAAAGTAAAAACGGAAATGTAGCGAGTAGCTCACAGGATGGTCTGCGCTCGGCATTTTTTCGACCGCTGCGAGCGGTAAACGAAAAAATCACCGTGCTCGAGACACGGCAGTTCTCAAAGCCTGCCGCGGCTTTGAGCCTGCCTCAACGAACTTTTTTGCCTTTGGCAAAAAAGTTCAACTCGGCGATGAGCCTACCAAATAAAAAACCACCCGCAAGGGGTGGTTTTTTATTTGGTACGCCCGACTGGATTCGAACCAGCGGCCTTCAGAGTCGGAGTCTGACGCGCTATCCAACTGCGCTACGGGCGCATTTGCTTTATCTATTATACTACACTTTTCAAAAAAAGCAACTATTTTATTTTTGGTTGAATTTTTAGTCTGTTAATGATATGATTTTTATGAAAAAAGGGGGCGGTCTATATGAAGATCTCAACGGAAATCGGTTCCGCCGCCAAGATCATCGGTGAGGAAAAGGCGGTTGAATATGTGGCAAAGGCAGGCTTTGATGCCTGGGATCTTTCCATGTTTTCTATGTGCAAATATGATCGGAAGGCTGCTGCGCTCAGCCCCAATGACCATCCCTTGGCAGGGGCGGATCATCTGAACTTTGTGCGCCGCCTCAAGAAAATCGGTCTGGACAACGGGATCCATTGCAATCAATCCCATGCGCCATTTTCCACCCGTGTGCCGGAGATCCGCGCCTTTTTAAAAAGAGCCATCGAATGTACCGCCGAGGCGGGCGGGGAGATCTGCGTGATCCATCCCGATAATTATAAAAACGCCCAAGAAAATGCAGAGCTGTATCTGGAGCTGTTGCCCTTTGCCAAAAACTGCGGGGTGAAGCTCGCTGCTGAAAATATGTGGCTTTGGGATCGGGAAAAGGATGAGGCGTTGCCTGCCGCCTGCTCCGATCCCGAGAGCTTCTGCGCCCATATCGATGTTGTGGGCGATGAATTTTTGGTGGCCTGCCTGGATATCGGGCACGCTGAAATGAAAGGCTTACAAACCACCGCAGTGGAGATGATCCGCGCGCTGGGCCCGCGCCTGCAGGCCCTTCATCTTCACGATAACGATCAATGGCACGATTCCCATCAAATTCCCTTCTCCATGCAGATCGATTTTCTGCCTATCGTTCAAGCCCTCAAGGAGATGGGCTATCAGGGGTATTTCACCTTGGAGGCCGATCAATACCTGAAGGATCGCGCTCCCGAAACCGTTTTGGAGGGATTCAGGGAAATGGCGGCATCTGCAAAGCGCCTTGCCGAATTATTTGAAAAAGCATAAAAGAGGGCCGTAAAAATAGTCCGAACCGCAAAGGGCAAGAAAAAACAAAGACCTTTTCAAAAAGACTCTGCCTCAAAACCATAAAAAGGAAGGGAAATATCGAAAATTTCGATATTTCCCTTTTTATTTTATGCCCTTTGCTACCTTCAAACCGAGCCACTCGGCGTGCGGAACAAAAAATGAAAACCGCTCCGTTTCTAAAGTATTAGAAACCTCCGCTTATATCATTTTTTGTTCCTTTTCCCCAACAAAACGATGTTTTGTCGGGGGCCCCATTCACGCCTTCGG
>JAZUNB010000057.1:0-65851 GCA_045603925.1 Eubacteriales bacterium
AGAACTGGCACAGGATGTGGTGCTTAAGGATCCTACTCCCAAGAGTGGATTCCAATTCGGCGGTTGGTATACCAATCCCGAATTCACCGGCGCAAAGGTAACCACCATCGCTTGTACCGATACTACCGACTATGAGCTGTATGCCAAGTGGGAACACGCAGGCGAGTTCTCCATCAGTTATACCAAGACCGCTTGGGAAAGCAGTAACAACACAAATGTTTCCACCTATACCATCACCCGTACCATCCCCGATGGTGCCGTTGCAACTGCCGCAACCCAGAACGTCTATGTCCGTACGCAAAACGGCACCGCTTACGCTACGACGGTAGATACCGCAGGACAGGATAAGTACCACTTTATCCATAGCTATGCAGTTCTTTCCTTCGGCCCCAACGATGCGGATACCAAGACCTTCGTTGTTACCGAAAAGGATGCCTCTATTGCCAACGATCCGCCCGCAAGCTGGCAGATCGGCGGCACCGCACGTAAGTACACAGTTGAGATCTATAAGATCGAAAACACCGCAGGTGGACTGGCGGGTACTGTCGGTACAAAGAGTGTAACGAGAACGATGCCCGTTGCAACAAGCTATCAGTTGTCCAAGGACTTGTTCACCAGTACCATCAATTTGACAATGGAAGATGGTTCTGCTTCTGTAACCTTTAACACGAACTTTTACGAGGTTGTGTCAACTAATAAAGTCAGGCTTGCAACTGCATTTTCAAGCGTGTTCAATAACTACTGCAATAATGTCGGAGGTATGACCTACGGTTATACTCTTTCAGCTAATGTTTCCTCGTTTGAGGATAAATGGTCTGGAATGGGATCGCTGCTGTTTAGTGATTTATATCAACCTGATAGCACAACTAAACCAGCTACAGAGACTGTGGGCGTTGTTACTTTCGATGAAAGAATTGTAACGAGCAATATCGAGACGGGCATGGGAATTGGTGCTGTGAGGTGCAAAGCAACAGTTCAGGATCCGAAAATTACTGTCAGACGCGTTGACACCGCAAAGCCTACCGTAAAATCTGCCGCACCCATGGCCACCACCGCATACAAGAAGGGTGATGAGGCTTACATCTCTATCATTTACAACGAGCCGATTAACTCCATCAGCGGCACACCGACCTTGACCTTGTCAAGCAAGCTCAGTCCTTATTTCGAGAGTCCGACCTACGTCAATAACGGCACCGGCACCAACACTCTCGTGTTCAAGGTGAAGGCAAAGAAGGATATCTCGGCTGATGAGATTCAGAACGTGATCAACCTGTACCTTGCCTTCCCCGTAAGCGGTGTCGGCGGAGATTTCAGTTCTAACATCGGTACTGTTTCCGCCACCGTTAAAGACATCCTCGGCAACTGATCGCAACCCCAAAATAACGCACAAAACCCAATGGAAGCGCCATAGGTTCTCTATGGCGCTTCTCTCAAAAAACGGAGTGAAACTATGAAAAAGCGACTATTTCGCATCCTTTGTATCGTGCTGTGCCTTGCCACACTCGGCGGCATTATAGCTATGGTGGAATATATCACACGGGATCCTATCATCATCGCTATTATTGATACGGGGATCTCGAGAGACGCCATCGACAGCGATCATATTTTAGAGGGCAAGAACTATCTTGACCCGTCCCTTTCCACCGAGGATACCTACGGTCACGGAACGGCGGTAGCGTCGGTCATATTAAAAGAGCTTCCGCAGGCGCAGTTTGTCCCTTTGGTGAGCAATGCCTACAATAAGGGCAGAATTGAGCAGGTGGATAACGACGTATTCGCAGGGATCATACGGGATGCGGTGGACGTTTATCATTGCCAAATTATCAATTTAAGCGTGGGGCTGATTCTTGATAAACCGTCTATTCGTGAGGCGGTTGCCTATGCAGAGGAAAAAGGTGTTTTGGTGGTTGCCTCCGCAGGAAACGATTACGCCACCGACGGCGAGATCACCTATTATCCCGCCGCCTACGAAACCGTCCTTTCCGTAGGCTCGGTAAACAAAAAGAAAAATGAGATCTCCGATTTCTCTCAGCGTGGCGATTGGGTGGATATTTACGCCCGTGGCGAAGAAATCACCATCAAAACGTTAAGCGGCGACAAACGGGAGAGCGAGGGCACGTCCTATTCCGCCGCCCTCGTCACCGCCCGCGCCGCCCGCCTTTTGCAAAAGAACAAAAACCTAACTCCCGCACAGCTTCGAGAAAAACTGCTGAACAAAGCCAAACAACGCGACAGCGGAATATTGGTACTAAATTGAATTTCTGAATTTATAAATCAAATTTAATTGACCACACAAATAGCAGTAGGCATAAGGCTTGCTGCTATTTGTATTTAAGGACAGAAGAGTGTTGGTCCTATATTGACACACTCGTGTCCGGCAGCCCCATCCTCCAAAACGGCAAGCTGACCGGCGCGATGACCCATGTGCTCATCAAGGATCCCACAAAAGGCTACGGCATTTTTATTGAGAATATGCTCTCCGCGGCAGAATAAAAAAGCAGGTCTTATGACCTGCTTTTATTATCAATTTTCTCGGATCCATTCTAAAAGATCCTCATAACTCATTGTCCCCGCGGCAACTGCAAGCCCGACGCGGGCCACCTCCTCTTCGGAGGGCTCGATCCGAACACCGTTGATTTCCAAAAAGGTCAGCAATACATACATTCCGATCCGCTTATTGCCATCCACAAATGCGTGATTTGAGATCAGGGAATACCCTAATTTTGCACCCTTTTCCTCTTTGGTGGGATACAATTCCGCTCCGCCGAAAGTGGCAAAAGCGGATTCCAATGCGCTTTCTAAAAGATCAATGTCCCGAATATTGGGATCTCCACCGGTTTCAGCGGTAATCAACCGGTGCAGCAAAAGCACCTTTTCTTTGCTGAATTTGATCATTTTGCCAACTCCTCAAAAGCACCGCGGTATTTTTTCAAGATCCGCGCCGCCACAAAATCGATCTTTTCCTCCTCAGTCATCACAATAGTGGTATCCTGCTCCAGATCCACCAGCTTATACTTGGGCTTATTATTTTTAAAGATATAAAGTTCCCCACTCTTTTCCACCATACGGGCAACCTTGGAAAAATTCTGATTGGCTTCCGAAATCGATACGATCTGATTGCTGTCGATTTTCATAAAAAGCACCTTCCTTTCACCCATAGTATATACAAATTTTAGGATATTGTCAACCTAAAATTATTGGTAAAATATTCAAACAATAAAATCCGAGCGGGTCATTTGACCCGCTCGGATTTTTAAAATATATTATCATCGGGGATGTGTTCCATAATATCCTCGACCCGACATTGCAAAATATTGCAAAGCTTATCAATGGTATTGACTTCCACATTTTTATTCTTGCGAAGGCGATCCAATTGGGAGCGGTTAACATTATGATGGGTATACAGATCATATTGCGAGATCCCGCGTTTTTTCATCGTTTCCCATAAACGGTCATATTTGATCATCCGCTCTATCCTCCTTGAAAATGTCCTTGACTTTCTTTCATTATCGCTATAAAATGAAGAAAATAATAGTGTTCGTATAATGACACTTTCAATGAGGTGCATCAATGTGTTTTGAAGAATATGTATACAATAGCCTGCTGGGAAATCTTCAAGTTCCCCATTCCGAAGTTAACAGCTTATTTGAAGAAGGAATGCCTTGTGAAAAATGGTATGCCGAGATGCTTGAAGCATATTCGCGGCTTTGCAAGCGGTTGGGATCTGCGAACGAAGATGATGATGTCGAAACCATTATCTCTATGCTTTGGCGCATACAACGAGAAATCAGCCTTCATATGTATCGATATGGTGTAAAATTCAATAAAGAATAAAACCCGAGCGGGTCTAATGACCCGCTCGAGTTTGTTTTTATAATTGGTCCGCGGCTTCTAAGATCCGAAGGTGATTTTCTTCAAAGACCGCCAGATCGGTGGTATAATCATCGAAGGCGCGCATGACATTGGTGCAAAGGGCATCGGCCTTAGCTTTATCCTTTTTAGCGATAGCGAGGAGCAATTCGCAGTCCTCCAAGCCTGCCCGCATCTGCTCGGCGCGGATGCTGAGCCAGGGGCCGTTGCCGTTGCCCGGATAGGAAATATGGCTATCGCCGGTGGGCCAGAGGCGAACCCCGTCATCGGAGATGGCGCAGGTATGCTGCCGCAGATGATCCATATTTCCCTGAAAGGAGGCAAAACCCCAATGCAAAAAGCCCTTCAGGTCAAAGAGATAATTACCATAATGCAAAAGGCGGGAGCGGATCAACTCAAAATCCAAAAAGCGGTTGAGCCATTTGCCGCCGGGATGGCAGCAGGTATAATGCCAAAGTTCATCTCCAAGAGCGCGGAAGGTCTCAAATCTTTCCCGCTTTCGTTGATAATCACGGGTGGGAATGACCCAGCAATCTACACTGCCGCCAAGTTCTGTATGACAAACGGCATCCATCAAACGCATCCCCGGCATAAACTTACGCACCATCCCGCTGATGATACGGTAATCCTCAGTCTGCTCCTCGTAGGGCTCATCCCCCACGTGCTGAACAGCCCCATCATACCAACCGTTTTTCTTCAAAAAAGCCGTCCATTGGGGTAAGAATTGAGCCAGAAAATTATAGCCTTCAGGGCTGTCGGCATAGACCTTGCGTCCTTCGGGACGGTAGAACAGCCAATATTTTCCGATTCTTACATAATTTTTCTGCGTCAGATGCCCGAATTCTAAATGCTCAAAGCCGCAATCCAGCGCAAAACGGATCATCTTTTCCATAAAGGAAAAATCAAAGGTATACTTCCCGCCCTTTTCGAAAATCTTAATGGCATCCATCCGCAGAATAATATGGGTCTGGCGGGTACGGGCCATCAAGGTGTAATATTTTTTCAGTTCCGCCAGCCATTCATCGGTATATAGTTCGAGCCCCTGATCCTTCCCTACATTTTCCGGATGATACCAATTGCTGACCGAAATATTCTTTTTCTCCGGCACCACTGCTTTATGGACAGTGATCCGAACGGGAACCGTTGCCTCTTCCTCGCCGATCTTCAATGCCAGAGATCCGGTTTCGATGCCGACCTTAGCATCCACCGGAATCTTCCAGCAAACGTAAAAGGCGCTGACCTCTTTTTCCACTACATCACCGCCATCGTCCATTGGTTGCAGAATATCAAAGATAGGGAAAGGTGCCTTGCGGGTGGAATACTCCGGCTTAGGCTGATCCAATTCCAGCACCCGCCAAATCTCATCGTTGGAATTACGCTCGGCACATACATCCAAAAGGCGATAACATTCCAAATTCAGCGTACCCTCATAGGAAACGGTGATCTTCTCCCCCGCCTTGGTGCCCTGCACCAGGATCTGGGCCGCGGCAAAACTGCCGCGAGGGGTATGGACATCGATCCGATCCGATGCCGAAGGATAATCAACCACATCGGGATACAGCCATTCATTGGCGCTCACAACCATCGACTTCATATAACAGAACCCTCCTGCCTTTGTCCTTTTTCCTCATTTTAGAAAAAAGAGGCGATGATGTCAATGCTGTATCTTATGATTTTATTGCGATTTCTTCGCTTTTCTTGACTTTGGCGCTATTCTTTCGTATAATAAATTTATCAAGCAGTCAAAGGAGAACACCGATGTTTTCATTGATTAAAAAAATCAAGCGCAAATTAAGAGGCGGCTACTTAACCATTGATGAATGGCGCGCCATGGGCGTAAAAATCGGCGAGAATTGCCATATTCATACCAACGATCTGGACTTTGGCCATCCCTTTCTGATTGAGATCGGGAATAATGTTACCATCAGCCATGCCCGTATTTTGACCCACGACGGTTCCACTGTCCCCGCAGTGGGGCATAGTAAATGCGGAAAGGTCATTCTTTGCGACAATGTGTTCATCGGAACCAATGCGATCATTATGCCTAATGTTCGGATCGGGGAAAACTCCATTGTTGGCGCAGGCGCGGTGGTAACAAAGGATGTTCCCGCCAATGTTGTGGTTGCGGGAAACCCTGCCAAAATCATCTGCACCTATGAAGAATTCAAAGCAAAAAATGAGAAGCTGATGCAGGAGGTTCCGGTCTTTAAGGTTTACCATGCCAATAAAACCGATGCAGACCGTCAGGCTATGATCGACGCCTTAAAAGACGGCGGTTATGTTTTTGATGTATAACGAAGAGGCTGGAAAAAATCATCGATTTTTTACAGCCTCTTTCCTTATTTCAACCATTCCTCCGGCACCGCTTCGGCCATGGCGCGGTAGCCTGCGGCGCTGAGATGGAGATGATCGCCGCTATCGTATTCCGGCCGCAGGGCGGCAGGATTTTCGGGATCGCAGACCGCCTTCTCGAAATCCACAAATCCATCGATCAGATCGGTGGTGCGGATCCATTGATTATAGGCCTTGCGCAGTTCATCCCGAAAAGGTGCATAAGTACGCCATCCCTCGATGGGCAGCAGCGTTCCCACATAAACCTTATAGCCAAAGGAGCGGGCCTGGCGGATATACCGTTTCAAACCCTCGATCAGCTCCTCGGCGGTGGGCAGATCGGTCATGGGGCGAAAGGGGTTGACCTCCGCGCCCACCGGATGGATCAGATCATTGATGCCATGCTGGATCAATACCCCATCGGCACCGTCGGTGGGTACCTCGCGGGGAAAGCGGCGCTCCCCTTTGGGGCCATAGGATTCATAGGTCAGGCAATTATATTCCCTTAAGATCCGCGAACCGCTGATGGCGCGGCGGATCACCGTCCGCGAATACCCCTCCTTGCGGCAGCGCAGGTTCAGTTCCTCGGGCCAATTCTGGGCGGTAATGGAATCCCCGTAGCAGACCAGGGTGCGGTTGCTCTCATGGGTATAGACCGATACATTGCTCAAAAAATAGAAATTCTGCGTTTCGCGGGAGATGGCCAAGGGAATCTCTTTTTCCTCTGTCTGATCCCCCAAGGCATAGCTGCCCTTGGATAAAGGACCGTGGGTCACCACCGCCGCGCGCATCTGGGTATGATCCCCCAGATAAAAGCGCACCTCCAGAGTGCTCTCCGCCTCCACTTTGCAAGAGAGCGCATCGGAAACCGCCCGCTCCCCTGCAGGAACGGTAACCGCCGCGGCGCCCCCGAAGGTCACCCCATAAAAGACGCCTGCCACGCAAACAGTGGTCTTGGTGATGGTAATGGGCTCGGTGCCGCAAAAATTATCATAGGTCAGCCTTAAGGCATCGCCCCCAAAGGCGGAATAGATGGGATAGCAGAGGGTAATATTTTTTCCGTAGCCCTCCGGTCGGTTCTCGGCAACAGACGCCGCATTGCCCCAAACGGAAGCCCAATGCATATTGTTTTGATTCATTGAAATAACCTCCAAACAGAATATCTTTATTATACGATAAATGCGCAAAAAGTCCAGCCCTTGACAGCAAAAAACAGATGAATTATAATGCTGAAAAAGGAGGCGGAAAGCTTGTCAATGAAGCCTAAAAAAACGCGTGCTGATGCACGCGTTTTTTTAAACAATATGAGAGATCAAGCGATACAATACATCCCAAAGAAGATAGAAGGGATAAAAGACCGCCAGAAGAACAGCAAAATCCAGCAAAAACTTCTTGATGGAAAAGCGCTTATGCTGATCGATGATATAGAACAAAAACAGCATCACGCAGGCAAACAGGCACAGCCAGCCCACGATCACACTGGCCCGATAGTCGATGGGGCTCAGCGAGGTCTCCCCATTGGCTACCAACTGATACCAGGTTACAATGCAAAACAACCCTGCGGCGCCGAAGCCCGAGAGAATGACCGATAATAATGTTGCTTTATTCAAAAACAAGGCCTTGATCTTATCCTTCATAAGAACCTCCATCCTTTTAATAACTCTATTATAGCAAATATTTTCCTTGCGGTCAATAATTACATTTGCTATAATGAAACCGAGGTGATAAAAAATGGCACGATCATCCAATCAACAGCAAAAACTTTTGCGGCTGCAGGAGATCTTTCTTCGCGAGACCGATGAGAGCCATGGGCTGACCATGGAGGAATTGGTGGAGCGGCTGGAGGATTTCGGCATTGCCGCCGAGCGAAAAAGCTTATATGAGAATATTGAGACCCTCAACCTCTGCGGAATGGACATTCTCAAGGAGCGCAAGGGCAATAAAACGGTCTACTATGCCGCCTCCCGCGATTTTGAAGAGGCGGAGGTGCGCCTTTTGGCCGATGCGGTAGCCTCCTCCCGTTTCATAACGGTGAAAAAGTCCGAGGAACTGCTGCGCAAGCTGACCACCCTCACCAGCCGCCATCAAGGGGCGGAGCTGCGGCGTCAGTTATATGTTGCCAGCCGGATCAAAAACATGAACGAGACCATCTATTATGTTTTGGATGAACTGAACCACGCCATTCACCGTAATTCCGCCATTGAATTCTGCTATTACGATTGGACCCTCACCGATCAGAAACTGCAAAAAACGCCCCGCCATGAGGGGCGGCTCTATACCGTTTCCCCCTGGCAGTTATTATGGCAGGATGAGCTTTATTATCTCATTGCCTATGACCATACCTCGCAGTCCATCCGCCATTATCGGGTGGATCGTATGGGGCTCATTACCCTGACCGATCAAAAGCGACAAGGGGAGGAAGCCTTCAAGGAGATCCGCCTGGATGATTATACCTCCCGCCTCTTCAGTATGTTCGGCGGGAAGAGCGAATGGGTGCGGTTGAGATTTCCCGCTCGTTTTTTAGATGTGATGGTGGATCGCTTCGGCAAGGATCTGCGCCCCAAGCCTATGGAGGACGGAACGCTGGAGATCCATACCGAGATCATCCCCAGCCTGCCCTTTTACGGCTGGCTCTTCTCCTTGGGAAGCGAGGTAAAGCTTACCGAGCCTGCCCGGCTGGTAGAGACCTATAAAAACTACTTAAAAGAACAGCTATCTTCTTATTAATATAAAGCGAGGCTTGAGCCTCGCTTTTATTTTATTAATTTACAGACCGCCTTTTCCAATTGAGCAGAAAAGGGCAGCAGCAAGAAGGTGGACAACACATTAAAGGCGGTATGAGCGGCGGCGATGCCGGCAGGAGACGCATCCTGCCCCAAGAAGGCAGGCGCTCCCAGGATCTTGATCAGCCAAAAGATCCCCAACCATACCACCGCCCCTGTACTGTTGAAAATGAGATGGGCCACTGCGGCGCGCCGCCCTCCCTTTCCTGCTCCCAGCGAGGAGAGCAGGGCGGTAACGCAGGTGCCGATGTTCTGCCCCATCACAATGGGGATCACCGCCCCATAGGGAATTCCGCCGCTCAGGGCCAGCGCCTGCAAGATCCCTACCGAGGCAGAGCTGGATTGGATCACTGCGGTCAGCGCCGCCCCTGCCAGCACGCCTAATAACGGATTGCGAAACAACACAAAAAGCTCCCGAAAGGCCGGCGTTTCTCCTAAATCCGCCACCGCGCCGCTCATCTGCTCCATGCCGAACATCAAAATGGAAAAGCCCAAAAGGATCTGCCCGATGCTTGCCCGCTTTTGACTTTTGCCCATAAGAATCAGAAGGAGCCCCGCAAAAGCCAGAAGGGGCGCAAAAGAGGCAGGCTTTAAAAGTTTGATCCAAAAATTCCCGCTCTCGATGCCCGCAAGGCTCAATATCCATGCCGTCACGGTCGTACCGATATTGGCGCCCATGATCACATGGATGGCCTGCCTCAGGCTCATCAGCCCTGCATGAACAAACCCCACCACCGTCACCGTCGTAGCCGAGGAGCTTTGCACCGCGGCGGTGATTGCGATGCCGGTAAAAAGACCTGCCGACTTGCGGGCGGTGATCTTACGAAGCACCTTCTCCAATCTGCCTCCTGCCCGCTGCTCCAGCGCCTTGCCCATCAGGTGCATCCCATATAAAAAGAAGCTTAAGCCCCCCAAAAATGTCAAAGCATCAAATAAATCCATCCATTCACCGCCTTTGGATTTATTCTGCCCAAAAAGAAAACAGAGTTGCGTTGCAACTCTGTTTTTTATTTTATTCTTCGCGAGGCTCTTCTGCCGCAGGTTCTTCTGCCGCAGGCTCCTCGGCAGGAGCAGGCTCAAAGATCTTATCAAATTCGGCACCGGAGAGGTGATCCTTCTCCAGAAGGGCTTCCGCAGTAGCGCGGAGCTCTGCTTCATGCTCCCGAAGGATCTCTTCCGCCTTAGCATAGGCCTCATCGATAATGGCTTTGATCTCATCATCGATCATGGAGGCTACATGCTCGGAATAATCCCGCTGGGTGGCAAGATCGCGGCCGATAAAGACCTCGTTGCTGTCGTTGCCGTAAAGAATGGGGCCCAGCTTCTCGCTCATACCGTATTTAGTGACCATCTGGCGGGCGATGGCGCTGGCGCGCTGAATATCATTGGAAGCGCCGGTGGAGATATCATCCAGATACAGCTTTTCGCTGACCCGACCGCCCAAAAGGGAGACGATCTCCTCAAACATGATCTGCTTGGTGGAATAAGAGAGATCCTCCTGGGGACGATGGAGGGTATACCCCCCTGCGCGGCCGCGGGGAACGATGGAGATATCCTGCACCGGATCGGCAGTCTCCAGGAATTTGGCCACCACCGCGTGACCCGCCTCGTGGAAGGCAGTAAGGCGGCGCTCTTTTTCCACCACCTTGCGGCTCTTCTTCTCGGGGCCTGCCACGACCTTCATAATGGATTCCTCGATCTCCTCCTGCCCGATCACCGCCTTTTCGCGGCGGGCGGTCAAAAGAGCGGCTTCATTCAGCAGGTTCTCAAGATCCGCACCGGTAAAGCCGATGGTGCCCTTGGCGATATTGGCAAAATCCACATCCTCGGCAAATTTCTTGCCCTTGGCATGGACCTTCAAAATCTCTTCTCTGCCCTTTTGATCGGGGGCGCCCACATAAACCTCGCGGTCGAACCGACCGGGGCGCAGGAGGGCGGGATCCAGAATATCGGCGCGGTTGGTGGCGGCGAGAACAATGATGCCGGCATTATTGCCGAAGCCATCCATCTCCACCAGCAATTGGTTGAGGGTCTGCTCCCGCTCATCATGGCCGCCGCCGAGACCTGCGCCTCTTCTGCGGCCCACCGCATCGATCTCATCGATAAAGATGATGCAGGGATTATTCTTTTTGGCTTCATCAAACAGCTCGCGGACGCGGGAAGCACCCACACCCACATAAAGCTCCACAAAATCGGAGCCGGAGATGGAGAAGAAGGGAACGCCCGCCTCGCCGGCTACGGCCTTGGCAAGCAAGGTCTTACCGGTACCCGGAGGGCCCACCAGCAACACACCCTTGGGGATGCGGGCGCCCAATTCCAGATACTTGCGGGGAGATTTTAAGAAATCCACGATCTCCACCAACTCTTCCTTTTCCTCATCGGCGCCTGCCACATCGGCAAAGGTCTTCTTTTCCTTTTGCTCCTCGCCGGTCTTGATCCGCACACGGGCAAAGCCGGGAGCCTTCCCGCCGTTCATCTGGCGGCTCATGATCACAAAGAGCACCACAATACCGGCAATGGTCAGCAGAGTGGGGATCATGCTGACCCACCAGGGAAGGGTAAAGCCTTCCTTAAAATCATAATCGGTAATAATACCGGCCTTTTGCTGATCAATGATGGTGGGCATCAGCTCCGCCTCAAACATCCCAAGGCTCAACAGCTCATGGACCACCTCACTGCCGTCTTTCAGCTTACAGGTCAGCTCGGTGCCCTCCAGATGGAAGGATTCCACCTGCTCGGTATTAAAATAATTGACCACCGCGCCATAGGATACTTTTTTCACTTCCGGTCCGCGGTTGAGCATCGAAAAGATCCCGAAGACCACCGCAAACAACATCAGGGCATAGATCAGCCCGTGAATTCGGGATCGGTTTTTATTATTCAATCGTTCGTTCCTCCTAAATCAGCCGATCAGCTGTATACTTCTTCCTTCAAAATGCCGACATAGGGCAGATTTCTGTATTTCTCCGAAAAATCCAATCCGTAGCCCACTATAAAAGCATCGGGGATCTCATGGCCGATATACTTGGCCTCCACATCCACCTGACGGCGGGAGGGCTTGGAAAAGAGGGTGCAGATCTCGATGCTGGCCGGCTCTCTCTGCTTCAGCAGGTTGATGAGATTATGAAGGGTCACTCCGCTATCCAGAATATCCTCCACGATCAGAAGATCCTTGCCCTTGATATCCACATCCAGATCCTTCAGGATCTTCACGCTTCCCTTGGTCTCAGTGCCGGCACCGTAGCTGGATACATTCATAAAATCGATCTGCAAAGGCAGGTCAACCGCCCGCATCAGATCCGCCATCACCATAATACTGCCCTTTAAAATGGAGACCATCAGCAGGTCTTTGCCGGCATAATCCTTGGTAATGGCCGCGCCCAGCTCGCGGATCTTGGCAGAAAGCTGTTCTTCGGTATATAATACTTCTTTAATATCCTTATCTTGAACGGTCATTTTTATTCCTCCTCCGCTATTTCAACCACCCCGCAACGGGTGGTTTTTTCCTCGCAACAGAATTCCTTTGCGGTTCCGTATCCTTCCGCCCATACGATCCGATCCTGCCCATCGGCAAGGACCCAGAGCGCATCGCGGCGGGAGCGGGGAACCCGATCGTTTTTCAAACGCTTCTGCAAGCGGGATGTTCCGCCCTTGCCCATCGGTAAAAACCGATCCCCGGGGCGCTTATGGCGAAATACCGGATCGCCATTTATTTTATCACAGTCAAATCCAAAATGTGTAAACGGACTGTGAATTTCTTCCAAATGAATCCTGAACTTTAAAGAGCCTTCGGAAACCTCGCCGCCGATGACTGCCGGTACGATCGTTTCCTCCGTATCGGTCACAAAGAGTCCTTTTCCGTATTCCAGACGGAAATAGGTGCCCTTGGTCAGCTCCACCTGACCCGACGGGGCATCCTTTTGCAGCAGCGCCGCGATCTCCTTAAAATGCAGGCGATCCAGCGGCTCTCCGTAGGCCCGATCCAGCACCCGCTTCAAGACCGCTTCCGGCAAAGCGGCCAGGGCTTTGGCATCATCGGTAGCCGCCTGCTCCGCCCAAAGGGAGAGGGCCTCCTCTTCCTTGGCAAGACATTGCATCGCCGCCGCAAGACCTTGGGCAAACCGCCCCTCCTCCCTGCTCTCCAGCAGGGGCAGAACCTGATGCCTGAGAAAATTCCGCAGATACGCAGTATCCTCATTGGTGGCATCGGTCACAAAGGGCAGTTGATGCTCCTCGGCATAGGCGATAATGGCATCCTTTTCCATCTCCAAAAGGGGACGCAGATAACCGCCTCTTCGGGGCTTCATCCCCGAAAGACCGCTGCTGCCGCTTCCCCGATAGAGATTGATGAAAAAGGTCTCCAGCTGATCCTCCCGATGATGGGCGGTGGCAACAAACCGCCGCTCGCCGTCTGCAAGGGGATCCAAAAAGCCGTATCTTAAGGCGCGGGCGCCCTCTTCGGGGCTCAAGCCCTCCAGATGAGCATCCCCTTCAAATTCCAGCAGGGGGATCTGCCATTCTCGGCAAAGGCGGCGGCAAAAGGCCTGATCCTCTGCCGCTTCGGGGCGCAGACCATGGTTTACATGGGCGGCCTGCAGGGTAAACTGCCGCTCCTTCATATTTTTCATCAGATGCAACAGAGTGACGGAATCCATTCCGCCGGAAAGGGCCACGGTAACAGTGGCATCCTTCGGCAGAGCGAAGGCTTCCATTGTTTTGGCAAAACGCTGCTCCATCATACGGGCGGAGCCTCATCCGGCAGGGGGATGGCATCTTTCTTGGCTTTATAGTTGCCGAATTTGGTAAGGGTATTGTTCCAGGAAAGGTAAACCGTTTCGGTAGGACCGTGGCGGTTTTTGGCGATGATCAATTCGATCTTATTGGGATTGGCGGTCTCTTTATTATAGATCGCATCGTTATAAAGGAACAGAATGGCATCGGCATCCTGCTCGATAGAGCCCGATTCTCTCAGATCCGAGGGCATGGGGCGATGATCCCCTTCCCGCTTCTCCGAGGCGCGGGACAGCTGGGATAAGCACAGTACGGGAACATTGAATTCCTTGGCCAGAAGCTTCATGCCGCGGGAGATCTCCGAAACAGCCTCCTGACGGCTGTTGGTACGGATATCCGAGCTCATCAGCTGCAGATAGTCCACGATCACCAGATCCAGATCGGGCAGGCGGCGCAGCTTGGCCTTCATCTGCCCGACGGTGATGCCGGGGGAATCATCTAAATACACCTTGGTATTGGAAAGGGTGGAGGCCGACTGACCCAGCCGCACCCATTCATTGGAGGTCAGCTCACCGGTACGGAACTTTTTATTATCCACACCGCTATGGCTGGCCAGCAAACGGTTTGCCAGCTGCTCATTGCTCATTTCCAGAGAGAAGATGGCAACGGTCTTGCCCTGCAGACCGATATTCTGGGCAATATTCAGCGCCAGCGAGGTCTTGCCCAAGCCGGGGCGGGCGGCCAGCAGAATGAGATCGCTCTTGCCAAGGCCCGAAAGGACACGGTCCAGATCGCGGAAATTGGTCTGCAGGCCTGCAAAGGCATCCCGATCCTGAGCGATCTTGGAAACATTCATAAAGCTTTCCTGCAAAGCGCTCTTCAATTCCACCATGGCGGTATTGGTCTGCTGATTCCGGATCTCAAAGATCTTGGCCTCCGCCATATCCAGAATGGTCTGGGTCTCTTCATTCTGGGCATAGCAAGCGTCGGTGATCTCCTCGCAAATGGAGATCAGGCGGCGCAGATTGGCTTTTTCCGCAACAATTTTCGCATAGACCGGCACATTCTTGGTGCTGGGCACCGAAGAGGCCATATCATAAAGCAATTGCTTTGCCTCTGCCTCTTCATAGATGCCGGCGGCGATGACCTGGTTCAGAACCGTCACAAAATCGATCTGCGCATCGGCCAGATTCATCTTTAAGATCTCGCTATAGACCTTTCCGTATTTTTCCACATAGAAGTGCTCCGGCTTCAGAATGGAGACGATCTCTTCCAGGCATTTGGCATCCACCATCACAGCGCCCAAAATGCTCTGCTCGGCTTCTAAACTATGGGGAACGCGTTTCAGATCTTCAAATTCCACGCGATAGCCCTCCTTCTTACTCTTTTTCTACACTCACATTGACCTTGGCGGCAATCCCGGTATACAGCTTCACCGTTACCCCATAGGTACCGAAGTTTTTGATGGTATCCACCACCAGTTTTTTCTTATCCACAGCAATGCCGCTCTCTTTTTCGATCAGCGCGGCGATCTCCTTGCCGGTTACGGCACCGAAAAGCTTGCCGCTCTCGCCGCCCTTGGCTTTGAGCACAAAGGTCTTACCGTCTAATTTTTCTTTATTCTCCTTGGCGGCGGCGGTATCCACATCGATCTTATGCTGCGCGGCGGCCGCCTTGCCGGCAAAGTCATTTTGCACCTGGGCGTTTACAGGGGTAGCAAGCCCCTTGGCGATGAGGAAGTTTCTGCCGTAGCCGTCGGCCACATTGACCGTATCGCCCTTCTTACCCTGGCCCTTTACATCCTGCAATAAAATTACCTTCATTTTTTGTTCTCCTTCTCTTCCCGACGGATGATGGCGATCAACTGCTCGCGAACCTCCTCCAGGGACTGTTCTTTGATCTGGGCGCCTGCGGAGCTGCGGTGACCGCCGCCCCCCATCTGCTCCAGAATGGTTTGCACATTATAATTCGCGTCGCTTCTTCCCGAGATATGGATCTCCTCCCCTTCCCGATACAAAACAAACGCGCCGCTGATCTCCGACATATTCAACAGCTCATCCGCCGCCTTGGCGGCAATGATCTTAATACCGTCGAAGGGAGCATCCTCCCAGGCGGAGACCGCAATATGATCGGTGACCATCTCGGCCTTGCCGATGATCTCGATCTGCTTGCGATAGGAATTGAGGTCGTTTTTGAAATATCCGCGGATCTCTTGGGGATCGGCGCCTGCCTTACGCAGATTGGCCGCCGCCTCAAAGGTACGGGGGCCGGTGCGCTCGGTAAAGTTTTTGGTATCCAGAATGATACCCGCCAAAAGAACCTGCGCCTCCATTTTGGAAAGGCGGCAGTTTTTAATATTTTCGGTCAGCTCGGTCACCATCTCGCTGCAGGAGGAGGCACCCGGCTCATGGAAGTTCAGAACCGTATCCTTCACCGCCCCCTCCACCGCTCTGCGGTGATGGTCGATGACTGCCACCTGACGGAACATCTTCAAGACCTTTTCGCTCTCAATATACTCCATATCATGAGTATCCACAATGATCAGCAGGGCATCCTCGGCCTGAGAGCGGGTCATATCGGCAATATCCATCAGGATCTCGGAATAATCGGTCTCCTTCAGGCGATCCAGAATATCCTGGCAAAGGTTTTCCTCGGGGTTATAAAGGATATACGGCTTTTTACCCAGGGTGGACACCATCTTGGCCATGCCCACCGAGGCGCCGATGCAATCCAGATCGGCAAATTTATGACCCATAATATAGACGGCCTCGGCGCGGGCGATCTGCACCTGCAGAGAATCCGCCACCAGCCTTACCTTTACCCGCTTACGGCGGGCGCCGGATTCGGAATTGCCGCCGTAGAATTCAAAGCGGTCGGTCTCGGTATTGGTCAGCGCCGCCTGGTCGCCCCCGCGGGAGAGGGCCAGATCCAGAGCATTACGGGCGGCCTCATCGGTCTTTAAAAGATCTCCGTCTCCATAGCCGATACCGATGGAAAGGGTAGCATGAAGAGTATCCTCAATGCGGATATCCTTGATCTCCGAGAGGATCTTGAATTTACTCTCCTTCAGAGTCTCCAGATACCGCCGCTCAAAGATCATCATATATTTATCGGTCTCGGGCTTTTGCACAATGCCGTTGACCCGCCGCGCCAGCTGGCGGATACGGACATCCACACGGTTGACGAAATTGTTCTTTTGCAAAGAGGTTACATTCTCGGGGATCTCATCATAGGAATCCAGCAGAATATATGCCACGCAAAGGGCATCCCCTTTGAGCTTCTTGATCTGCTCATGGAGGGTATGGTTATCCATCCAGTAGACTGCATAGAAATGGTCCTTGCCCTCTTCTCCCTGGCTCAGAATGTAGACTGTATATTTTTTATCGGCAAAGGTGATATCGTATTTTCCGCTCTGATGCTTCTTCACCTTCTCAAAGGAGATGTTCTTATTGATGGCGCGCACCTTCTGGCCGAAGATCTCCTGAATATTCCCGTCTGCCAGCACCTGATGAAACAGCTCATTGTACCAGATGATCTCCCCCTTATCGTTCAGGAGGGTAATGGGCATGGGAAAATTGGTGAGATTTTCGCGGGTGGCCTCATCCAGATAGGAGGTGATGTTTTGCAGATAGGAATAAAGATGGCGGTTCCGCTGCCCCATCAATACCAGGCTATAGACGATAAACAGCACCGAAAACAGCAATTCCGCAAGCCCCAGCCAAAGATGCACCGTCATGGTGATGAGGGAAAAGGCGGCCAGCATACAGAAAAAGCCGATCTCTAAATTTGTCAGATGGACTTTAATGGATTTCAAAGGAAATTCCTCCCATTATTTTTTCTGAATATTCACAGAAATGAAGATCGGCAGGGTGGCGATCCACCAGCCGATATAAAGCAGGATCGTATAGGGGCTCAGCAGCATTCCGCCGCCCACGGTAAAATAGGCTACCAAAAACAGCCCGCCGATCAAAAGCTTCCGTAAAAGGGGCGGCAGCTGCTTTCTTCTCAGATACTGTAGCAGATAATAAAGGGCGGAAAACACAAAGAGGAAGCCGAAAAGATCAAAGGTGGCGGCAAGGTTTTGCCCCGCCGTCCCGCCAACCAGAAGCAGTAAGATATAGCCGCCCATATAGAGCCAGCTGAGCCTCCGATTGGGAATCAGGGGGCGCCAGCTGCCCAGCATTCTTCCGCGGCCTTCCTTGCCCGCCTTATGATCCGCCGACCAGACGCACCAGAAAAAGAGCCCGAAAAAGCCTTGCACCGCCGAGGTGACCATCGAGAAGGCCAGGGTCGATAAATTGGCGCGGCAGATCGCAAGATAACCGTTCATCTGCTCCTGCATCTCTCCCTGATACATGGCGTTGCTCATCCATTCCATTTGGTTGAGGAGCATGGCGACAAAGGTCTCCAGCCGCTGATCGATTCCGTCAAAGCCCCAAAAACCGAAGCGCAACCGATGAAAGAGCAGGATCCCGCCCAACGCCAGCGCTCCTGCCAGGGGCAAAGCCCGCATAGCCAGCGGCTTGATCCGCGGGTGCAACGGCCAGATCAGCGAGACAGCCAGAGGAATGGCGCAGCAGGCCGACCAGACCAAAACCGCCGCCGAAAGGTTGCGGCTGAAAAGATAGACCGCGCCGAAGCCTGCCAGCATCCCCAGCCATACCCATTTGGTCCCCAGCCGCCGAAGAGCCGCGGTAAAAAAAGGAGCGGTCAACAGCAGATAGAAGGGCATTAGCAGAGAGACCTGCAGCAGGCTGCTGCTGCGATACTGATCTCCCGCCAATGCAAGGATCAGAATACAAAACAGCAGATTCAGTGCTCCGAAGAGCGCGCTTTTTCCATTGGATCTATTCATTTCAGTTGTTCGTTTTCCTTGGCGATAATGGCGTTGACCCGCCGCTCATGGCGGCCGCCTGCCTCAAACTCCGCAGAGAAATATTCCTCCACGATCTTCAGCCCCAGCTCGATGCCCAGAACGCGGGCACCCATGCAAAGGACATTACTGTTATTATGCACCACCGTCATCTTGGCGGAATAGCAGTCGCCGCACACCGATGCGCGGATGCCCCGCACCTTATTGGCGGCCATGCTCATACCGATCCCGGTTCCGCAGACCAGAATGCCCTTCTCTGCCTCACCCGAGGCTACCGCCTCGGCAACACCGAAGGCGGCATCGGTATAATCACAGCCGTCTACGGTTCCGTCAAAGAGGATCTTATTTGCAAGACCCATTTCATTCAGTTTTTCGCTGATGAGCGGCAACCATTCGGTGCCTGCTTTGTCACAACCCAATACGATCATTTTTCTTGTACCTTTCTCATTTGGTATTCGCGCTCCGCTTGAGAGAGCCGAAAATAGGCGGGCACCAATTCCTCCGGCGGCCGCGCCTCCAAAAAGGCGGCCGCGCGGGCGATCCCGCGCCCTTTTATATAATTTTGCGAACCGAGAAGGATCTCTTCTCCGTCTGCAAGATCGCTCAACAGATAAGCACCGTCTCCCAAAAGAACGGCAGGCCTCCCCAGAGCCCGGATCTGCGCCGCCGCCTCCTCCACCGAGCAAGCCTGATCGGCGATCACCGCCTGCGGCTGACCCCCCTCAAAGGAATAGCCTCCCAGATAGACCTGGCGGCATCGGGCGTCCAGCACCGAAACGGCGACTCTTCCGCTCTCCGCCTCGTTAAAGGCCAGCGCCATTAAGGTAGGAACCGCGATACAGGGGCGCTCCAGCGCCAGGCCCTTGGCAAGGGCACAGCCGATCCGAAGACCGGTAAAGGAGCCGGGGCCGTTGGTGGCCGCAAAGGCATCCATCTCCCCGATGGAAAGCCCCGCTTTCTTCAAGGTCTCATCCACCAGAGGCAGAAGGGTCTGGCTATGGGTCAGCCCCTCATCGGAGAAGCCCTCCGCCAGGATCCGATCCCCTTCGCTCACCGCCACCGCGGCGGTCTTACCCGTACTGTCGATACTCAATAATCTCATGCTTTGTTCTCCACTCGGATCCTGCGCTCCCCCTCGGCAGCTCCGTGGGTGATCTCGATCCGCCAATGATCGGGAGGCAACGCCTCCTCCATATGCTCGCTCCATTCAATAAGCATCAGCCCGTTTTCCAGATAATCGTAATAACCGGTACTGAACAGGCTATCCAACCCATCCACCCGATACATATCGAAATGATAAACGGGGAACGACCCGCTCATATATTCATGGACCATGGCGTAGGTGGGGCTGGTGACCTCATCGGTAAGGCCCAGCGCCTCGCAGAGCCCGCGGATAAAGGTGGTCTTTCCTGCCCCCAGATCGCCATAGAAGGCGAGGGTCTCTTTCCCTTTCAATTGCGCCGCCACCTCACGGGCTGCGGCTGCGGTATCCGAAAGGCTGCGGCAAAGATATGTTTTTTCCATTCCTGCCCCTTTTAATTATACATAATAATAGAAGTATTGGATATTATATCATAGTCCTATACAATTTGCAAGTTGTCCTTGCAAAAAATTCCCTGCTTTGGTATACTGAAAAAAATAAGTGATTTTTGAGGAGAGGAGGGATCGCCATGGGCGAGCAGATCAAGCTGTTTCTGCGCCATGTTTTTCGGCGGGTGGATTGGATCTTGGCGGCATTGGTCATTGTTTCCTGCGCCTTCGGGCTGATCCTGATCTCTTCGGCCACCGCTACCTTCGGCTCCCATAAAAACCTCATTGTTCAAACAGGGGGCATTTGCCTGGGGCTCTTGATGTGCCTGGTGCTGGTGACTCTGGAGCATCGCAACCTTGCCCGCTTTTCCATCCTCATCTATATCCTCTGCATCGGCCTTCTGGTCTTTACCCTCCTCTTCGGCATTGAGGTCATGGGCAATAAGAATTGGATCCGTTTAGGGCCCATCAATGTGCAACCCTCAGAGTTTGTGAAGATCGGGTTTATCCTTACCTTTTCTCTGCATCTTTCCAAGGTGCGGCACTATATCAATAACCTGCGCGCCCTCATTCCCTTAGGGCTCCATTTCGGCGTCATCGCCGTTTTGGTGATGATGGGGGGCGACCTCGGTACCACCCTGGTCTTCATCTTCATCTTTTTAGGAATGCTGATCGCCGCAGGCATCCATTGGGGCTACCTTTTGGGCGGGGTGGCGCTGGTCGGCATCGGAGCCCCCTTTGTGTTTGATCGGCTGGCCACCTATCAGCAGATGCGGATCCTGGCCGTTTATGACCCCTCCTTAGATCCTCTGGGCTATGGCTATCATACCATTCAAAGTAAGATCGCCCTCGGCAGCGGCGGGCTGACCGGCTCGGGGCTTTATAACGGCATCCAGACCCAGTACAGTATCCTGCCGGAAAAGCAGACCGACTTTATCTTCTCGGTCTGCGGCGAGGAATTGGGCTTTCTCGGTTGCTTCCTGATCATCCTGCTGGAGGCCGCCATCATCATCCGCCTGCTTTATGTAGCTAAAAATGCAGTGGATCATATGGGCTGCTTTATCTGCGTGGGTCTTGCGGCCATGCTCTTTGCCCAGGCGGCGGAAAACATCGGCATGTGCCTGGGCCTGCTGCCGGTCATCGGGCTGACTCTCCCCTTCTTCAGCTACGGCGGCTCTTCGGTACTTGCCCTTTGTATGAGTATGGGCTTGGCGATGTCTGTCAATGCCGATCGCATGAAGCACGGCTTCTTCAAAAAATAAAAAAAAGGCGTGCTGCTGCACGCCGTTTTTCAATGCTCTTCTTTCAAAAGTTTAATACCTTCTAACATTTTGTAGGTCTTCTCCGTAGGATACGCCACAAAGCGGTTAATGGGGGTTCCCATGGAGGAAAAACGCTCCTCATATTCGGTCATAATATTGGGGGTATCGGTGCTGTGAAGATCATAGGTCAGTTCCTCCAGTCGGAAGCCCAGCTCGGTAAACTCCTCCACCGAGAAATCGAAGAGGGGGCGGTTATCGGTCTTGAAGCAGATCTTGCCCTCCTTCTTCAGAAGGGGCAGATAAGCCGCCACCATCCGCCGATGGGTCAGGCGGCGCTTGGCATAGCGGGCCTTGGGCCAGGGATCGGAAAAGTTGAGATACAGGATATCGATACACTCCTTGGGAAAGCACTCGGTCAGCTCCGCCGCATCCAGGCAGAAAAAGCGGATATTATGCAATTCTTTATTCTTGGCCTTTTCCATGGCCATCACCAGGCAATCGATGACCCGCTCGATGGAGATATACTGCCGCTGGGGGTTCTGCTCCGCCAGGGTTACAATAAACCGCCCCTTGCCGGAACCGATCTCCATATCCAGCGGTTTTTCGGCATCGAAGAATTCTCCGAAGCGCTCCAAAAGACCTTCAGTCTCCAGGGTATAATCGGCGCAACGATCAAACCGCGCGCCGGCATTTTTCTTTTTTCTTAAACGCATCTTTTTCCCTCATTCAATGTTTTTCTTTATTTTAACGGGTTTTCTCGGGATTTGCAAGCATAGAATGAGGAAAAAGGAGGTTTTTTCATGGCCGATGTTTATTTATCTCCCTCGGTACGCCATTTTAATCGGGGCTACGGCACCTACGGAACCGAGGAGGAGCGTATGAACCTGATCGCCGATATCATTGAGCTGACGCTGACCCGCAGCGGGCTTCTCACCGCCCGCAACAACCCCGAATATGACCTGACGGCGGTGGTGGCCGATGCCAACGCCAAGGGGGCGGATGTTTATGTGGCATTGCGCTCCATTCCCTGTGAATACGGCACCCGCGGCGCCCGCGTTTACTACTATCGGGAGGGCTCCAACGGCCAGCGGCTGGCGGAGGATATTTACAGTGAGCTCTCTGCCGTTACCCCGGTGGTGGATCGGGGGGTGGAAGACGGCAGCGGCGCCTTCGGAGGCCTGGGCTACTATGAGCTCAGGCGCACCCGCGCCCCTGCCGTGATCGTGGAGATCGGGTGCCACAGCGACCCCCAAGATGCCGACTTTATCATCACCCATACCTATGAGATCGGTGTTGCCATTGCAAAGGGGATCTTAAGCTACTTCGGCGTCCCTTATGAGGAGGCTTCCCCGGAGGAACAGCAGCGTCTTCAAGATGAATATAATTCAATATATTTTGAATAATATTCATCATTCGTTTTGTCGCTCCCTCTTGCATAAAACCGATGCATAAAAGGGTTTTATGCATTCTTTTCAACATTATTTTAAAGAAAAAGGGAGTTTTTTTGAAAAAAATGTGAATTTTCCTATTGACAAAGCGAATATTATGCATTATACTGTATCCACAATCCCAAAAATCAAATGAAAAGAGGATAAAAAAATGAAAAAAATTCTTTGTGCTGTATTGGCAGTTGCCATGCTGCTGACTCTGGCCGCTTGCGGCGCCCCTGCCAACGATAATCAGTTGGTTATGGCTACCAACGCCAACTTCCCTCCCTATGAGTATATGGAAGGCGAAGAGTATGCCGGCATCGATATCGAGCTGGCCGGTAAGATCGCCGAGAAGCTGGGCAAAGAGCTGGTGATCGAGAATGTGGAATTCGGTTCCATCGTTACCGGCGTGCAGTCCGGTAAGTATGATGTGGGTATTGCCGGTATGACTGTGACCGACGAGCGCAAGGAGCAGGTAAACTTCTCTGATTCCTATGCTACCGGCGTGCAGGTCGTTATCGTTAAGGAAGGCTCCGCCATCACCGATCTGGACGCTCTGTCCGGTGAGACTGTGATGATCGGCGTTCAGCAGGATACCACCGGTCATATCTACGCTGGCGATACCGTTGAAAACGGTGGCTACGGCGAAGATCATGTTACCCCCTTCCTGAACGGTGCCGATGCGGTAAACGCTCTGGTTGCCGGCAGTGTGGACGCTGTGATCATCGATCAGGAGCCCGCCAAGGCATTTGTTGCTGAGAACGAAGGTCTGAAGATCCTGGAAGCCGAGTGGGCTGTTGAGGATTACGCCATCGCCATCAACAAGGATGACACCCAGTTGCTGGCCGACATCAACAAGGCTCTGGCTGAGCTGAAGGCAGACGGTACTGTAGATGCCATCATCGGCAAGTACATCAAGGCTGAGTAATTAAAATGAATATTCGGGGTGCCTTCCCGGCACCCCGATTTTTCGCTGTGAAAGGACCGATATTTTGGATAGTATAAAAGCTTGGTTTATAAATCTCTGGTCGGAGTTTTCCGCCGATTTTTATAAAAACTTCATTAAAAGCGACCGCTGGTATTCCATGCTCAAGGGCTTGGGCGCTACCCTGCAGATCACCTTTTTCGCCTTGCTCATCGGCCTGGTGCTGGGTATCCTGGTGGCGGCGGTGCGCTCTACTTACGATAAAAACCAGGAAACCATGCGAAAAAGAGGCGGCGCCGGTTGGAAGGTACTGAAATTTTTCAACGGTGTCTGCAATGTTTACCTGACGGTGATCCGCGGAACCCCTGTTGTGGTGCAGTTGATGATCTTTTTCTTTGTGATCTTCGCCGGCTCCCGCAACGGCATCGGCGTTGCCATGCTGGCCTTCGGTGTCAATTCCGGCGCGTATGTGGCGGAGATCTTCCGAAGCGGCATCCTTGCGGTGGATAACGGGCAGTTTGAAGCAGGCCGCTCTTTGGGCTTCAACTATTTTCAGACCATGCTCTTTGTCATCATCCCCCAGGCCTTCAAGGCTGTATTGCCCACCCTTTGCAATGAGTTCATCGTTTTGCTGAAGGAGACCTCGGTTGCAGGCTATGTGGGCGTTATCGACCTGACCAAGGCGGGCGATATTATCCGCGGGCGCACCTTCTCCCCCTTTATGCCCCTGATCGCCGTTGCCATTGTCTATCTGGTTATGGTGATGATCCTCACCTCTTTGGTGCGGAGACTCGAGAGGAGGTTGCGTAAGAGTGAGCGATAAGATCATTGAAGTCATCGGCTTGAAAAAGCATTATAACGGCGGTGCCATCAAGGCCCTCAACGGCATCGATGTAACCATCGACCGCGGCGAAGTGGTGGTGGTCATCGGCCCCTCCGGCTCCGGTAAATCCACCTTTTTGCGTTCTTTGAACCTTCTGGAGGATCCCACCGAAGGGCAGATCATTATGAACGGCACCGATATTGCCGATAAGAATTCCAATATTAATCTCCATCGGCAGAAGATGGGAATGGTGTTTCAGCACTTTAACCTCTTCCCCCATATGACCATTCTGAAGAATATGACCATCGCCCCCATCAAGCTGAAAAAGATCCCCAAGGCCGAGGCAGAGGCCAAGGCGCTGGAGCTTTTGAAGCGGGTCGGGCTGGAGGATCGGGCAGGCGCCTATCCCAGCCAGCTTTCCGGCGGGCAGAAGCAGCGGGTGGCTATTGTGCGCGCCCTTTGTATGGATCCCGATGTGATGCTCTTTGATGAGCCTACCTCGGCGCTGGATCCTGAGATGGTCGGCGAAGTTTTGGAGGTTATGAAAGAACTGGCCAAGGAAGGCATGACCATGGTGGTGGTTACCCATGAAATGGGCTTTGCCAAGGAGGTTGCCGATCGGGTGCTCTTTATTGATGAAGGTGTGATCCAGGAGCAAGGTACTCCCGCCGAGATCTTCGAGCATCCCCAAAATCCCCGCACTCAAAGCTTTCTTTCGAAGGTATTATAAAACCAAAGGCAAGCGAAATTCGCTTGCCTTTTTTCTTGTTAGAAGGTATACTTTAATTTAGAAGGATATAAAGGTTTAAGCAGAAGGATATAAAGGAGACCATTATGCGTTTTTTAGCTACTGCTGATCTTCATTTAAAAGAATATACCGATCTGCCCCTTTTGGAGCGGATCCTTTCGGCCGCCCGGGAGCAGCATTGCGATGCCCTGCTTCTGGGCGGGGATCTTCTGGATTCCCCCTTCCCCCCGTTGGAGCTGGAAAGCGGCATTCTTGCCCTTCTGGCAGGCTGGGAAAAGCCTGTTTTTATGGTGGCGGGCAACCATGATCCCCTGGCGGTCACCGCATTTTATCAAAAACTGCCCGCCAATGTGACCCTCTTTCCCGAGGGGATGACCGCCTATACCCTGGGCGAGAACCTTCGGATCTATGGCTATTCGGCCCTGCGGGAGCAGGAGAACCGCCGCCCCTTAGAGGGCTTTTCGGTGCCTGCGGGAGAGACCGCCCTGCTTTTAGGTCACGGGCATTTCGAGGGCGCGGATTTTCAGCCGGTGCGCCCCGAGGAGCTGGGAGCCAGCGGGCTGAAGCTGGCGATCTTGGGGCATATCCATAAAGGTGAGCAGCGGCAGATCGGCGCCACCCGTCTTTTGGTGCCGGGAATTCCCGAAGGCCGCGGCTGGGATGAGACCGGCGAAAAATTTGTATATCTTATTGATCTTGCCCCCGGGCAGGCGGTGGTGGTCGAGCCCCTTTCGGTGGCCACCCGCCTTTATCGGGAGGTGCGGGTGGATCTTACCGACTGCGCCGATACCGCCCAGATCCTTGCCCGTATGGAATCCTTCGATCCCCCTGCCGATACCCTGATCCGTCTGATCCTCACCGGCGCGCCCTCGGAAAGCCCGTCCATTGCCATGAAGCTCTATACCGAGCAGACCGGCCGCGAGGTTTTGGATGAGACCGAGCCGCCCCTCTCCATAGAAGAGTTGATGGAGCAAAAGACCCTGCAGGGCGCTTTTGCGCGCCGCGCCATGGCAGAGATCGACCAAGCCTCCCTTGCAGAAAGACCTGCTTTGGAGGAGGCCTTGAAATTAGGCCTGAAGGCATTAAAGGAGGCGCGGTTATGAGATTTTTAAATATTTATGTCGCCTCCTTCGGCAAATTAAAAGACTTTACTTTAGAACCTCGAGAGGGGCTCAATTGCTATACCCATCCCAATGAATTCGGAAAAACCACCCTCATTCATTTTCTCTTCTTTATGCTCTATGGCTATGATGCCAAGCGACTGAAGAGTTACTTTCCCTGGAGCGGGGAGCCCATGGCAGGCGCCCTTCTTCTGGAGCTGGACGGCAAGCGCTGGCAGATCGAGCGGGTGCATCCCCAAAAGGGCGCGGAGAAGCGCAAGATCTTCTCCCCCGATACCGGCGAGGAGCTGGCCCTTCCCGCCAAGGGGCAGCCGGGCCCTTATTTCTTAAAGATCGACGGTGAGACCTTTCTGCGCACCTTCTGCATCCGTCAGGGGGATCTGCTCTTCGCCCGTACCGACGGGCTGGATCTGGCGCTGAAAAATATGGCCGCCACCGGCGATGAAAATGTTTCCTTCTCCCAGGCGGAGGCGTGGCTCCATAAGCAGCATACCCGCTATATGTATCGCGGTAAGACCCAAGGCCCTCTGCTGGATCTCCGAAAAGAATTGGAGCAGGCCCGCCTGCGCCTTTCGGAGGTGCGGCGGCTGGTGGAGGAGCGGCTTCATGCCAAGGAGGAATGGGATCGGCTGGAAAAGGAGCAGACCCTGAAGACCCAAGAACTTGCCGTATTGAGGGAGCAATTAGACCAAGCCACCCGAAGCGATGCCTTGAAAAAATGGACCCAACTGAAGAAACTGCGGGAGCAGGCGCCGATGGAGCCCCCCGCAGTCAGCCAAGAAGATCTTGGCGTATTGGAGCAGGCCTTTGCCGAGGCGGAGCGAGCCCAAAGAGCCGAGGCAGATGCCTCCTCGGAGACCCGCCATTGCCAGGCCCAGTGGGAACTGCTGAGCGCCTCTCTGGAGCAATTCGGCTTCAGCGCCATGACCGCCCGCCAGATTGAGAGCCTGCAAAAAGACCCCAAGGGCGGAAATCTCGCCGCCGCGGCTTTGGGGCTTCTCGGCCTTTTGGCGGCAGCAGGCAGTTTTTTCCTCTCTTCCTGGTTGCTGCTCCTCGGTGCCGTCCTTTTGGCGGCGGCAGGAATCCTCTTTTTTGCCGAGAAGGGAAAACGGGATCATATCTTACGAACCAACGGCGCGGTAAGCACTGCCCAATTGCTGGAAAAATGGGCGCAATATCAAGAGCTTCTCCGCCGAAGAGAACAGCAGGATCTTCTGCGAAAGAAAGCGGCGGAACAGCAGGAAATGCTCCACCGAAAGACCGCAGAGGCCCAAGAGCATTTAGAGCAATTAAAGACCCGCCATCGGATCCTCAATGGGGAGGAACTGCAAAATGCCCGTATCCAATGGGGTGTTTATGAGCAGAGCCTTGCCCGCAAGGGGGATCTTCGGGAGCAACTGCTTTTAGAGGGCAAGACCGAAGAAGAGCTGCGGCAATTGGCCGAAGGAGCCACCCTCCTTCAGGAGACGGCAGAGGAGGCCCGCCAACGCCTCAGCGCCGCCCAAGAGCAGATCCACCGCCTGCAGCAGCAAAAAGAAGCTTTGAATACCGCTGATCTTGCCGCCCTTTGGGACGAGCAGGCAACCCTTCGGGAGGCGATCGCCCAAAAGGAGCAGACTGTTGCCCTTTGGGAGCGGGAATTTGCCGCCGTTCAGCAGGCTCTTACCTGGCTGAAGGCCGCCAACGAAGAGATGAACACCCGATTTGCCCCCAGGCTTTGCACCCTGGCGGGAGAGCATCTTCGGCAGCTGACCGAAGGAAAATATGAAACCTTGACCCTGGATGAGCAATATACCATCCAATTGAGCACCAGAGAGGGAACCTTCCCTCTCTCCCAATTCTCCCAAGGCACCCGCGATGCGGTCTATTTCGCTTTTCGGCTGGCGGTGGGCGGTCTTTTGAGCGAGGTGCCCCTGCCCATGGTATTGGACGATCCCTTTGTGAATCTGGATGAAGAGCGCTTTGCCGCCGCCCAAGACCTCTTGAAAAAGGCGGCCGAGAGCAGGCAGATCCTCTATTTCACCTGCCGCTGAGAAAAAACTATTGTATTTTTTATTAAAATATAGTATACTATCAATAACTATGGTTCTTAAAGGAGGCATTCCCGATGACGATCAATAACCATAACGGTACGATCAATATTACGGAAACCGTATTTGCCAATATCGTTGGCAGTGTGGCCAATTCCTGCTACGGAGTGGTGGGCATGGCCGCCAAGTCTGCCGGAGACGGTATTGTTTCCCTTTTGAAAAAAGATCATTATGAAAAGGGTGTAAAGATCCTGCCTGCAGAGGATGGGATCATTGTGGAGATGCATATTGTGGTGCTCTACGGCGTCAATCTGCCTGCCGTTACCCGCAGCATTTCCAAGGAAGTAAAATATATGGTTGAGCAGATGACCGGCTTTACCGTAAAGAAGGTCAATATCTGCATCGACGGTATGAAAGCCAACTAAGGAGTATCGCAATATGATTACAGGTAAACAGTATTGCGAGATGATCATCTCCGGATGCAATCATATCAGCAATCAGAAAGCAGCCATTAATGCGCTGAATGTCTTCCCCGTTCCCGATGGAGACACCGGCACCAATATGACCCTGACCATTACTGCCGCCGCCCGCGAGCTGAAGGCCATGGGCGATTGCACTGTTTCGGAAGCGTCCGACCGCGCCGCAGGCGCCATGCTCAAGGGCGCAAGAGGCAACAGCGGCGTCATTCTTTCCCTGCTCTTCCGCGGAATTTCCAAGGGCTTTAAGGGCAAGGAGACCGCCACCGCCCGTGATTTCTCCGTGGCTATGGCTGAGGGTGTGAAAGCCGCTTACCGCGCGGTCATGAAGCCCACTGAGGGTACTGTACTTACCGTATCCCGCGTGGCGGCCGAGCGGTTGGCAACCTTTGTGGAAAAAGGCGAGGTCTCTTTTGAAGAAGCCTTGACCTATTATGTGGAGCAGGCCAACGCTGTTTTGGCGGAGACCCCCGAGATGCTTCCCCAGCTGAAGCAGGCAGGAGTGGTCGATGCCGGCGGTAAGGGCTTCTGCGTGGTCATGGAGGGTGCGCTCTCCGCTCTGAAGGGTCAGCCCATTGAGCCTCAGGAGGAGCAGACCGCCATCAACATCAACGATCCCATTGTGGACGAGATGGCCATGCGGGAAGAGGATATTAAATTCACCTACTGCACCGAGTATATCGTCACCGTGGATGAGACTGCCAAGAAGGATAACCCTGCGGATCTCCGCAGTTATCTGGAGTCCATCGGCGATAGCGTGGTCTGCGTGCCCGACAATGATATTATCAAGGTTCATGTCCATACCAACCATCCCGGCCGCGCCATTGAAGAGGCCCTACGCTACGGTTCCTTGGTCAACCTGAAGATCGATAATATGAAGGAAGAGTTCCGCGAGCGGCAAAAGAATCAGCCTGCGGAGCCTGCCGTTGCCGCCCCCACCAAGAAATACGGTTTTGTTTCGGTGGTAGCAGGCGATGGGCTTGCCTCTCTCTTTAAGGATCTGGGTGTGGATACCGTTGTGGAAGGCGGTCAGACCATGAACCCCTCCACCGAGGATATCCTTTCGGCCATCAATAAGACCCCTGCCGAGATCGTTTTTGTAATGCCCAATAATAAAAATATCATTATGGCCGCCGAGGCCGCCAAGGAGCTCTCCGAGGAGAAGCAGGTGGTGGTGATCCCCAGCAAGACCGCGCCCCAGGGCGTTACCGCGATGCTGGGCTTTGATGAGAGTATGACCACTGAGGAGATCGAGGCCGCCATGACCGAGCAGCTTTCCATGGTGCAGACCGCCCAGGTCACCTATGCCGCAAGAGATTCGGTCTTCGATGATCGCGAGATCAAGGAAGGGCAGTTCTTAGGCCTTCTGGAGACCAAGGTCGCCTTTGTGGAAGACGAAATGGAGGTTGTTGTCCGTAAGCTTTTCGAAAAGATGGCGGAAAACGGCGGCAGCTATGTCAATGTCTATTACGGCGAGGGTGTCAGCGAAGAGGATGCCAACGCCATCACCGCTCAGATCCAAGAGCAGATGCCCGATGCCGAGGTTGTTTGCCTCCCCGGCGGGCAGCCTATTTATCACTATATCTTCAGTGTAGAATAAGACCGCTGAAAACGGCGCAGACCGTTGAAAATAAAAAAAGACCCCCCTTGGGGGGTCTTTTTTTATTCGTTTTCTGCCTTTTTCTTTTTGAAATACAATCCGATCAAGCCGCCGTTGATCACCAGCAAGGCCAACAGCAACCCAAAGGTGCTCTCCCCGCCGGTATAGGGGCTGGTGGGTGCAACCTCATTGGGCTTGGGCTCGGGCTGAGGCTCGGGCTGGGGTGCGGGCTCGGGATCGGGAGTAGGCTCGGGATCGGGAGCAGGAACCGGCTCGGGCTTCTCAACGGGGGTCACCACCGCATTGGTCTTCACCTCATTGGCGCCCTCCAGCGCAGTTGCCTGGTTTTGGACAGTGACATCGCTTTCCGTTACCTTCACCTTGAAGGAGACGGTCTCGCTCTCCCCTGCCGAAAGATTCAGACTCCAGGTGATCTTACCGTCGGCATAAACGCCGCCGTGATCGGCAGAGCCTTCCACATAAGCGGTATACTGCGGAATGGTATCGGTCACCGTTACCTCTGCGGCAAAATCATCGCTGTTGGTATAGGTGATCTTATAAAGCAGCTCATCGCCTTTTTTCACCTTCTTACCGTCGATGCTGACGGTAGGCTCGGCGGAAGCAAAGACCTCCTTCTTCACCAGATCCTCTTCCACAGGATTCTTCACAGCATTGGTATGGTATTCATTTTCGCCCTCCAGCACCGTTGCACTGTTTTCAACAGTCACCTTGGCTTCGGTCACCTTCACTTTAAAGCTGACCGTTACGGTTGCATCCGGTGCAACACCCGGCAGGGTCCAGGTGATCTTGCCGTCGGCATAAACGCCGCCGTGATCGGCAGAACCTTCCACATAGGAGGTGTACTGCGGGATGGCATCGGTTACAGTGACATCCACCGGCACACTGTCGAAATTGGTATAGGAGATCTGATAAAGGAGAATATCATTCACCTCAACAGTCTTGCCCTCAATGGAAACAGTGGGTTCTGCCGAGGTATATACCTCTTTCTTGGTGATCACGCTGTGATGGGCATTGCGGAAGATCAGATCCGCTCTTCCCTTCTCGCCGGTGATCACGGTGCGGCTCTCATCGATATACAACTGCCCTGCACCGTTGTCCACCACATAAAGGGTAACGGTATAAACATTCACATCCCAGCGGATGAGGCCCCAAAGAGCATTCTTCTTTTCGCGGATCTTCAGCACATAGGTGCCCGCGGTCTTAAACTCCAGCGTATCAAAGACCACATTTCCGTCGGGATCATTCTGCTTGGTCTGCTTTTCATTGCCGTCTACGCTCAACACAAAATCGAAGGCCTTCATCGCCTCGCCCTCATAGAGCTTCTTTGCCTTGGGCGTATAATAGGCGGGCTTGGGCTCATAGGAATTGGTGAAATTCAGCGCCTCAACCGTGGCGATCCGTACATTGGCGGCATCGGTCACAATGCGAACACCGCTTTCCTTGGCGCTCACCTTGGGAATCAGATTTCCTGCGCCGTCATCCTCCATCTGAACGGTGATATGATATTGGGTCGCGGTATCATAGGTAATTCCCCGATCGGCCGCACCGCTCTTCTCCAGGATCACATAATAATGAGTTCCTTCCGTCGTATAGGTCTCTGCGCCGAAGGTAAAGCTGCCGTCGGCGGCATTGGTGGTCTGATCCAGGGGGCTCTTATTGCCGATGGCAAAATCCGCCTCTGTTTCATATAACTCAAAGGTAAAGACCTTATCGGGGCCGGCCACTGCGCTCCAATCGCCGTTCAGCGTCTTTTGACCGTTGAAGGTGACCTGCGCCGCGCCGTGCGTATAGGTGTTTTCAAAGGCAACGGGAACATTCTGATAATCCGCACGGGCACTGAGAGTACCGTCGCCGTTATCGGTCACCGTTACCACTACGGTAAAGGCCGCATCCTCATCATAAGCCACTCCGGGAGCATTGCCGGGAACCTCCACCACCGCATAGGTATGAACGCCCGGGGCGGTATAGCGGATGGGCTCAAACTGAATGGTGCCGTCTGCCAGGCTATGGCCTCTGGCCGCCACATTACCGCCCTCCAGCACCAGGAAGTCAAACATTCCGTCGGTCATAGCCAGAGGCGCGCGGGTAGCGCTGTTGATATAAGACTTCTCGCCCACCAGGGTAATGGAGGTCTCCTCCACCGAATAGGTATTGGTAAAGACCGCCTTATCAGCATTGCCCATACCGGGGCGATACATTGTTACCTGCCCGCTCAACTGACCGTTGCCGGGATCGGTAATATTTACGGTAATATGATACTCACCGGCATCATATCCGATTCCGCCTGCCTTATGGGAGAGATCCTCCTTCAAAACGAAGTAGCGGATGCCTTCCTCCCCGTCCTCATAATGCAGTGCCATCTTGAAATCGCCTGCGCCGGAGACGGTCGCGGTTCTGACAGGGATGGAATCAACGATCTCAAAGCGCTCATTGGCGGCAAACAACCGGAAGGTGAAATCTTGATTGGTCACCGCCGACCAGTCGCCCCGCAATTCCTTTGCGCCGTTGATCTCCACATCTACCGCCTTTGCGCTGTAGGAATTGAGGATCTGAAGGGTTGCGGCATTGGAGGAGGGGGTCACGATCAGCACGCCGTTTTCATGGCGGACCGTTACGGTAACGGTATAAACATTGGGATCATGCGTCACGCCGCCCTTCCCGCTATGGAGTTCTTTTACATAATAGGTATAGGTCTTCTCGGCGTAATCAACGCCCAGATCGGCAGGGGTATAGGAAATGGGAGAGAAGGAGAAGGTTCCGTCTGCCCGATTGCTTACTGCTTCGATCCGATCGGTGCAGGAAGCATCCCGATAAAGACCGATGGTGAATTCTCCTGCCGCAAGGCTTCTGCCTGCCAGCTTCTTTTCGCCGCCGATGGTAACCTCACCAAAGCCGGTCACGGTATAGGTGTTGACAAAATCTGCGGCGTTGACCGAAGCCATCTCGCCCAGCTTATGGATCACTGTCCGGGCCGAGAGCCCCCCCGCACCGTTATCGGTAACGGTTACGGTGATATGGTATTCGGCGTTATCATAGGTAACACCGTTCCATACATATCTTCCGCTTTCGGGATCCAAAACCGCCCCTGCGGGGATCACCTCGGTCCATTGATAGTGATAGATCCCCACCTGCTCAAAGGTCAACCGAACCGTATCGCTCTGCCCCGAAGCGACGGGATAAACCGCGCTCCAGGCATTGGCATCGGTCAGCGGGCGGAAAGCGCCGTCGGTACGAACCAGCTTGGTATCAAAAAGCGCGCCGCTTGCCCCCAGTCCGTTGAGGGTCTTGGAATAACCGAGCTCCACCTGAACGGGAGCGAGCCGATACTCATTGGTAAACTGCGCGGTATAGACCCCGTTTACGGGATTCACCGTTGCGCCGCTGTTCAGCTCCACCAAGGTGCGGTCGGTGATGGCAAGATCACTGCCGTTGGGTGCGGTCACAACCGTATAAAGGTATACCGCAGGATCATAATACATTCCGTTCAGCAGATATTTTCCGCTTGCTCCGTCCAAAACTGCCCCTGCGGGAATGTCTTCGATCACTTTATAGGAATGGGTGCCCGGTGTATTCAGGAAAATATTAAAGGTCGCATCCCCCAGAGCGGAGGCGGTTACGGTGGTGCCGACGGTCCCTGCCGCCACATTTCCCGCACCGTCGCTGGGATACATCGTAAAGCTGAAGGAGGGCAGAGGAATATCGGCTTTTGCGGGATCATGGAGAGTCTTATGAACCTGCAGGGTGGTTGCGGTGGAATTCAGCTCATAAATATTCTCAAAGACTGCCGCCACCGAAATGCCGCTGATCTGCTCGGGATCATTGGCGGTATACTGCGGAGTGGCGCTTACATGGGCCTCCTCCTGCACCGCGATCTCCAGCACACCGTCCATATCCTCATCGGTCACAATGACCGCAAATAGCGCCTGCATGGTGGAATAATCCATTCCGGGAGTATCGATCCCTGCGGGCAGCTGCTCCGAGGGCTTTACTTCGATGACCCGCAGATAATAGGTGCCCGTATCCTCGAAGGTCAAGGTAAACGCCCCCTGCTTGGCGGCATTGGCGCCGACCTTCAGGTATTCATTGCCGTTGCTGTCGGAAATATCGGAATAGGTTCCGTCCGGCAGAAGCATCTGCAAAACAAAGGCGAATTCTTCATTGCCGCTGTAGGGAGTATTGGCGGTCAGAACCTTGGTCACATCCAAAGTCACCGGCACCGAAACGGGTACAAAGGTATCGGGATAGCGGTTATCAAACTCCGCGCGACTCTCGGTATTGGCCGTAACGGTACCCCTTGCGGCGGTGGCGTTTTGATCGCCGTTGATGTTGTCCAGCTTAAAGCCCTGAAGGGCATCCTCGGTCACCGTATAGGCCGTTCCTGCGGGAATGCTGTGAACGGTGATGGATTCATCATTCTTCAATCGGATGGGCTCGCCGCTCTCATAAGTAAGGAAGCCATTGGCATCTACTGCAACGCGGGTATTTTCATTGGTAAGGAAGGTATCCCCCGCCTTGATCTTTTCGCCCGAAAGCTGCACACGGAAAGTGAATTCCTTGGTAGCCATGGCGGCAGGATCGGAGGGGAGATTATGAAGGATCTCTTTTCCGATCAGAAGATCACCGTATTGATTTGGGGCATTGGTGATCACCACCGGAACCATCTGGGTATTGGCCGCCCCATAGGCGGGGATCACCGCAGAGGCGGGGGCGTTCACAGCCTGCGCCTGCCCTGCCACCGTTATGCCCACCACCGAATAATCACCGCCGATCTGCTCGGCGATCTGCACTCGGGTACCTACCGGAATTCCGGAGATATAGGCCGTTACATCGGCGGGCATGGTAACGGTAAAGCGATGGTTGGCCATAGCCGACATGGTTACATTGGGAAGGGCATCCCCGTTGGCATCCGTAAGGATGGGTGCCGCGGCAGCACCCGCGGGAAGGTTGGAAAGGGTGATCTCGAAGGTATAGGCATTGGCATCGGTGATGGTGCCCTGCACTTCCTTCCTGAGGGTAATGCCGGTGGCGGGCGCTACCTTAAAGGTACCGTTATTGCCCAAGAAAGCATAAACATCCTGCTTGGTGCCGTTTTCAAAAACAGCGGGGAAATCGGAATAGGGCAAGGTATCGGTGGTATTCTCGGCCTTATCATTCTTAAAGCGGTGCACCTCACTGAAGATGGTTCCCGCAGGGATATACCACTGATCGGTTGTCCGGTCATACTGCGCCTTGGTGCGCAAGGTCTCTTCGGCGATGGGCATTGTTACGGTCTGCCGCGCCGTCTGATTATAGATATACCGATGATGGTAATAGGTACCGCTCGGTCGGTTGGCACCGCCCACAGGATTTCCATTGGCATCCAGAACGGGAGTATCCTCGGTGTAGTAATAGCGGCTGTTGTCTGCGGCGGGATGGAAATGAGATTCCGCCACCATGGCCGATTCCACCTCATCGGCATCGGGGATTCCGTTTTGGTTGCGGTCATTGCCGATGGCCCATTCATTGGTATAGAAGGAAACGGTACCGTCGGCATTACGGTGAATATGACCGCCTTTGGCCAGATGCTCGGCGATCTTTTGCTCCAGATTTACCGAATTAATATCGTTGCGCAGGCCCACCTCAAAGACCAGCTGCATGGGAAGAGCAGTCTCCTGACTGAATTTTTCCACAACATCGGGCTGATCCTCCTTCAGCGTCACCTTATACTCCACCGTGGGAAGCAGGGACGCGGGGATCTTAAAGAAGACCGTCTGGTGCAGGGTAGCAAGATCGGTACGGATCAATACCACCACATGCATCATATCGCTGTCGCCGTTCACGCCCAGATAACCGTAGGAACGGTTGGCGTAAACCGCGCCGTTGGGTGCATCGGTATAGCCGGACTCTTTGTCCCAGAAGCCCACATAGTTTCCGTTGGCATCGGCGTACCAGCCGATATAATTGCTCCAATGATCCTCATCGGCATAGTAAAGCTGCTGATCCTGATAGGCATAGCCGATCAACTGCTGCGCCTGAGAGGAGGTCAGACCGGGGATCCGCTCCTTCACGGTACGAACCAGCTCATCACCGCGGGCATTGGGGGCATCTACTGTCCCCAGCGCGCCTTCGTTCATGCTTTTGGCCACGCCCTTGCCGGTATATAGAACGGTTCCGCCGTTGCCGTCGCTCATCAGCACGCCCTTCATATCAGATACATGCATCAGCTCGCCCAGCTCATCCTCAAAGGTTACATAACCGGAATAGTTGGCGTTGCCGCCTTCAACCAGAGTGGCATAGGACTCGGCCTTCAGCTCAATCTCTCCGGTGATCTTGGTAAAGGAATCGATCAGACTCTGGGCATCGTTGGCATAATAATAAGTATCCACATAATTCATGGCCTCTGCAGCCGCCTCGCGGCGAACGCTCAGCCCGCCCTGCCCGGAAATAACCGTCACATTCTCGCCGTTTGCGGCGGCAAGATAATTATTCCAATAGCCCACCAGGGTCTCATTGGAGCCGGCGGGATACAGGGTGTTGGTTGCTGCCTGGTTGTTTTCGGTACCGAGACCTAAGGTCAGGAAAAGAATATCCTTCTGATCGGCATCGGTCTCCTGATAATGGGCCGCCACCCGCCCTCTCACATAAGCGGCAGTCAGCTGGGTGAGGAAGGTAATACGATCGTTGGTAGCGGTTCCGTCACCGGTGTTGGAATTGCCGATGGCGGTATAATCGGTGGTCGCAATGGTAGGGGCGCCATCGGTCATCAGCACCAATACGGGCAGTCGCTCGGCACCCGCCTGCACCTTCCCTTCGGGAACAGTGGTGTCGGTTACTGCCAGAAATTGATTCATCGCCTGATAAAGACCGTTTTGGATGTAGGTGCCGCCGTTGGCCCGCTTGGAGCTATCGGTCACCGCCGCGCCCGCCTCGGTCTTAAGACCATCCTTCACCGATACATGAATAGCGGCGGAAGAATCCACATAGGTCGCCTGACCGTTGGCTTGCCACCGTCTGGTTCCCCAATTATAGGTATAAAGGGTGGAGGTGGTGGTGGCGGCATCCACCGAGAGATATTCCTGATTAACACCGCTGTAACGCCCCAGGGGCAACACAACGGTTGCGGTTTGCGGGGTGGCCGCCTGATTGCTTTCGGCATTGCCGGAATACAGCACAACGCCCACACGGTTATTGGTATTCTGCGCCATCAGCTTATCGATGGTGGCGTTGGTGGCCTCGATCATCGCGTTGATCAGCGACATATCGATTCCGTTGGCAGTGAGGTAATTATTGCCGTAACGCACCGTTCCCACCTCATAGGTATTATCGACCATGGAGCCCGATAGATCCAATACCAGCATGGTATCGGTAGGCGAAGAGGTATGGCCGGTAATGGAAAGGTTGGAGGCAATGGCGGAAAGGGCAACCAGAAAATTCTTACTGTCCTTCAGCGCAACTCCCGGCAGCTCAGATGTGGCGCCGGTATAGACCGATTTATCGGTCCAGACACCGCCTGCAAACTCGGTATCCATCTTATTGGGGCCGAAATAATTCTCCCAATTGACGGTCGAGGGGTCGGCTTTCTTACTGCCTGCCACAATATTCAGCGTCTGCTCCGCTGCAACATTCAGCGTCATGGCAGGCATAGAAGAGAGGATCATGGCAATGCAAAGTACAACGCTCAGGATCCGATGGGTGATTTTTCTTTTTGCGGTCATGATGAACCCTCCTTATCGATTTCATTGGTTGATATATCGTTTAATGACCGGTCTTGAGCTTTACTCCATGAAGAATGGATTCAAAGATCAATTCATTGGTCTCATCAACATAGTTTTTAAAGTCATTGAGTACCCGCCTGCTTAAAGCGCGGTAGTTCAGATGCAGTACCTTGCGCACCTTTTCCTCGCGGGTCTCCCGCGGTACATTATAAAGCATCATCACCGCGTGAAGTGCGGCGGCGATGCGCGCCTCCAGCGGTGCCTGCTCCTTGGTGGTCATAAGCGTACCGTATTCGATGCCCGAGACCAGCATCTCCGCTGTTAAAAACTGCTCCTCGCTCCAGCCCTCGCAATAGTCCTGATAGACCTCCTTGGAGCGCTCCTTATCGTTCTTACGAACGATCTCCAGACACATGGGGCTGGAATAGATCGAAAGAAACAGATCCTTTGCGATCTCACTTTCCTCACTCATGGCCGCCATGGTTGCCAGCTCCATACAGACCGCCAAAAGCGAGGTCTTCCCCCGACTGACCGTCTCCTCCACAGTCTTGCCCTGAAAAGAGCAGAGCATCTCTACCAGCACCGCCAGCATATGCTCCTTGGTGGGGAAATAAAAGGTCACATTTCCCGGGCTCATATCCAACTCCTGACAAATCATTTTAATGGTAGTATTGGTATAGCCCGTATCCAGAAAATGCTTGGTTGCAACCCGAATGATCTCCAGCTTGGTCAGGGCATGTTTATCAATTCTCGCCACTGCTTGATCCTCCTGCATCGTTATTTACAACTTAATTATAGTACGCGTACTAATTTTTGTCAACATATTTTTAAATAAACGGATACAAATTTTAAGCCGCCTGCTTTTTGCAGGCGGCTTCTCTTAACAGACCAGGCGGCGATCCAGGCGGATCCGCTCGGTCAGCATGGAAATAAATTCTCCGTTGGTGGGCTTTCCCTTTGAGCTTTTTACCGTAAATCCGAAGATGGAATTTAAGGTATCGATATCCCCGCGGCTCCAGGCCACTTCAATGGCATGGCGGATGGCGCGCTCCACCCGCGAGGCGGTGGTATGATTATTTTTGGCGATGGTAGGATAAAGCTCCTTGGTAATGGCCTTGAGCATAGCGCGGTCCTCCAGCGCCAGCAAAATACTGTCCCGTATGTAATCATAGCCGCGGATATGGGCGGGAACTCCCACCTCATGCATCAGATCGGCCACATACCGCTCCAGCTCAAAGCGGGCAGGATCGACCTCCTCTTCCCCTGCGCGCTTGCGCTCCAGGATGGCATAAAACCGATCCTTCACAAACTGATAATCCAGCGGCAATAATAAAAACAGATCGCCACCGGCCTCCATGACCAGCTGAGCCAGCCGATCATTGGGCACCGAGGAGACCACAGCCATAACCGTATTTTTCCGATAGCCGATCTCTTTTAACGCTGTAATGATCTCATCACAGCTCCTGCCGGGCAAAAAGCTATCCATCAGCACCACATCCGGTTGCATCTCGGTAATGACCCGCACTGCCTCCGGTCCGCTGCTGCATACGCCCAATACATCCATCCCCAAAGCGCCGAACCGCTCTCGGTTGACGCGGGCTGCCTCTCCATCGGTCTGCAGTAATACCAATGTCATTTTTTCAAAACTCTCTTTCTGCATTTAAATTTCCTCCTCATTGAGGGGATCCGAAGCATCGGTCAGAAGCAAAACCGATTTCTTTTCGCCCCTTTTTTCCAAATGATACCAAATTTATTGCAAAGAAGATGTCGGTTTCTGTCTGGGAATCAAATTTTTTCGGGGCGGACATCAACCGAGCGGGGCGATCTTTTGCATCGAGCACCATTTGTGCTCATTATACACGATGCGTGCTCATCTGTCAAGAACCTTTCAAAATAAACTTGACGAACGAGCACATATTGTGTATAATCATTCTGTGAAATGAGGTGTTTAAATGGATTTATTTTCGGAACGCTTAAAAAAACTGCGGGCGGAGCATCGCCTTTCCCAGGCAGAGCTTGCCAAGACCCTGGGGATCTCCAAGAGCAGTATCAATATGTATGAACGGGGCGAGCGGGAGCCGGGCTTTGAAACGGTGCGGGCGCTGGCAGAGCAATTCGGTGTCGATATTGATTATCTGCTGGGTGCCTCCCACCACCGCACCAAGGCGGAATGGATGAGCAGCCAAAACCGCCTGCGGTTGCCGATCCTGGGAGAGATCGCCTGCGGTCAGCCCATCTTCGCCAATGAGGAAAAGACCGAATATATCGAGGCCGATCCCGCCATCCGCGCCGATTTCTGCCTGCGGGCCAAGGGGGACAGTATGGTGGGCGCCCGTATTTTAGACGGGGATCTGGTCTTCATCCGCAAGCAGGATACCGTTGCCAACGGAGAGATCGCCGCGGTGGTCATTGAAGATACCGCCACCCTGAAGCGGGTCTATTACTACCCCGAGGAAGGAACCCTCTCCCTCCACGCGGAGAATCCCCTTTACCCACCCCTCATATATAATAAGGAAGAACTCAACCAAATCCATATCCTCGGCAAGGCGGTCTTCTTCCAAAGCCCCTTAAAATAAATTGTGTTGACAAATATGGGATTTAATGATAACATCAATATGTTATAGATAGAGGCGCAGGTCTCATCAGTAGCCCCACCGTTTCCGGGAATTGCGGCGGGGGGAAAGGGAGAACTGCCGAAGCGAACTGTTTTTTGCCCGAAAAAACTGCCGCTGGGCCGCCGCAGAAGATGCGTCGGACTGTCACAGATTCTGTGGAGTGCTGTCGAAACTTTGTATTAAAAAGGATCGCGCCTCAGGGCGCGTCTTTTTATTATAGGAGGATTTTTATGAACCTGAAGAAAATTTTACCCAAGCTGCTGATCGTGGTGTTTGTGGTGGCCTTCGGCTTCCTTTGCGCATTCACCGGCGATGTAACAGCCCCCAACGCGACCCTCTGGTCGCTCTATCCCCCGGTGATCGCCATCGGCCTGGCCCTCATTACCAAGGAAGTGTATTCTTCTTTGTTTGTGGGTATTCTGGCAGGCGGTCTCTTGGCCACCAGCTTTAACCCCATCCATACCATCGATGCAGTGGTCAGCGAAGGCCTGATCTCCGCTGTTTCCGGTACCGCCGGCATCTTCATCTTCCTGGTATTGCTGGGTGTCATCGTTGCCATGCTCAATAAGGCGGGCGGCTCCAAGGCCTTCGGCGACTGGGCAGCCAAGCATGTGAAGACCAAGGTGGGCGCCTCTTTGGCCACCTTCGCCTTCGGTGTTTTGATCTTTATCGATGATTACTTCAACTGTCTGACGGTCGGTGCTGTCATGCGGCCGGTAACCGATAAGGTGAAAATGTCCCGTTCCAAGCTGGCATATCTCATCGATGCCACCGCCGCGCCGGTCTGTATGATCGCGCCCATTTCCTCTTGGGCAGCCGCTGTTGCTTCCTATGCAGGGGACGGTCAGGGTATCGGCCTTTTCTGCCGCGCCATTCCCTATAACATCTATTCGCTGATGACCTTTGTGTTTATCATCACCATCACCCTGATGAAATTCGATTACGGCCCCATGAAGCTTCATGAGAAGAACGCCGAAAACGGCGATCTCTTCACCGGCGGCGAGCTCTCTGCCAACAATGAAGAAGAGCCCAGCACCGGCAAGGCCAAGGTGATCGATCTGGTACTGCCCATCCTGATCCTCATTGCCGTCTGCGTCTTCGCCCTCTTCTATGTGGGCCGTTGCATGGGTGAGGAATGGGTATTCGCCTCTGCCAACTATGATGCCTCTCTTGGCTTCATCGATGCCTTCTCCAATACCGATGCTACCGTCGGTCTGCCTTGGGGCGGTCTCATTGCGCTGATCGCAGTGATCATCTATTTTGTTGCCCGCCGCCTTCTGACCTTCAAGGAAGCCATGGAATGCATTCCCAAAGGCTTTATCGCCATGGTCCCTGCCATCCTGATCCTGACTATGGCTACCACCTTAAAGAATATGACCGGCCTTCTGGAATCCGATGTCTTTGTGGATAACGCGCTGGCCAATGCCGGAATGCTCAACAACTTCCTGCCCGCCATCATCTTCCTGGCCGCCTGCGGTATTGCCTTCTCCACCGGTACCTCCTGGGGTACCTTCGGTATCCTGATCCCCATCGTGCTCACCGCCTTCGGCGTGGAGACCGAGATGGGTATCATCTGTATGTCTGCTTGCCTGGCCGGTTCGGTTTGCGGCGACCATTGCTCCCCCATTTCCGATACCACCATTATGTCTTCCGCAGGCGCACGCTGCGACCATATCAACCATGTGTCCACCCAGCTGCCCTATGCGCTGACGGTTGCAGGCATTTCTCTGGCAGGCTATCTGCTGGCCGGCTTTGTGCAGAATGTTTACATTGTGTTGGCCTTCTCCATCGTTGCGACTGTCTGCACTCTGTTTGTTATCAAAACCCTCAACAAAAACAAAGCATAAATCTAAAAGGAGAACGAAATTCGTTCTCCTTTTTCTTTCCCCACTCGGTCCAGACGCTTCAAAAGAGATGCAGAAGGGCTTTTCTCCCCTGTTCGGCTGTATGCGATACGCCGAATAGGGGAAAAAGGTCTAAAAAAAAGGAGAACAGAAATCTGTTCTCCTTTTTTTGATCTGCGCTCTTTTCAAGCGTCAAGGAAAATCAATAATTTTCCTTCCGCACCTCGAAGTAGCTCTTGGGATGGGCGCATACAGGGCAAACCTCGGGGGCCTTCTTGCCCATCACAAGGTGACCGCAGTTGCGGCATTCCCACATAGTCTCTTCGGCCTTCTCAAAGACCTTCTGCATCTCCACATTGCTGAGGAGGGCGCGATAACGCTCTTCATGAGTCTTTTCGATGGCGGCAACCGCGCGGAACTGATAAGCCAGCTTGGTGAAGCCCTCTTCTTCAGCTTCCTTGGCAAAGGTATCATACATATCGGTCCACTCATAGTTCTCGCCCTCGGCGGCGGCCAGCAGGTTTGCGGCGGTATCGCCCAGCTCACCCAGAGCCTTGTACCACAGCTTGGCTTGCTCCTTCTCGTTATCGGCGGTCTTCTGGAAAATGGCCGCGATCTGCTCATAGCCTTCCTTCTTGGCAACGGAGGCGAAATAAGTATACTTATTCCGCGCCTGGCTTTCGCCGGCAAATGCAGTCATCAGATTTTTTTCGGTTTTGCTTCCTTTGAGTTCCATAGTTGTTTCTCCTTTATAAATTATATTTTTTATTCAGCACAGTTGGGGCAGATGCAATGAAGGGTCACTTCATAATCGCTGATGGGAAAGCCCATCCGCTGCTCCATTTCTTCTTTCAGCCCTTCGGAAGGGTGATCGATGATCTTTCCGCAGTTCTCGCAAAGGAGATGCACATGGGGGTTTTGAGTCTTATCGTAATGATCCTTATGGTCACAAAAGACCACCCGCTTGATCTCGCCTTGCTCTGCCAGCCAGATCAGGCTGTTATAAACCGTTGCCAGAACAATGCCCGGCATCTCGGCCTTTGCCTTCTGAAAGATCTGATCTGCGGTCAGATGCTCCTTGGAGTCCCGAATGATCTTCAGGACCAGCGCCCGTTGCTTGGTCATAGGGGCTCCCTCCTTTTTTAGAATTATTCTATCATCATTATAACAAAAACAAAAAAATTGTCAATATGTTTTTTAGAAAAATTCTAAAAAATTATCAGCCGCCCTGTTTTGGGCGGCTGATATGCTTTATTTCTCCAGCAATTTCCAGATATTATTGGCATATTCCACCGGATTTTCAAGAGGCAGACCCTCGATCAGCAACGCCTGATCCAGCAATACTGCCGCCAGAAGAGCAAGGCGCTCCTCATCGGCCGCCTCCAATTGGGCAAAGAGCGAATGGTTGGGATTGATCTCCAGAACCTTTTCCGCCTTAGCCATCTGCCCCTCGGGAGAGGCAGAGAGCACCTTTTCCATCTCCAGCGAAAGGGCGCCGCGGGTGGAAAGGCAGGCGGGATGGCTGACCAAGCGGTTGGTGGTCCTCACATCCGCCACCTTGCCCCCAAGGGCTTCTTTCAGCTTCCCCATCAGTTCGGGATATTGCTCCTCGGATTCTTCCTCATTCTCAAATCCCAGATCGGCGTCGGTAATGTTCTTGAACTCTTTTTCGCCATAAGTGCCCAGCATCTTGATGGCGAATTCATCCACATCCTCGGTGAAATACAGCAGCTCATAACCCTTGGCCAAAACTCCTTCGGCGGCGGGCAAAAGGCGGATCTTTTCTTTGGTCTCGCCGGTGCCGTAATAGATATATTTCTGCTCCTCGGGCATCCGATCGATATATTCCCGAAGGGTGGTATACTCCTCCTCTTTGGAGGAGCGGAAGAGGATCAGATCCTGCAGTACATCCTTATTCATCCCCCAATCGCTGTATAACCCGTATTTCAGAGTTCGGCCGAAGGCATCAAAGAATTTGGCGTAAGCCGCCCGATCCTTCTTACAAAGAGCGGCCAGCTCCTTTTGAATGGTCTTGGTAAGATTTTTGGAGATGGCCTTCAACTGATGATCCTGCTGCAGCAGCTCCCGGGAGATATTGAGGGAGAGATCGGCGGAATCCACCAAGCCCTGCACAAAGCCGAAATAATCGGGCAGAAGATCGGCGCACTTTTCCATGATCATGACCCCGTTGGAATAAAGAGCCAGGCCCTTTTTGAAATCCTTGGTATAGAAATCATAGGGCACCGCGCCGGGGATAAAGAGCAGTGCGGTATAGGTCAGGTTGCCCTCCACATTGGTATGGATGGTCTTGACCGGCTCATCAAAGCCATAGCGCTGAGCATGATAGAAGCCTTTATAATCCTCCTCGGTCAGCTCCTTTTTGGCGCGCTTCCATAAGGGCACGCGGCTGTTGAGGGTCTCGGTTTCGGTATACTGCTCGTATTCCTCGCTGTCCTCTTTCTTGCGGGACTTGGTCAGCTCCATCACAATGGGATATTTGATAAAATCGGAATACTTTTTCACAAGATCGGTCAGACGATACTGTTCCAAAAACGCATCATAGCGATCATTTTCGGTATTCTCTTTAATATGAAGAACGATCTCTGTACCGGTCTCTTCCTTTTGGGCAGGCTCTATGGTATAACCGTCGCTGCCCTTGGAGCTCCAGCGCCAGGCCTCCTCGCTGCCCTCTTTTTTCGAGGTGACCTCCACCTCATCGGCCACCATAAAGGCGGAATAGAAGCCCACACCGAACTGACCGATGATGTCCACACCCTCTTTTTCCTCTGCATCGGCCTTAAACTTAAAGGAGCCGCTTTCGGCGATGGTGCCCAGATTCTTTTCCAGCTCCTCCTTATTCATTCCGATGCCGTGATCGGTAACGGTAAGGGTGCGCTTCACCTTATCGGCCTCCAGGCGGATCTGATACCGCTCCCGATCGGGGGCGCCGCCGCTGACCAGGGCATTATAATAGCTCTTATCCGAAGCATCGGAGGCATTGGAGATCAGCTCCCGCAGGAAGATCTCCTTTTGAGTATAGATCGAGTTGATCATCAGGTCCAAAAGACGCTTGGACTCTGCTTTAAATTGCTTTTTAGCCACAGTAGAACCTTCTTTTTATCAAATTTTAGCACTCTTGACTTTCGAGTGCTAATTCAGTGTACCGCTTTTTCCACGATTTGTCAAGAGCAAAAGCGTGAACGATTTGTTAATTCGCCCCCGACGCATTGAAAAGAGGAAAAAAATGTGATAAGATAATGGTATCATAACAATCGGAGCGTATCTATGCAATATAAAGACCAAGCGTTCCATGGCGGGTTTCTGCCGGAGCGCGACCCTGTTTATAAAACCAAACAGCGGCAGAACCTTGCCCGCATCGGCTATGCCATGCTCGCCTTTTTGCTGTTGAGCGGCGCGGTGCAGGCAGCCATGCTGGCGGCGGTGGAATGGTTGGCGCCTGCCTTCTATGAAACCGAGACCTTTGAATGGCTGCTGGCCATTCTTCCCAGCTACGGAGTGGGGCTTCCCTTCTTCTTTCTCTTTTTGGCGGGGATGCCCAAAAAAGTCCCCCAAAAGCAAGGGCTCTCCAAGGAAGAGGGGCTGATGTATCTGAGCATCGCCTTTTTACTGATGCTGGTGGGCAATTTCCTATCGGTAACGCTGATGGGGATGCTGGAATCCCTGCGGGGAACCGAGATCCCCAATGCCCTGGAGGGGTATCTGGAGGAATATTCCCCGCTGATGTCCTTTGTCACCATGGTGATTCTGGCGCCTATCTTCGAAGAGCTGATGTTCCGCAAATTGGTTATGGACCGCCTGCTCCCCTATAGCGAGACTCTGGCGGTGGTAACAGGCGGTCTCTTCTTCGGCCTGGTCCACGGAAATTTTTATCAATTCTTCTATGCCACCTTTTTGGGGATGCTTTTCGGGCTGGTCTATCTGAAAACGGGAAGGCTGCGCTATTCCATCCTTCTCCATGCCATCATCAATTTCACCGGCTCCACCGTTGCCACCTTTATGGCAGAGGCCACCGCCGAGGATGCTATGCTGGAAAGCTCCATCAACCCTTGGGTCACCGTCAGCGGCGTTTATTCCACCGCTATGATGCTGCTGGCCCTCTGCGGGCTGATCTTTTTGATCCGCAAGCGCAAAAGCTTCCGCCTCTCCAAAACCGGCGAGCAGTACCTCACCCTGGGTACCCAATTCAAGCTTGCCTGGGGAAATGCGGGCACTATTGTATTCTGCTTTATTTGCGCTATTTTGTTTGTAATGAGTTTATTTATATAAGGAGTAAAAATTATGGTAGAGATCAAAATTCAAAACAGCGGCACCATCAAATTGGAGCTTTATCCCGAGAAGGCGCCTAAAACCGTTGCCAACTTTGAGAAGCTGGTCCAAGAAGGGTTTTACGACGGTCTGACCTTCCATCGGGTCATCAGCGGCTTTATGATCCAGGGCGGCGACCCCACCGGTACCGGTATGGGCGGCAGCGAGGAGACCATCCCCGGTGAGTTTATGGCAAACGGATTTCCCAATCCCATCCGCCACGAGCGGGGCGTCATCTCAATGGCCCGCACCAATGACCCCAACTCCGCCAGCAGCCAATTCTTCATTATGCATGAAGACGGCTTCTTCTTAGACGGCAACTACGCCGCCTTCGGCAAGGTCGTTGAGGGTATGGAAGAGGTGGATAAGATCGCCGCAGTGGCCACCAACGCCATGGATATGCCTCTGGAGCGCCAGATCATCGAATCGATTAAACTTGTATAAAAAAACCGCGGGACCTTGGTTCCGCGGATTTTTTATGCAAAAATGCCAAAAAACGATGTGTTCCAAAAACCGTTCTTCTGTTTTGTGCAGATCGACAGCGGAATGTTACAGTTTCTTTACAGTTTGCCTCCATTCGTTGACAGTCCCTTGGATTTTCCTTAAAATATAAGTAGAAAGAACCATACCACCCACCGAAAGGAGGCTTTCCTTATGAAACAACGGATCATTCTTTTGATGCTGGTCGCCGCCTGCATCCTCACCTGCGGCTGCAAGCAGGAAACCGATGATTTTGAGACCTTGCCCAATGCCGCCCTCGGCGCCCTTCCCCAAGAGGCCCCCGAAACAGAGATCGAGGAGGGCCCCAAAGAAGAACCCGCCGCGCCCACCCATCATAACGATCTGTTTCTTTCTTTTGAAAAAAAGGAAAACGGGGAAATCATCACCACCCATTATGATTTCCATCAGCCTATGCCAAGAAGAACAAAGCCTGAGGTTGATTATATCTCACCCCCTTCTACCTACGATGAAGTAATGGATCGTATGGAAAAGAAGCAAGGCATTCTTGTGGCAGGGTATGCCTATGGGATCCGGGAGGGTCATTATAAACCGGATGCCGCCATCGATGAAGATACTTGGCAAATCGAAAGCGGCACAACCCGAACCCGTTTTAAGATCCAACATATATACTATGGTCAATGCCAAAGCGACGAGATCATTGTGGCTGAAAACTATGTGTTGCGGGAAGAAAACAGTAAGATCGTTTTCTTTTGCGCTTCCGGCGAAACAACCCATTTAAAGGATGATCGGTTGGTTTTACTGTATCTGATCCCCTATGGGAAGGAGCCCAATACATATTACCCCGTCTATAGAGAAGAATTAACCCTGGGCGAAGGTTATAACGACTTTGAGCGAGAAACCTATATTCGCCAATTGTGCGGATTTTATCAAGGGGACCCGGCTATGTACCAATTTCCCGAAGGGCGTAAAGAAACCATATACATTCTTTTGGAAGACGGAACCTTTGCAGAAGAGACCACCTATGTTTCGGGTGCGGCAAAACCGCCTGAAATTAAATCCGACAATGAGATTTTAGAGGACTTGCTGAAAAAAGAAAACCGCGAAACAATGATGATTCGCACCGCATTGGAACATAAGGTGGCGATCTACCCGGAAGGGCATATCAAAAACCCCATAAAACAAAATGAAACATGATCTCTTTTTCCCCCAAAGGCATTCGATCAATCAAAAAAGGCTGTAAAAAAATCAATGATTTTTTACAGCCTTTTTTACTTTTATTTGATTTCGTCTAAATGCCAGATGTCTTCGGCGTATTCGCGGACCGCGCGGTCGGAGGCGAAGATGCCGGACTTGGCGATATTGATCAGCGACATCCGATTCCATTTCATGGGATCCTGATAGGTCTCATTGATCTTGGCCTGGGCCTCCTTATAGGCATTGAAATCTGCCAATACCATATAGGGATCGGGGCCGATGAGGTAACGGACGATGGACTCGAAGTTCTTGCCCGCAACCCCTTCCTTCAGAATGGAATCCAGAAGATCCCGCATATGAGGATCGTTGCGATAAAGCTGATCGGCATGGTAGCCATCCCGCTTCCAGGCATTGACCTCGGGAGTGGTGAGGCCGAAGAGGAACATATTCTCATCGCCCACCTGCTGATGGATCTCCACATTGGCGCCATCCAGAGTACCGATGGTGAGGGCGCCGTTGATCATAAACTTCATATTACCGGTACCGCTGGCCTCTTTACCGGCCAGAGAGATCTGCTCGCTGACATCGGCGGCGGGCATCAGGATCTCGGCCAGAGAGACCTTATAATCGGCAAGGAAGACCACCTTCAGCATATCGCCCACATCGGGATCATTATTGATCATATCGCCCAGAGCGCAGATGAAGCGGATAATTTCTTTTGCCATTACATAGCCTGCAGAGGCCTTGGCACCGAAGATATAGGTATGGGGATAGATCTTCAGTCCCTCATACTTGATGCGGCGATAGAGATCATAGATATGCAGGGCGCAGAGCAGCTGGCGCTTATACTCATGCAACCGCTTGGCCTGCACATCAAAGATGGAATCGGGATTCACCTTGATGCCGCAGGAATCCTCAATATACTTGGCAAGGCGCAGTTTATTCTGCCGCTTGATGGCGGGAAGGCGCTCCAGCACCTTGGGATCATCGGCAAAGGCCATCAGCTTCTCCAGCTCGGCGCCGTTTTTCACAAACCCATCGCCGATCAACTCCTTGATCAGATCGGTCAGCCAGGGGTTGGACTCGCAGAGCCAGCGGCGATGCACGATACCGTTGGTCACATTGGTGAGCTTGCCGGGGAAAATATCATGATAATCCTTAAAGAGATCGGTCTTGAGAATATCGCTGTGGAGAGCGGAAACACCGTTGACGCTATAGCAGCAGGCCACGCAGAGGTTGGCCATCCGCACCATTCCATCGCCGATGACCGCCAGCTGATCGATAACGCCCCGCTTTTCGGGATGGTCATTATAAACCATCTCGCAGAAACGGCGGTTGATCTCCTGCACAATAGTATAAATACGGGGCAGTCTGCCGGAGAAGAGATCAATGGACCATTTCTCCAGCGCCTCGCTCATAACGGTATGGTTGGTATAGGCCAGAGTATGGCAGGTGATCTCCCAGGCGGCATCCCAATCGTAGCCGTGATCGTCCATCAAAAGGCGCATCAGCTCGGGAACGCAGAGGGCGGGATGGGTATCGTTGATATGCACCACCACTTTATCAGCCAGGTTATCCAAAGTGCCGTATTTCTTCAGATGCTCGGCAAGGATATTCTGCAAGGATGCGCTGACAAAGAAATATTGCTGGCGCAGGCGCAGACTTTTACCTTCCTCATGATCATCAGCGGGATAGAGCACGCGGGAGATGGCTTCTGCTTTGGCATCTCCCTCGCAGCTCTTGAGGTATTCACCCCGGGAGAAGAGGGACATATCAAAGTTATCCAGACTCTTGGCGCCCCAAAGACGCAGTTTATTAACGATCTTGGAATCATAACCGGAAATCAAAAGATCATAGGGAACGGCGAGAACCTTATAATAATTCTTATGAACGGTCTTCAGGCCGTCGCTGCTCCAGAGCTCTTCCACTTCACCGTCGAAATGAATCTCCTGGGCCTCATCGGGGCGGGGAACCAGCCAGCCGCCGCCCAGCTCCAGCCAGTTATCGGGGAATTCCATCTGCCAGCCATCAATGATGACCTGCTTAAAGATGCCGAACTCATAGCGGATGGAAAAGCCGGTGGCAGGATAGTTGCAGGCGGTAAGGGAATCCAGATAGCAAGCCGCCAGACGGCCGAGACCGCCGTTGCCGAGGCCTGCATCGGGCTCCATCTCATAAAGGGCATCCAGATCGGTATTCATCTCCTTGAGCACTGCGCGGACATCCTCTTCGATCCCCATATTATAGAGATTGTTCTTGAGGGAGCGGCCGATCAGGAACTCCATGGACATATAGTAGACCTGCTTTGCCTCCTGCTTCTTCATTTCTTTCTTGGCAGTACGGCGGCGATTCTGCAGCTCCTGCAAAACAAAGCTGACCACACCCTCATACATCTGCCGGTTGGTGGCGTCCTCCGCATCGCAAGCGAACTTTTTCGCGAGGACCGCCTGAATCTGTTCTTTGATTTCCGTTTGGGTCATGTGTTTCTCCTTGTTGAATTATATTCCTTTGTAAAGATCCTGATAGGCCTTTACGCTGGGACCCCAACTGTAGTCCCCCGCCATGGCATTGGCGCGGGCGCAGTCGAAATGGGTCTTATCTCCGAAGAGCTCCATGGCGCGCCAGAGCGCGTGGGAGAGATCCTCCGGATGAAAGCTTTGGAAGGTGATGCCCCGCCCGCTCTTTTCCTCGGGATTATAGGGGATCACAGTATCGGCGAGACCGCCGGTGGTATGAACGATGGGCAAGGTGCCGTAGCGCATGGCGATCATCTGGGCCAGGCCGCAGGGCTCAAACTCGCTGGGCATCATAAAGAAATCGCAGCCTGCATAGATCCGCTGGGCCAGAGCACCGTCAAAAGCCAGGCAGGCCCGCAGGTTTTCGGGATGGCGGTCGGCGCAGTCTCTTAAGAACTGCTCATAGACCGCATCACCGGTCCCCAATACCACCACCTGAACCTTTTGATCCGCCAGCCAGTCCAGCTTCTCCTTCACCAGCTCCATGCCCTTCTGATGGGTCAGACGGGTCACCATCCCGAAGAGGGGAACCTCATCGGTCTCGGGCAGACCCAGCTCCTTCTGGAGGGCTTTTTTATTCTCCACCTTGAATTTCAAGGTATCCATCGTATAGTTGCGGGCGATCCGCGGATCGGTCTCGGGATCGAAGAGATCGGTATCAATGCCGTTGAGAATGCCCGATACCTTATAGGAGCGGGCCTGCAGAATATGCTCCAGCCCGCAGGATTTGGGCGGACTCATGATCTCCTCGGCATAGCGCTTGGAAACGGTGGTCACCCGATCGGAGCACTCAATGGCGCCCTTCATCAGGTTGATGCAGTTATCATAATAGAGCAGGGGCTTTACCTGCTCGTCCAAGCCGAATACATTCCCCAGAATATAGGGATCATACTTGCCCTGGAACTCGATGTTATGAATGGTAAAGACCGTACGGATGTTTTCATATCCGGGGCGCTCCCGGAATTGGGTATCCAGCAGGACCGGCACCAAAGCGGTATGCCAATCGTTGCAATGGAGCACATCGGGGAAGAAATCGATCAGCGGCAGGCATTCCAGAATCCCGCGGGAGAAGAAGGCAAACCGCTCACCGTCATCATAAGCCCCATAGGTCTCGGGACGGTTGAAATAATACTCATTATCCAGAAGATAATAGGTCACCCCGTCTACCTTGGCCTCAAAGATGCCGCAATATTGGCTGCGCCAGGAATTATAGAAATAAAAATGGGTACGGTAGGTACATTGCGCCTTCAAGCTTTCGGCGATGGCGCCGTAATAAGGCATAATGACCCTTACATCATCGCCTGCGCGGCAAAGGGCCTTGGGCAAAGCCCCCGCCACATCGCCGAGCCCCCCTACTTTAATAAAGGGAGCGGCCTCGCTGGCAGCATATAAGATCTTCATACTGTTTTACCCTTTCCGATCACAAAGGGAAGCTTTACGGCACCCCGCAACTCATTCCCCTCGGTTACCTTCACATTCTTATCGGTGATCACACGGCTGACGCGGGCATCCTTCCCCACCTTGGTATTCTGCATCAGGATGGAATTCTCTACCACTGCGCCTTCCTCTACGGTTACCCCGCGGAACAGTACCGAATTGCGAACGGTGCCCTTAATGGTGCAACCGTCTGCGATCAAGCTGTTTTCCACCTCGGCATTATAGTCGTAGAAGGTGGGCACCGAGTCCTTCACCTTGGTATAGACAGGGCGCTCGGGAGCAAAGAGATCCTTTTTGAGCTCCGGATTTAGCATATCCATACTTGCGGAGAAATAATCCTCCACTCCCCGCATAATGCGGGCATAGCTGTCATGGCGGTAACCATAGATCTTACGGGAGCCCAGATTCATCTGGATCAACTCCCTATTCATATTAGTATAATCGTTATTATCGGCTTCGTCAAGAAATTCCAGCAAATCTTTTCTTCCCATAATGTATGCGCCGATGGCAAAGGGGTGGCTCTTCTCACAGGGCTCATGGAGATAAGATACGCCCGATACCGTTCCGTCTTTTTCAAGCTCCAGGATCATCTCCCCGACTCCGGCGGGAATCTCACTGTAGGCGATGGTCAGATAAGCATCGTTTTTCCGATGCTCCTCCATCATGGCGGAAAGGTCGATATTGGCAACCGTACCGCCGAAGGTCATCACCACCAGATCATGCTTACTGTCCTTAATAAAGCCCTTGATGGAACGCAAAGCATCCAACCGACCTCTGGCAAAGATGCTATGGCTTTCGGGACGGGAAAGGGGAGTCAGCATGGTAATACCGCCGCGACGACGGTTGAGATCCCATTCGGCACCGCTGTCCAGATGATGGATCAGAGAACCGAAGTTTTCCTTGGCAATAACACCGATATCTTTAATTCCAGCATTTACCATATCGGAAAGGGTAAAGTCGATGAGGCGGAACCGTCCGCCAAAGGGAACAGAAGCCGGGGTACGCACCTTGGTCAGCTCCGATTTTTGCTCTAAAGCAGAAAAATAATGGTCACAAAATACAATTCCTAATGCGCTCATGATTACAGTTCCTCCCTTCCGGTATTGGGCTTGATCATTTCATTGGGGGCAACCACCTGGCCGGCCTTCACGACCGCGCCGGAGCCGATTACGGCAATGCCCCATTCGCCTTCATAATTCTCAGGCTCGGCGCCGATGACCGCGCCGTCTTCGATCACCGCATCGGCGGCGATAATGGCATATTTGATGGTGCAATTCTTCCCGATCTTTGCATCCTGCATCACCACTGCGGAATTGAGGGTGGTCCCCTCCTCAATGGAGACGCCCGAGAAGAGCACACTGTACCAAAGGTCACAGCCTGTCAGCGAGCAGTTTTCGGTCACCAGCGATTCCCCGATCTTGACCCCCTTGCCGATATACTGGGGCATCAGGTTATGGTCATGGCGGGCATAGATCCGCCAGGAGGGGTCGGAGAGATTCAAGGGGATGCGGGGATTGAGCAGATCCATATTGGCTTCCCAGAGGGATTCAATGGTACCCACATCCTTCCAGTAACCGTCAAAGGGATAGGCAAACATCCGCTCACCGGCATTCAGCATCTTGGGCAATACATCCTTGCCGAAATCCTTGGAGCTTTCGGGATCCTTCTCATCCTCGATGAGATAATGGCGCAGCTTTTCCCAGGTAAAGATATAAATACCCATGGAAGCCCGATCGGACTTGGGCTTGGCGGGCTTCTCCTCAAATTCATAGATCTTATCGTTCTCATCGGCATTCACAATACCGAAGCGGCTGGCCTCCTCGATGGGCACCTGCAGAGTGGCGATGGTGGCATCGGCATGATTGGCCTTATGGAAATCCAGCATCTTGCTGTAGTCCATCTTATAAACATGGTCGCCCGAGAGGATCAATACATATTCCGGCTGATACTTCTCAATAAACTCAATGTTCTGATAGATGGCATTGGCGGTACCGGCATACCATTCTCCGCCCTTGACCGAAGCATAGGGAGGCAGGATATGTACACCGCCGTTCATCCGATCCAGATCCCAGGGCTGACCGTTGCCGATATAGGAATGGAGCTCTAAAGGTCTGTATTGGGTCAATACACCCACCGTATCAATGCCGGAATTGGTGCAGTTGGACAGCGGAAAATCGATGATCCGATACTTTCCGCCGAAGGGGACGGCAGGCTTTGCCATCTCCTGAGTCAATACATAAAGGCGGCTGCCCTGACCGCCTGCCAGCAGCATGGCCAGCATTTCTTTTCTTTTCATATCTGCTCCTTTCTTTTTTGCCTAAGGCGCGCAAAAAAGTGTTATATTAATACATACTAATATTATACTCCTTTTATGTAAAAAAGGAACCAACATTTTGTCGTTTCACAGCAAAATCCATTATTTGCATAAAAACTGCCTCCCGTTTTTGGTTATTTTGCACAAATTGTTTGTTCGTTTTTATTCAAAATTGGCATATATTCCAAAACAACTTTTTCTCAAGACTTGACGAAAGGGCGAAAAAAGCATATTATTATAGTATGGTATACTTTAACAGCAGAGAAATTGAATACAAGGAGCCCTTCGGCGCCCTGCGGGCGGGAGACCCCTTGCGGCTGCGGGTGGTTCTGGAGGGGGAGCCCTCCTGCCGGCATATCCATGCAGTCTTCCGCTATGAAGACGGTACCGACATCTTAAAGATTCTGGAGCGGCAGGGCAAGAGCGATTGCTTTGAGGGCACCTTCACCTTAGAGAAGGCAGGCCTTTGCTTTTACCGCTTTGAGCTGGAAAAAGAGGATGGCACCTATCTCTTCATCGGTACGGCAGACGGAGTCCATGCCGCCATCGGCGACTGGCTGCCCGAATGGCGGCTGACGGTCTATGAGCGGGATTTTGAGACCCCCGAAGAATTGGCGGGCGGCATCTGGTATCAGATCTTTCCCGACCGCTTCTGCAAAAAAGAAGGAGTTGCCGTGGGAGAGATCCGCGGCAAGCGGATCTACCACGATAAATGGGACGAGCGCCCCTTATTCACCCAGGACCGCCCCGATTTTGCCGGCAACGACTTTTTCGGCGGCAACCTGCCCGGCATCACCGAAAAGCTTCCCTACCTCAAGGAATTGGGGGTAGATCTTTTATACCTCAACCCCATTTTTGAGAGCGGCGAAAACCATCGCTACAGCACCGCGGATTACGAAAAGATCGACCCTCTTTTGGGCACCAACGAGGATTTTGAGATCCTCTGCAAGGAGGCAAAAAAGCTGGGCATCCGCGTTGTTTTAGACGGTGTTTTTTCCCACACGGGAGCCAACAGCCGCTATTTCAATAAAGAGGGGCTGTACCCCGATCCGGGTGCTTATCAGAGCCCCGACTCCCCCTATTACCATTGGTATGATTTCAAGGACTATCCCGACCGCTATGATTGCTGGTGGGGCTTTGAGACCCTGCCCTGCGTCAATGAGCTTTCCCCTGATTTTATGGACTATATCAGCGGCGAGGAAGGGATTGCCAAAAAATGGATGGACAAGGGAGCCTACGGCTGGCGCCTGGATGTTGCCGACGAACTGCCCGACGGATTTCTGGAGGCCTTCCGCAAGCGGGTAAAGGCCACCGATCCCCAAAGCATCATCATCGGGGAGGTCTGGGAAAACGCAGTGGAAAAGGTCAGCTACGGCGCCCGCCGCAAATTCCTTTTGGGCAACCAATGCGACACGGTGATGAACTACCCCTGGCTCAATGCCATTCTGGCCCTTTTAAAGACCAAGGATACCCGCAAATTCTATAGCCGCGTTATGGAGCTGATGGAGGGCTATCCCCCGCCGGCCCTTCAATGCCTGATGAATATTCTGTCCACCCACGATACCCCGCGGTTCCTCAACCGCCTGGCGGTAGACAGTATTCCCCCGCGAGCCGCCCAGGCGGATAATTATCTTACGGAGGAGCAGCGGAAAACAGCGCTTGCTTTAATGAAAAAGGCTGCCATCCTGCAGTTCACCCTGCCGGGGATCCCCTGCATCTTCTATGGGGATGAGATCGGTATGGAGGGCTACGGCGATCTCTATTGCCGCGGCACCTATCCCTGGGGCGGCGGCGAGCAGGAGCTTTTAGCCTTCTATCGGAAGCTTGGCAACCTGCGGTTGCGCTTCCGCGAGGCCTTTAAGGGCGACTGTATCTTCCGCAGCTGTAAAGACGGGAAATTAGTATTGGAGCGGGGAGATACCATCCGCCTGGCCATGAATTTTTCCGACGGTCCCATGGCGGTGGAGGGAACCCCCTTGCTGACCGAGGGCGCCGCCGAAGGCTTTCTCCTGCCGGGGGGCTTCGGCTGGTATCAGCTTTCCTTTATAAAGCATAACTTTTAGTTGACAATAGTATATTAAAGTAGTATACTATTCGAATAAAATAATTCATTTGGAGGGATTACAAATGTTCAAGAAAAACGATGTTAGCGCTCTGATCATGGAGCAGCTGAAGGATGTGGAAGGGTGCCTGATCAATTTTGAGAATTATATGCGCGCCGCCGCCACTCCCGAGACCGCCCAGGAGACCTTGAAGTCTCTGGCTGAGGGTGTGTTCCAGATGGAGGGCGCCGCCGACCGTTCTCTGGCCGCTATGATCGAATCCTTGGGAAACGGCTCCATGCTGCCTTCCACCAAAGAGGATCTGATCAATATTGCCACCAGCTGTGATAAGATCGCCAATAAGTGCGAGCATCTGGCCATGATGATGACGGTGCAGAACTTCCGCTTCCCCGCTCAGTATCTGGAAGATATCAATAAGATCCTCACCATCACCCATGAAGAGTTTGAGGTGCTGGAAAAGGCCATTAAGCGTCTGTTCGCCAAGTTCGGCGAGCTGCTGAAGGACCACAGCATTCTTTATGAAGTCCGCGAGCTGGAATCTCAGGTGGATAAGATCGAGCTGAAGCTTTATGCCAATATCTTTGCCCTGGATCTGGATCTGGCTCATCAGACCCAGATCGCCAATTTCGTGGATCTGCTTTGCGACCTTTCCGATATTATCGAAAATATCGCCGACAACATTCAGATTATGTTGATCACCAGAAAGGCGTAAAGGACGGTAAAGAAAAATGTGGATGTATTTATTACTTGCCGCCGGTATCTTTATGGGCTGGTCTCTGGGCACCAATGATGCGGCAAACGCTTTCGGTACCGCGGTAGCCACCCGCGTGGTGAAATACCGCACCGCCGTTACGATCATCGCCGTCCTGGTGATGGTGGGCGCCTTCTTAAACGGTGCCAACAATATTGACAAGCTGGCTTCTCTTTCTGCCAACAATGCAGTGTCCTCCTCCGCCGAGGAGGTGCAGGAGGCCATCGCCAACGGAACCCTGGGCGCCATGAAGCTGAAATCGGCCTTGAAGGCCTTCATCATCTTCACCTGTGCGGCTGTAACCGTTTTTATCATGAGCTATCTGAAGTTCCCTGTTTCCGCTAACCAATCCATTGTGGGCGCGGTGATCGGCTGGGGTCTCTGCTATGCGGATTATTCCAATCCCATCGTATTGAAGTCCAACCTGACGGAGCTTCTGGAGTTTGCCTCCACCTGGCTGCTCTGCCCCCTGGGCGCGGCCATTATCTCCTTTGTTCTGGTCTTCTTTACCAAACGGTTTATTGAAGACCGACTGACCACCTTGGGCAGCTACGATACCATCATCAAGATCGGCTATCTGGTTGCCGGCGCCTTTGCTTCCTACAGCATCGGGCAAAACAGCTCCGCCAGCGTGACCGCGTTCTATTACGATCCCACCGGTCTTGGCGCCAACCTTTTGACCAATGCAAGAGTAGCCGCCGTTTTGGGCGGTGCCGCCATTGCACTGGGTGTACTTACTTATTCCAAGAAGGTTATGATGACCGTCGGCACCAGCATCGCCGATATCAGCCAGGTAGACGGCTTTGTGGTCATCATCGCCATGTCCCTGACCATCATCATCATGGGTAAGTGGATGGGGATCCCCGTTTCCACCTCTCAGGCGGTGGTCGGCGCAGTAATGGGCGCAGGCCTGGTGAAGGGCATCAAGCATGTTCGCTTCGGCGTATTCAAGAATATCGCCATTGCCTGGGTCAGCTCCCCTGTTTCCGCAGGCTTGCTTACCTATCTGGTTGCTCTGGTAACCAAGGGCTACTTCGGCGCATAAGCTCCATATAAAAAACAAAAAATACGGAAGGCTCAGCCTTCCGTATTTTTTATGCCACAAATCCTTTTCGCATCAGATTCCAAAAGTTATTGCTTACCGTCATACCGGTATAGAAAACATACTCGCCATTTGTTTCAACAATAAAACGGTCTGTTGCGGGAAGAAATATGATCCTATTAGTCACAACACTCTTCTGATCTTTTTCAAAAGGAATAATGAGTTCTATTGGAGAATCATAATAATAAACTGCATACCATTCATTCGCTCTGGGCATTTCCTCATTAGAACTGTATGAATAAAATGAAGAAATCAATCTTCGCTCATTTGCTCGAACCAAGTTGTCAAACAGTTCATGCTTAGGCGTTATAACAATCTTTTCCCCTTTTTCATCCAATTGTAGCCAAATTTCTGTCGGCATTTCGAAAAAATTTGTTTTCTCTTCTACATCCTTTACTAACGATGAATCAGTAAGTAACGACTCTGCATATTCAATCAGCTCAATATTTACATCAAGTCCCGTATAGATGACAGAGGGTTGCTCATTGATCACAAATTCAAAGCTACCATCTCCTGTTAAAATAAAGGATATGTTCCGCGCTGAAACAATCGCATCTTCCAATCGCATTGGAACAGCCACCGAAACAATATCATCATAGCAATACCTCAAAATAATTTCCTCGGAATCGACTCCGACTTCATACACATAATTACCCTGATAATAATGCGTTCTCACATCTCGTGCCCGATTGAGCTTTACCAATTCATCATATTGCGAATCGGTTTGTAGCAATGTAATCATTTTTCCTTTCGAAAAAAGTTCTATGCGATCCGGGGAATCAAATATCCCTACATTTTCGTATGCATTGATTGTTGGTGAATTACTCAAAAAGTAGTAAAGCAAATATGCACCAGTAATACCAATGATCAATATGATTCCAATACACAGGTATTTTATATTTTTTTTATTCGAGCTCATAAATATACTCCTGCATCATAGTTGTACCATCTGTTTTTCTTACTACAACAGAAAGTGCAAGATGGTATTTTCCAGCATCATTTTTTCTCAACCATGTATTATTCTCAACACGATAAGAATCGACTTCACTCTCATCATAAATAGAATAAATATGTTTCGCAACATATATTTCTATACTTTTTTCAGTCACTCCCTTGACCAAAGAATGATCAAAAGAATTAATAATTCCATCTACCGGTGCACGACTATACATAATCTTTCCGTCTTTATTTACCGTCACACTACAAATATCCGCATAGATAAAATCTGTATCGCCTACTTTTAAAGAATAACGAACATTATACGCCTCTTTTGCCTCATAATATTTACAAAAGTCAAATACATATCCGTTTAATTCTCCATAGAATTCAGCTATATGTGCATCGGCAATTTTTTTAGCCTGCTCCTCTGTAATTGCTGCATTTTTGGTTTTGAGGAAAGAATCGTTCGCTATATATGCGGTCAGTTTTCCCTCTTGATTAATCCAATATTCTTCATTTTCTGAAGCATAGATATCTGTATATGTATTCCGAGTAATTTGTTCTGTTTGTTTATAAGTCACCACTCTCTGTTCTTTACTTGGCAAGATTACAGTTTTTGTTTTCAACGCATCCGCTCTTTTATATATTTCTTTAACTTCTATTGGGACTGCGCTCGAAACATCACTCATCGGAAACATTGCAAAAGTAGTGACACTAAGTATCAAAGATAAAGCCAAAACAGCGCTCAATATAATCACAATCTTTCTTTGCTTCATAAACAGGTTCTCCTTCCTAGTAATTATAGCCTAAATTCAAGGCCTCCATACGGCTTGTTCCAACATATCTGTTAGCGAGACAGTCCGCATAACCCGGGCGGTTTTGCTCAATATATAAATCCGCTCTATTCATCGCATTTTCTGCATTTATTCCATTCGAACTATACTGAAAAAACTTACCTACCCATTCATTTGTCGAAGTTGTATAAATTGTTTCTTTCCACCCTACTGCAGCAAATGCTCCTTTATTTCGTGCTACATCAACTAAATTACCGTAGGTGGAATTAGTAATCCCAGTAGAACATGCCACAAACATTATTAATTTTACTTGTGATAATTGAGATGAGGTATAATTAGAAAGCGCAACGGTGGAAGACGAATTATTTGCATACAAACTACTCTGATTTCCATTTGAGTCATATAAAAAATAAATTCCTCCATATTCATATCCATGCCCTCTCAAAACAGTGATATCAGAGGACGGAATAGAACTATAGACTACAGATGCATTATTGTGCAAATACTCGCCGGCATCAAACCCAACACTCCAAAGATAAGGCAAAGAGTAATCAGCTGTAGGTGTATTATCATTACCAGGAGAGCTGCTAGTTGAGGTGAAAATTCGCACAGTCCGATAATCATATCGTTTCGCTCTTAACAAATATTGAGAAGAAGATGTCCCGGATACGGTATACACACGGATATAGTATGTCACCCCCGCCTTAACATTCGCTTTAATCTGTTCGTGTAGCCCTACACCTCGTTCGGAATATGCAATACACGAAAACGCCTCGTCACCGATATACAGTTCCATATCATAATCACAATTTGAAGGTATATCGCCTAACCAAAAAGTAACCATGCCTCCGGTTGAAAATGTCACTTTCCACCAATCTTCATCTGTTCCGCTAGATATCGTACCGTAATTATTATTATCATCTGCGGTTAAATCGGCCGTCAAAGCGGTATTGTTGCTTTCACTCTCGGTTACATTTGCTGCGCTTACCTTTGGTATCGGTGCAATTGGTAACGCCAAAAACACCAACACCATAGAGACAACCACTGCCGTTTTTTTATACATTTTTTGTATTCTTTTCATTTCTTTACTCCTTAAAATTAACACGAAGCCCCATAAAAAGCGTGCAGAACCAATCTATTCGGTCCTGCACGCTACTTGAATAATATAATTCTCTCCATATTAAAAAAACAAATCCAGAAGCGCCATAACCGACTAGTATTCCCTCTAACACCAACCATCGTCATTCTCTCCTTTCTTGATCATCCTTCCAACTAAATTTATCATATCATGCTTTGTTTTAAAAATCTATTCGCACCATTCACAAAATATCAAAACCGTTTTTAGATAAAAAAACAAAATCTCTTTTTTTGACACAAAACTATTGTATATTCCCCCACACCTATGGTAAAATAATAAAAGAGCGCATCGAATGTTTAACAAAAGTTCGAAGCGCTCTTTTTTATTCATCCATTCCCAAAAAGCGGGTATTGTAATAAACCGATTTTTTCTGCAGCTCCTCATTGAGGGACTCAAAGCCGAATCGCTCGGTGAGGGTCTGCTCCTTGGAGAAGAGGTTGGTGCCCAGCCCCAATCGCTCCCCCTCGATCTCAACGCCCATGGCGGCAAGAGTTGTGGGGAACAGGTCATAAACACCGAAAGAGCGGTTTTTAGTCTCCGCAGGCTCCGCCGCCGCATTAATCATGCAGTTATAAACGGTGCGGGTATAGTTTTCATCGATCTCTTCCAAAAATTCGGGATCCATGGTGAGATGATCCCCGCTGAGAACAACGGTGGTATTCTCATAGAAGGGCTGCTCTTGGATCCATTCGATCAAGGCCGCCACCTGCTTTGCCGAGCAGGAGAGCACATTGGCATATTGCTCCTCATACTTGCTCTCGCAAAGGGCGCATTCATAGCCATCGGGGAAATGAGTATCGGCGGTCAACATGGTGAAATTGAAAGGCTCCGATCCTGCCGCCAGGCGGGTCAGTTCCTCCTTAGCAAAGGCAAAGAGCTTTTCATCCTCAAAGCCCCACCATTCCCGATAATCCTCGGGCAGGCGCCCCTGCTCCTTTAGGGAGTTGATGTCCACGATCTCATAATTTCCGTGCTCGGTGAAATAAGATTCCCGATCGGCAAATTCCGCATCACTGCCCACCAAGAGGGTCTGATGATACCCCTCCTTTTCCAGCAGCTCGCCGATGGTGACTACCCCCGGCAGATAGGAATCCTCACCGCCGTAGTTTTTCGCGGTCAGCGGCACCTTCACCACAAGCCCCGAAGTCTGGGCCACCATGGCCGCCGCGGTCCAGGTAGTTCCCCCGAAGGAAAGGGCGCCGCCCAGATCCTCATCATGGGAGAAATTGATGTTCTCTTCCGCCAGGGCGGAAAGCTCGGGAATAAAATCAGCGGTGATCTGCCCGCCGGCTTCCGGCTCGGCAAAGGTATTTTCCATAGACTCCAAAAAGATATAGATCAGATTGCGCTTGGTTTCGGGGAAGCGGAGCGCTACCTCATTGGGATCGGCATAATGGGTCTTGATGAAATCCGATTCGGTGCGGGAGGCGCCGATATAGCCGAATACATTCAGCTGGGTGATAAACAGCACCAGCGCCACCGCCAGATTAAAGATCGAAAAAGGAAGCGCGCTCTTTTTAAACCGGCCGCAAGCCTTTGTTTTGCAATAAGCGAGATAACGGTGTTTTTCTTGAAATTTTTTCTGCAATTGACCCGATAATAAATAATAGAGGAAGATCTCGGCGCCGGTCAGCACCACTCCGAAGAGCCCTACCCGAATACCGGCACTGCCCATCAGGTTGATATTGGTTCCTGCGGCAGAGGTCTTCATCTGATAAAGGATCTGATCCAGAGAAACGCAATCATATTTACTCAGCAGCCAGACCGTCCAGAGCAACAGAAAATTGCCCAGCAACAAAATAATATGAGCCGCCAAAACAGACTTGCGGATCTTTCGTTTTTTCATTCATCGATCAGCCTCCTTTCGCTATACTATTTTATTCTTTGTAACACCGTTCGTCAATATCTTTTAAAAATTTCATAATTTGCTCACATTCAAATAAAATGTAAATTTTTTAAACTTTTAATTGACGGATAAATACTTTATAGGTAAAATATTACTGTATTTTTTGAGAAAGGAGGATCCCCCATGAAACGATCTGCCATCAGATGCTGGCTGTTTTCTGCGCTTTTATTGGTGATCATCCTTTCTTTTTCTTTTGGGCTGGCGGTGCTCAGCGAGGCCTCCGCCCAGGAGACCTTTGAGCGGTTTACCGATTTTTGGGAATCGGAGATCGCAGGGCTGGTCTTTACCAATCTCACCCTTCTTTTGGGGCTTTTGATCTTCGCTCTCTATCTGCTGACCACCAAGCTTTCGGTGGCCATCGGTCTGGTGGGGATCCCCTATTACGCCTGCCATCTGATCAATGCCTTTAAGATCACCTTCCGCAATGAGCCCTTTTACCCCTGGGACATTTCTCTGGCAGGAGAGGCGGCCACCATTGCCGGCAGTATGAAGCTGGAATTCACCCCACCCATGATCTGGGGCGCGGTTTTGCTGCTGGGGGGGCTGATCCTTGCCATTCTGGCCGATATCTTCTGGCTGAAGAAGATCCGCCCCCGCTATCGCTTCGGGCTGATCAGCGGGCTGGTGACCCTGGGTATCTTTATGGGCAGCTTCTTTGGGTTGACCGATTATTCTTATCTGGTGGACCACGGAGTGGAGGTTCTGATCTATGATCAGATCCCCTCTTACCGCAAAAACGGCTTTGTTTACGCCTTTATTGCCAATGCCTATGATTCCAAGATCGATCCCCCTGCCGATTACTCTCCCGATACCGTTGCGGCGGTGGCATCGGATTATCGCAAGGAGGATGCCAAGGAAAAGCCCAATGTGATCATTGTGATGAGCGAGGCCTTTTCCGATATCTGGAACGCCCAAAACCTCACCTTCAAGGAAGAGGTGGCCCCCAACTTCACTGCCCTTTCCGAGGAATACCTTTCCGGCTCCTGCCTGACCAGCGAATACGGCGGCAATACCTCCAACTGCGAATTTGAGGTATTGACCGGCTATTCCACCTTCCTTTTGCCCACCGGCACCGTTCCCTATATGAACTATCTCAATACCGAGACCGATAGTTATGTATCCTTCCTCAACAGTCAGGGCTATTATACCGTTGCCCTTCATCCCTATCTCCGCAGCTTTTTCAGCCGCGAGAAGGCCTATGGACTTCTGGGCTTCGACGATTTCTACAGTGAAGAGCATTTTGAAGGCGCCTCCCGGGAGCGGATGATGCAATATGTTTCCGATGATGCGGTGGTGGATCGCATCATTGCCGAATATGAAAAAAACGAAGAGACCGACCGTCCCTTCTTCTGCCATACCGTTACCATGCAGAACCACGCCTCTTATTTTGCCGAGGACTGGCCTGCAGAGGAGATGATCGGGTTTTCCGCCGATTGCGCTCTCAACGATGAAGAGTATAACACCCTTATGAGTTTTGCCACCGGCATTCATTCCGCCGATGCGGCCTTAGGGCGTCTGGTGGAGTATTTTGAGAAGGTAAAGGAGCCTACCGTTCTCCTCTTCTTCGGCGACCACCAGCCCTCTCTTTACGGCGACTCCCGGGAGCTGATGGAGCGGATCGGCTATACCGCCGACCGCAACAGTGCCGAAGGGCTGGCCGCTCTGCAGTCTACCCCTTATCTGATCTGGAACAATTTTGAAAAAGAGCCTACCCACGCCCAAGAAGATATGTCTATGTTTCATCTTCTGCCTTATATGACCCGCACCCTGAAGCTGGCCCGCCCCGCTTACCATGCTTATATGGACAGCCTCTATCAAGAGGTGCGGGCGGTGACCCGCAAGGTCTGCCTCGACAGTGAGGGCGCGGCCATGGAGGTGCTCCCCCGCCAAGGGCAGGAAAAATTCGAGGAATACCTGATGCTGGTCTATGACGGGCTCATCGGCAAGCAATACGGAAACTTATTCCTTTATCCCCAATAAGGGGCTGTAAAAATAGTCCGAACCGCAAAGGGCAAGAAAAAACAAAGGTTTTTCAAAAAGACTCTGCCTCAAACCCATAAAAAGGAAGGGAAATATCGAAAATTTCGATATTTCCCTTTTTATTTTATGCCCTTTGCTACCTCCAAACCGAGCCACTCGGCGTATCACATACGCCTTCGGGTAGCCGCCTTCGGCGCTCGGTTTGAAGGTTTCAAACAATTT
>JAZUNB010000058.1:0-9097 GCA_045603925.1 Eubacteriales bacterium
TGTAATAGACATATTGAATCTCCTATATCATGCGGAATAGTATTCCAATGCTTTTCTCATAAAATCTTCGGTTACTTCAAAATACTCGGCAAGGCTCCACGGATCCGTGCAGCCTTTTTTATAGGCGGGGATCAGCTCATCCTTCGGGATGGGTTTTTTTATTGCCCAAACATTCGCCCGGTGCTCGCATTTGGAACGAAGCGAAAATCTGGAATATTCATTGTAGAAGGCGCCGGTCTCGCAATGCCCGATTTCATGGGCGAGCTTTACCTTTTCATCTGCTGCTGATTCCAGCATAAAAGGGTTGATGCCGATGGCGCATTCTCCATCAGAAAGGATGGAGATGCTTTCTGCCTTTCGAGTATCAATACTATACACCTCAATGCCCTGGTGCTCTGCCAGATCGTAGAGGTCAATTAGGCTTTTTGTCATTCTTATCCCTCATTTTTCTCTTTTTCTTTTCGGCAAGCATCTTGGCGAAATCCCGAACATCTTCAAGCATATCCTCATCGACGATCTCGGCATCGCCACCCCAAAGGGCAAATTTGAGGGCTTCTGTGTCATCTTTCTCATCACCTAAAAGGTAATCGACAGATACACCAAAATAATTGGCGATTTTAAGCAATACATCCTGTTTTGGAATGACACTATTGTTAGCACGCCAGTATGTAATTGTGGATTTTGCGATTCCAAGCTCAATTCCAACGCCAGATGTAGACTTTCCTATTCCCTTACAGAGTTCCTCGTATCTTGTGAAAAACATATAAAAACCCCTCTCGATAATTGTTTGACTTTCACAAAAATCTCTCAAAGGGACGAATTTTCGCCCATTTCTTATTGACAGGAACGAAAATTGGGAATATAATAAACGAGCAAGGACGAATTTTCGTCCCCTTTGCAGTTGAGAAAATGTGTATTTTTTTCTTTGGCGAGATAATAATATCACATTTGTACGAAATTTACAACTGCTTTTTTAAAAAAGTTCGAAAATTGGAGGTGAAAAAATGGATAATTGGATTGCTGTTGTCGTTGGTAAGATGCACATTTATAGAATCACGCAAATCGAACTTGCAAAGCATATGGGCGTTACGAATGATTACATATCGCTCATTCTGCGTGGCAAAAAGACCCCGAAGGGTGCTGAAGAGCGGATTACCAAGGCCCTGGATGAACTGATCGCCGCAAAGGCTTAACAGGAAGGAGGCGCAGATATGACATTGAGAGAAATCGAGCAATTAGACACCGAAGTGTTGCTTCCTGCGCAGGTTGCCGAAGTACTGGGGTGCTTTCAGTATTCCATTACAACACAGGCACGGGAAAACGCCGCTGCCCTTGGCTTTCCTGTTATTATCACCGGAACAAGGGTGCGGATCCCCAAAGAAGCCTTTGTTCGCTTTATGAAGGGCGAGTTGCCGGTGACAAGCAGCGGATGTGCTGAATGTATCGGAAAGCCAATGTTCGAGCAGATCCACGCCGGTGCCAGGTATTGCAGATGTTGCGGCAGGAGGTTCCACTATGAGCGGGATTCTTCGGAGGGTGCTTGAGGCAAAGAAAAACCCGCCTCTTTCGAGGCGGTCACACGAAAACGATATGAATATAGCACTGTTGGCGCAGTGCGGCTGTGGATATTCATATTGTCACAATTATTATACCACAGCCATTTTTAAAAATCAACTATTTAGCACGGAAAGGAAAAGAACCGTGAGAAGGAGTAGAAAAATGGCAAATACATACTTATTGACCAAGAGCCGCGCGAGATTCAATTCCACCAAGGCGCGGCGGATCTGTCGGGTGGCGGCGAATGTTGCCTTTCGGTTTCTGATCGTGATGGGTTTCGGCGGGGTGGTCTTTCTGCCCGACGGGATGGATCAGGGTGTTTTTGGGCTGGGAGGATTTCTTCTGCTGGAGCTGCTGATGATGGCAGTGATCGGTGCGGGGATCCTCGGAGAGGCTGCCACCCATGTGGACTTGCCTTTGGATGGAGGTGAGGAGGATGAATAATCTCCATTATGAGCGGGTCTGCGAATTGGTGGCCGAGCAGCAGAAGGGCAAGGAGGGCACCGCCCCCTGGATGGTGGGCGAGCAGCTGAAGGATATTGCCCGCGACAGCGTTGCTTGCGCCGAATTGCTGGCGCAGGATCTGACGGTAGCGGAAATGAGCCTGGATAAAGCGGCGGCACAGCTGCAGGCTTATTCCGATAAAAATCATAAGAGCGCGCGATGCTTTGTGATCACCCCGGATGTTGCCGAAGGGATCTTGCGGAAATTTTACGGTCTGCCCGATCGGGGAGCTCCGGAGCAGGCGGCACCTGCACCGCAGAAATTCAACCTTGCGGATTTCTTATCGTGAGGTGAGCGGATATGGCAACCAAAAAAGAGCATATGAATGTTGAAGAAGTGGCCGCGATGTTGCCGGTGACCCCCAATCCTCAAATGATCGCGGATCTCTATATAGATCAATTTGACGAAGGCTTTGGAGGCCATTTTCTTCTTTTTCATCGGGAGTCGGTCACCATTTTTCCGGATTTAAAAAGAACGATGAGCGAAATCGATTGGGAAGAATATGACAATAAGATTGTTCATCGTTGGGGTTCTTTTTGCAGGTGCACATCTTGCTATGGAACATTTGAAGCGGGGTATGTGAAAGGCTCCGGCGAAAAAAGAGGCATTCGCCTTTTTATGGGTGAAGACGACCAAACATACACTGGATACGCTGATAAAGTTGATACCTGGAACACCGTGGAGTATATGGAAGGCGATGAAATGGAATGCCCTTTGTGCGGGTGCGGTGTTCAAGTCCTTGCTGAAAAAAGTCTCGGAAACGGTAGGACTTACTGGATCCGCGCGGCATCCTTGGAGAATGTTGGGAAGTACACAGCCGTTATGTATTGGACTGCCCGAAGAATTGCGGATCGAAACGGGGCCTATGAACCTGTGGTAGAGCCTTGGCGCGCCGCTGTGATCGGTGAAGATGGGCGGATTAAGCAGTTTACTTATAAAACGGAATATGGCGGCGGAGTGTGTCGGCAAGGATGGCATCCAATGAAAGGAGGATCGGATCCGTTTCAAAGCGGAGTAGATCGATGCTATATTTCGCAGAAAATCATTGATTGGTGGGTCTGGCCGGCGGCACCGGATCTGACCGGAAAAACCGGAGAAAAGACCGGAATTGATAAATATTTTTATGCTGAGGGGCTATATCCTTGGGTATACATCAACACCTGGCGAAAATATCCCCAAGTAGAAAACATTGTCAAAGATGGATGGGCCTCTCTGGTTGTTGAAGGCATAAACATAGAGGTTTTTAACCGTTTGAATAATGATGGATATTTGGATTCTGCCGAAATGCGATGGATCGATTGGAGCGAGGTCAAGCCTAACCGGATGCTACACATCAACAAAGCAGATTATCGCCAATTGACCGATCGCTCTTGGAGTGTGGATGAGTTTAAGGAATGGAGAAACTTTGAGACCATTTGCTCTGCTCCGGAATATCATCGGTATTTGGGAGAGTTTGGTATCGGGAATATGCAGGAGATCAGAACACAGGTTTTAGCCGGTCTCCAAGGTTGTAATTTCCAAAAAATGATGCGATATATCTATAAGCAAAATACCCTGCTTCCGCGCGATGCGTTGGAGCAATTATTTGATAGCCGAATGATGGCGATGGAGATTTCAGGACGAAGAACATTGACTGAAGAGGAATTGTGGCCCAGAGATCTTGAGGAGACTCATGAGCGCCAGATCGGGATGCTGAATGTGAAGTCGGATCCTGTGGCGAGGATGAAGTTTCACTCCGGCTTCAATAAGATTCTTTCGAAATACGGTGCTTTGGAATGGAATGACGGAGAGCTTTGTATTCGGCTTCCGCGCAATAATGAGGAGCTGGTATCTGAAGGTGATGTGCTTCGCCATTGCGTGGGCGGATATGGAGAAAATCATATTTTAGAAAAAGATGTGATCTTCTTTGTGCGGAAATACCGCCGCCCTGAACGAAGCTATTACACGCTGGACATTGGATTTCAGGGAAAACCTTATCAAAAGCAGTTGCACGGATATGGAAATGAGCATCACGGAGCAAACAAAGAGTACAAGCATTCCATCCCCCAAAAGGTACTCGATTTTGTGGAACGCTGGAAAAAGGAAGTGCTGCTTCCTTGGTATGAGGAACAGCAGAAAAATCAGATATTAAAGGAGAGCAAGAAAAATGGAAAATCAAAGCAAAGAGTTGCTGCAGCAACAGCCGCAGCGTGATATTGAAACGGTAACCACCGAGATCTGTACCTTGGTGAAGCAGGCGCAGAAAATGGCGCTGGTTTATGCCATTGAGATCGGTCGGCGGTTGGCAGAGGCAAAGAGCCTGCTTCCCCACGGGGAGTGGGGCAAGTGGTTGGCGGAGCGGACCGAGTTTTCGCAATCTACTGCCAACAATATGATGAAGATCTTTGAGGAGTACGGCGCCGATCAGATCAGTCTTTTCGGAGCGGAAGCAAATTCCCAAACGCTTGGGAATTTGCCCTATACAAAGGCCTTGAAGCTGCTGGCGGTGCCTGCCGATGAGCGGGAAAGTTTCGTTCAGGAGCACGATGTGGAGAACATTTCCACCCGTGAATTGGAGAAGATCATCAAGGAACGGGATCAAGCAGTTGCCGACCGTGAACAGGCGGAAAAATATGCCTCTGAAACCGCAGAGCGAGAGGAAGAATTAGAGGATCAGCTGAAGGAGTTGAAAGATTCCCTTGCCGCCAAGGAGGCCGCCGCCCAAGAGGCTGCCGATCGGGAGCAGGCCTTGAAGGATCAGCTGCTGGATGCCCAAAGACGGGAGGCGGATGCCAAGGATGCCCTTAAGAAGGAGAAGGAGAACAAAGAGGTTCCGGATAGTGTCCTCAAAAAAGTCAAGGCAGACGCCAAGAAAGAGGCCAAGGAGGCCGCCGCCAAGGATATTGAAAAGGCGGTTGCAGATCTTGAACAGAAGGTCGGTGCTGCGGAATCGCAGCGAAAGGCTGCAGAAATGCAAGCGGCAGAAGCCCGTGCCAAGATCGAGGATCTGGAAAAGAAGCTCCTGACCGCTTCGCCTGCGGTGGCTCAATTCCAGGTACATTTTGAGCAGCTGCAGGAGATCCTGCAGAAGTGCCGGGAGAAGATCGCCGAGATCAAGGCAAACGGTGACGAGGCTACTGCCGAGAAGCTGGCCAATGCGGTGAAGGCGGTCTGTGGGCAGTTTGAAGAATGAATTTAAAGGAGCCCAGCGGGAGGCGGTTTTGATGACTGATAACGAGATTATTAAAGCTTTGGAGTGTTGTGGTAAAAATCCCCCTATATGTATTGAGTGTTCGTATAAGGGAAAATGCAACAGAAAAGATTGCTACGATTATTTGAAGAGTGATGCCCTTGACCTCATCGCCCGCCAAAAGGCAGAGATTGAGAGGTTGAAAACCGAAAATAAATTGTTAATTGAAAACGATATTTCAAATAAATATCCAATTTGTGTGTCAGTGGAAAAAGGAAGAATTTACACAAGAACGCTTGAAGATTATGACGAGTTGATCGGTGATATATCTTCCGAAGGCATCAAAGAGTTTGCGGAGAGGTTGTGCGAAGATAGGTTGTCAAACGATTCTGTTGTTATAGCGGTCAAAACAGAATTGAAAATGATGCAAAGAAATGGTGGGTGATGTGTGATGAAAAATCGTGAAGCTATAACCTGCAACGGCAGACCTGCCTTTTATGCTTGTATGTGGGAAGATATTCGCCAATGTGCTATGAATTGCGGTTGGGCGGTTGCATTACACGGTAGCCTTTCTTCTGATATGGATATTATGGCTATGCCGTGGGTAGATAAAGCCGTGCCGTTTGAAGTTTTGGTTGCGAAAATATCACAGTTATTTGACGGAAACCAAATTGCGGAAAATTATTATATAACCTATGATGAAAAACCGCACAACAGAGTGGTTGCAACAATACCTATATTTGCAGACTTTTACCTTGATATATCAACAGCAAGGAGTAACAACAATGATTTGTAAATTAACTAATACATTAGTATCTTTCCCTTGTTCAAACGCCTGTCCTTTGTTTGGTGATTGTGTTGTTGAGTTTGAAAAAACAAAACAAAAACCTATTACACAATTTGACCGTATCAAGGCAATGGACATTGATGAAATGGCGGAGTTTCTTATGAACTTTGTAACAGATGCCTTGACAAATCCCAAATGTATTGTTGTCAAAAAGTGGCTTGAAAGTGAGGTTGATAATGATGCCGAATGAGTTGAAGCCGTGTCCGTTTTGTGGGGGTGAAGCGGTTATAAGATTTTTGTTTGGTAAACCATATATTTCCCCTCTACATAAGAACGGTTGCGTTATCAGGCCTGACACTTGGCTTAAAAGCAGTTTACCGATAAAAAAGCAAATCAAAGCGTGGAACAGGAGGGCTGATAATGGAAATGAGAGATAGGCTGATAGAGTTATTATACAAAGTTGAGTGCAAAGGCGAGGAAGGTTTTCTAAACTGTCCTGAAAGAAAAAACGGTGGTTGCCGTAGCGTTAATAAACTTGAAGTTTGCCAGGTTGGTGCTATTGCCGACCACCTTTTAGCAAACGGTGTTATCGTACTTGATACAAGCGTTATATCGCCTCAAAACAGACCATTGATTACACACTGTGCGGATATGCCGATGAATGATATTCTTGACCTTGTTAGAGCAAAACGAGAAGGCGGGCTTATCGTTCCGCCTTGTAAGGTGGGGGATATTATATATGGCTTTCACCATAAAAATGTATTGCCTTATGCAGTAAAGTGGTTTGAGACCGATGATTATGGAGATTGGCGATTGGCAGCAATCTACCCACCTATGGCACCAAAATTCTATAGTTTTACTGATTTCGGCAGAACCGCATTCCTCACCAAAGAGGAAGCAGAAGCCAAGTTGAAGGAGTTTGGAAAATGAAAAAAGATGCTTAAATTCATAAAAGATAATGCTTCTTGTATAGTGTGGGTTATTGCTATTCTATTTTTTTGTGCAACTTTTGTTATTCCTTTGTTTGTTGCAATGGGGCATTATTTGTGGGATATAGCAATTAACAATCCTGCGGAATTATTTAATTAAAGGAGCGTGATGGCAATGGCTGAATATATTGAGCGGGAAGCATTAAAAGAAGAACTTTTGAAAAAAGGCTTTTACCCTGCGATTGTGGCAGGAACCTTGGAGCAGTTGCCTGCCGCTAATGTGGCTGAAGTTGTGCGATGCGGGGAGTGCAGGCATTGGGCCGCAGATGTTGGAGGAAAGGAAATGTTTTGCGATCATCCGCACAGCATATTGACCGCGACCACAAAAGATGATTTTTGCAGTCATGGTGAAAGAAAGGCAATGCCGGATGAATCTTAAAGAGCCCAGCCCGTGCCGGAAGGATTGCCCGGAGCGAAATGCGGAATGCCATGCTCATTGCGGGCGGTACATTAAATGGAGTACCGCTCGCAATGCGGAGCTGGAACGGGTACAGAAAATTAAAGCCGGCGGGCGGGACTATCGGGATTATGTGGAGAAGAATGTCCGTCGGGCAACGAGAGGGAAAGGAAAGAGGATATGAACAAGCAGGATAACGACTTGATTATAAAATTGGCCGATGGAAACATCGGGGCGTTGAAAGTTATTTTGGAGTTGATTATGTACCAAGGAGTAGTAGATGTTGATTCGCTACTACTGAAGATGGACGCAAATGGCATCATTGGTAGCAGATTGTATATGCTTTGGAATGACTGCTGTGATCGAAACACGCAAAAAACGATTGCCGTTATGCAACGACATACCATTGAAGATATAGTCGAACACATAAACTTTCATAATGGTCGAGGTATCCCTTATGCCGATGAAGAAGCCCCTCCAATCGAGAAACGCTCTATTTTCTTATAAGGAGATAACACAAAAAATGAACGAGCAAGATAAAGCCTTAATTGAGGATCTGCGGTATATCGCACGGTATCCTCATAATTATCATGCCTCCTATATCTGCCGGAAGGCGGCGGATCGGATGGAGGAATTAGCGGCGCAGGAGCCGACGGATCCCGGCGGTCCTTGGATCATGATCTTCGGGAATCTGGTACGCCGGCGGCTGATTACCAAGGTGTTGGTAAAAAAAGATTTTGCTTGGAAAGGAAGCAAGTTGATCCACAAAATGTTTGTGAAGTATTCCGATGGATCTGAAGGCGGATATGAAACCGAAGATTTTGCCGAGATCGAGGATGTGCTGAAACGGTTACAGGGAGGAAAAACGGAGTGAAGAAAACCTATAAAATAGGCGTTGCAAGCGTGCTAACGATCATATTTGTCGTTCTTAAGTTGCTTAGAGTAATCTCTTGGCCTTGGCTGTGGATTCTTTCACCTATATGGATCCCCGCAATATTAGCCATTCTGATATTCTTGTTTGTTTCTATTTTACAGAAGATCGCGGAAAGGATGTGAACCCGTGCGTGGAATGATAAGCATTAATAAACCATACACCGATAAGATCTTTGACCACATCAAAAAAGTGGAATGGCGAAAAGGTCCACTTCCGGAAGGTCTTTATTATGTCTATGAGACCAAGAACAAAGGAGGGTGCGGAAAGATCATCGGTGAAATGAGCATCGTTGGAAACAAAGCAGTGGATACGAGTGGATGCTTGGAGGTGCCGCTTATAAACATCGGATGCGTTCATCCTATAAAACTAAAGGAATATGCAAAAGACGGGATTATCTACGCCAATTTTATCGAAAATGCAAAGCGCTACGAAACGCCAAAAGAATTGGGTGAATTTATGGTATCTGCAGATAGAACAACTGACTATCCGCCCCTTGTGAAATTAAGAAGACCACCACAATCGTGGTGTCGTATTGAGGAGGTTCTTACTTAATGGATGCTATTACATTTGCGCGAAGCGTGGATCCTCGTATTTGGGAAATGGTTCGCTTAATGATCGACGGTACCATAGTGAGCAGCGATCACCCGGTTCATGGAAGATGTTGCAAGGGAGAAATCGGCGCCATCGTCATTATGCCCGGTGAGAAAAATCGCTGTGATCTCATTGTTGGTGTGCAGGTTCGAGAAATGGGGCGCAATAG
>JAZUNB010000059.1:0-8342 GCA_045603925.1 Eubacteriales bacterium
GGGGGCCTTGAACGGCGAGGCGGTGGACTGGCCCATGCTGACCGCCGGAATGGTGGGCAATCTCCTCCTCTGGCTGGGGATCTGGCTGGGGGTATCTCTTTTGATGTATTTCCATCGGGGGCTTTGGAAAAAGGCGGTATCGCTGATCTCGGGGCTTCTGATTGTGATGCAGCTGGCGCCGACGGTGGCCATCCTTCTGGGCAGCTATCGGGCGCCGGATCTGGCGGAGGTAAAATCCTATGCCCTCTCGGCAGAGGGGATGGAAAGCCTCTCCCAAGAGGGAAACCTTTTGGTTTTGGTCTTGGATCAGCTGGACTATGATTACATTGAAGCGGTTCTAAAGGAGGATCCCGCCTTCTTTGACCGATTAGACGGCTTTACCTCCTATACCAACGCCATCTCCACCTTCGCCCGCACCCAGCCTGCCCTCATCCATCTGCTGACCGGCGCGGAAGAGTCGGCCTATCAGGTATCGGAATTGGAGTATTTCAACGGCTCCTGGGAGCAGACCGACCTTTTGCCCGAATTGAAGGAGCAGGGCTATAAAATGGATTTTTATACCCATCTTCCGTATCTCTTTCGGGATATTGATTATGCAGAGGAATACGCCGCTAATTTAATGGCGCGGGGAGATGCGGTCAAGCCCTTGGCCATGGTGAAAAAGCTTTGGAATCTTTCGGCCTATCGCTATATGCCCCTGATGATGAAGCCCTTCTATTGGGCAGACACCAAGTATTATAATCAGGACATTTATAAAAACAACGGGGCAGACATCTATTATTTCGATGATGCCGCCTATGGGCCGATCCTTGCCGAAAGCATCATTGGGCAGCAGGAAAAAGCCTTTAAGTTTTATCATTTCAACGGCCCCCATTTCCCCTATACCCTGAAGGCCGACGGTACCGAGAGCGAGACCCCCACCTCGGTGAAGGAGCAGACCATGGGGATCTTCAACATACTGTTTTCCCTCTTTGATCGGATGAAGGAGCTGGGGATCTATGAGGAAGCGGCCATTCTGATCACCGCCGACCACGGCTCGGCGGTGGATGATTATCAGCCTCTTCAGAAGGCCACCCGTATGGGTTTGTTTTATAAGCCTGCGGGCAGCGCGGGAACGCCGCTGACCTATTCTTCCGCGCCGGTGAGCAGTGAGAATATCCCCGCTACTCTGGCAAAGGCGGCAGGACTGGAGCATCAGGCTTACGGCCGCGCTCTGGATGAGATCGGGGAAGAGGAGGCATTGGTTCGCACCTATTATAAGGTAGTCTCCGATCCCCAAACCAATAAAGAGTCCACCGTATATCAATATGAGGTTTTGGGCAATGCCGCCGATTTTTCCAATTGGAAGCAGGTGGCGGTGACCGATGTGGTTGCCTATTTCTATTAAAGGAGAATTGGATTTCCTATGATGAATATCATCAATATTCCCTTGAGTGCGCTGTTGAAGCTGTGCTATGATCTTCTGCAGAATTACGGGCTGGCCATTGTGGCCTTTACCCTGCTGACCAAGGTGATCTTATTTCCCGTTTCCATGTGGGTGCAGAAAAACGGCATCGCCATGGTGCGGCTGACCCCTCAGCTCAACCGCCTGAAGGTGAAGTATTACGGCGATAAGGATACCATCGCTGATGAGACCCAGGCTCTTTACAAAAAGGAGCATTATCACCCCTTGGCCAGCACCGTTCCCATGCTGGTGCAGTTGGTGATGCTGATGGGGGTGATCGGCGCAGTGAAGACCGTTATGGGCGGCGCCGATACCGTACTGACCGGTATTCCCGCAGAAATGGGCGGCTGGGCTTATCTCATGCCGCTGGGCGCAGGCCTTGGGGCGCTGGCGCTGGGCTTTGCCCAAAATCGCTTCAATCCCCTGCAACGGGAGCAAAGCAAGGCAGAGCAATGGATGACCAATGGCTTTTCGGTGGCCATCTCTTTGTTTCTGGGCGCCTTTGTTTCCCTGGGGGTGGGCATCTATTGGATCGCCAGCAATCTTTTCAGTATCCTCCAGCAGCTGTTGCTCAATGCGGTGATCAAGCCCGCTAAATACATTGATTACGAAGACCTTGCCAAAAGCAAAAAGGAGCTGGCGGAGATCGAAGGTCTTGCAGTCAAGGTCTCTCCCGAAGACAAGAAACGGGAGAAGGCTGATTATAAAAAGTTTTTCTCGGTGGCCAATAAGCATCTGGTCTTCTATTCCGAGAAGAGCGGTTTTTATAAATACTTCAAGGATGTGATCGAATTCTTATTGGAGAGATCCAATATCATCATCCATTATGTGACCAATGATCCCAAGGATCAGATCTTTGAGCTGGCCAAGGAACAGCCCCGCATCCGCCCCTATTACATCAGCGAGAAAAAACTTATTACCCTGATGATGAAGATGGATGCCGATATGGTGGTGATGACCTGCCCCGATCTCAATAACTATCATTTCAAGCGCAGCTATGTCCGAAAGGATATCGAGTATATCTATATGTTCCATTATCCGCTGAGCACCCATATGGTGCTCCATACCGGTGCGTTGGATCATTATGATACCATCTTCTGCGTAGGCGAGTTCCAATTCGATGAGATCCGCGCTCAGGAGCGGGTGTATGACCTGCCGGCCAAAAATCTCATTGCCGCGGGCTACGGTCAGCTGGAGCAGCTTTATGCAAGCTATCAAAAGATGGATAAGACCCCAAGGGAGAGACCCAAGATCCTCATCGCCCCCTCCTGGCAACCCGATAATATTCTCGACCGCTGCATCGATCCCTTGCTGGACGAGCTGTTGGGCAAGGGCTTTGAGGTGGTGGTGCGCCCCCATCCCGAGTATGTGAAGCGCTATAAGCCGCGGATGGATCAGATCGTTGCCCGCCATAGCGGGCGGGAGGAAGAGGGCCTGCGTTTTGAACTGGATTTCAGCGGCAATCATTCCCTCTTCGATAGCGATATCCTCATCAGCGATTGGTCGGGCAGTGCCTATGAGTTTTCTTTTGTTACATTAAAGCCGGCGGTCTTTTTCGATACCAAGCCCAAGATCAATAACCCCGAATATGAGAAATTGGGCATTGAGCCGCTGGAGTTTACCCTGCGGGATCAGGTAGGCATCCGTGTAGACCCCGATGATCTTACGGGGCTTTCTGAAAAACTGCGGTCGCTGATGGAAAAGAGCGAGGAATACAGTCAGCAGATCCTTTCGATCCGTCAGCGGTATATTGCTCATTTCGGCGAGAGCGGCGCCATCGGCGGGCGGTATATTCTGACCCGCCTGAAGGAACGCCAGCAACAGAAAAAAGAAGAAAAATAATTTTGGAGGAACCAACCATGAAAAATCTTTTAAAGCATCTCTATTTTGTTCTTTGCATCAGCCTGATGCTGGCCGCTCCCGCGGCGGCCTATATCGACCCCTCGGTGATGACCTATACCATTCAGGTGGTGGCCGGTGTGGCGGTAGCGGCAGGCGCTGTGGTGGGCGTGTTGTGGCGCCGCGCCAAGAAAAAGGTGCAGAATAAGCTGGGCATCGATGAAAATGCCAAAAAAGAAGTAGAAGACGATATTACCTTCGAGGAGTAATTTTGAATACGACGATTCAGGAGCTTGCCCGAAAAAGCGCGGAGCTTTATTATAATTTTGCCACCGAGAAGCATAAATCGGCGGTGGAATATCCTGTGCATAGAATCTGCCCCGCGGAGAGCGGATTTGAGCTTTATGTTGCGATGCCCATCCGTGCATTGGATCATCTGTTTGTGCAGATTCGGGGCGTTCTTTATGAGGAGCCGCAGATTCGGATCCTGGACTATGACCCCGAAAAAAGAATGGTTCGGATCTTCGCCGATAAGCAATGCGCGCAATTGCTGTGCACTGTTTCGGCGGATGAGGTGGTCTTGGTTTCGGATCTTCGCTTTCTGATCCGGCGGGTTCGGGCGTGGTATGAGGAATACGGCTCCTTGGTGGGCCTGCCCCAAAGGGCGCCCTCTGTATTGCCGTTTTACCCCGCATCCGCCGCCCAAAAGCCCTCCGAGGATCAGCGTCGGGCCATGGAAGGGGCGCTGAAGGCTCCCTTTTCCTATATTTGGGGCGCCCCCGGTACCGGTAAGACCCGAATGGTGCTTGCAGGCTGTATCCTCTCCTATGTCAAGCAACAGAAAAGGATCCTCATCGCCGCTCCCACCAATCGGGCGTTGGAGCAGGTGCTGAACGGTGTTTTGCCTGCTTTGGAGGAGAATGGGATCAAGCAGAATGTTGTGTTGCGGATGGGGATCCCCACCCGCGAATTTGCCGAGCGGTATCCCGCTGTTTGCGAAAACCATCAACTGCTCCAAAAGGTCAAGGAGCTGGAGGCGATGTTGGCCTCCGCCCGTGAAAAGCTTCGGCAGGCAGAGGCCTTGGCGGCGCAATACCAAGGCTTTCAAGAGTATTTGAAACAGAAAGCCCGCTTTGAAAAAATCGCGGCCGACGGTTTTGGCGCTGTGGAGCGTCTGGAGCAGCTGGAGAAGGAGTCGGATGAAAACGCCCGCCTGGAACATACCTTGCATACGGAAATGAAAACGCTGAAGGCGAAGGCGGCGGTTTTGCAGGGAGAATACTCCTTCTATGAGCGGGAGCTTTCGAAGCTGCGGCAAAAAAAGCAACGCTATGAAAAGGGAATGGCGCGGAAGCTGTTCCCCCATACCTTTGAGACGCTCTCTCAAAAGGAGGCGGAAACGGAAAAGCGGTTGAAGGAGCAAGAGGAAAAGGCCTGCGCTCTGGAGCAAAAAACCGAAGAAAACAGCCGCGCTCTGGAGGAGCGGCAAGGTCGGCGTCAGGCCTTTGGTGAGGAGAGCGAGCGCCAAAGAGAGCGCCTGGAAACGGTTCGGTCGGTACTGGACGATCTGGAGCTGATCGAAGCGGAGGATACGGATGAAATCTCGGCTGTTTTGATGGCGCTCTTCCAAGGCCAAAAGCAGTTTGCCGAAAAAGAAAGAACTTATAAAGGTCTGGATCTCAAGGCGGCGGAGAAGGCCGCTTCCGAAAGGGAAGGGCTGATGGCGCGGATCTCGGAGCTGGAACACTCAATGGTGCAGATGCAGGCCGAAAAGAAGACCCGAATGGGCCGTTGCCTGATCATGGCCGCCACCATTGACGGTTGCCTGACCAAGGTATTGCCCGACGGTGATTTCAAACCGGAGCATGTCTTTCTGGATGAGGCGGGCTATGCTTCCCTCATTAAGGGGGCGGCCTTAAGCGCCTATCATTGCCCCATGACCCTTCTGGGAGATCATATGCAGCTTCCCCCTGTCTGCGAGATCAATGATCGGCAATTGGAGGAAGAGGAAGGGTTGCGGCCGGTGGTGCTTTGGGCGCAGTCGGCGCTTTATCTGGAGGAACTGTTTACCAAGGATTTCTCCGCCCTTTGTTCTCAATATTTTCATCATCAGCCGCCCTCTTTTAAAGACCTGCAAAAATATGATCTGATCCGTTCTTATCGGATGGGGACCCGCCTTGCTGCTGTTTTGGCGGGAGAGGTCTATTCCTCCCGTTTGGTGGGCGCAACGGAGCATCAGACCAAGATCTTGTATATCAATGTTCCAAGGGAAAAGAACCGCCCGAATGAGGATAAAAACCGATATAATGAAGGGGAATGCCGCGCCATTGCGGCCTTTGTTGATGCGCATCGGGATCTGGAGATCGGCGTGATCACCCCGTATAAAAATCAAAAAAATGCCTTGCGCCGCCTCTTGCCCGAGGAGATCGAGGTCAATACCATCCATGGCTCTCAGGGGCGGGAATGGGATTGCGTGATGATCAGTGTGGTGGATTCCGCCGATAAGTGGTTTACCGATTCGCTGTCGAAGCTGAGCAACGGAAAGAAGATCATCAATACCGCAGTCAGTCGGGCGAAAAAATATCTGATCCTTGTTTGCGATGCGGAGTATTGGGCATCCCGGGAAAAACAGTTGCTGGGAAAGCTTCTTTCCATCGGAAGAGAGGTTCGCTGAAAAAGACAGCGGGTGCTTTGCACCCGCTGTTTTACTGTTGCATAGGATGATATGGGAGGTGAAACTTCTATGTCTTTGATCCAATGTGAATGTAAGGCAAGCTGCGCGGGTCTTGGGGCCATCGTCAGCTTGATTTTGGGCGTTATCGCCGCCTTTTTGCGGATCACCGCAGTGATTACCGTGACTCCCGCCTTTCTATGGGTACTCTTTGGGATCGCGGTAGGCTTTTTGGCCATCGGCCTTCTGACCTGCGGCGGTTGCGCCGATTCCTGCGGCTCCTGCCGCAGTCTCGGTGCCTTTTTGATCGGCGCTTTGGGCACCATCCTGCTTTCGGTTGTTTTGCTGGGGGTCCCCTTTGCGGCAACCAGCGTTTTGGGCGCTGTTTTGGTGGGCGCGTTGATCTTTTTCTTCTTTCTGACCGTCTTTTCGGCGGCCTGTCTGATCCGCGCAAGATGTGATTAAAATTCAAGAGGGGCTGTAAAAAATCATTGATTTTTTACAGCCCCTTTTTCTATTGTAAATTTGAGGAAATGATGATATACTGATATATAGAAATATCATGCGAGGAACGCCTATGAAAAAAACACTTTCTTTTGTTTTAATATTAACATTCCTGCTCTCCATGAGCGCCTGCGGGAAGCCTCAAGAGGAGGAGTCCTTTTCCCGCCCCATCGGGGAGGGCTCCTCGGAGCCGTCCTCCGATCATTCCATCTGGGATCTTCCCGAAGAAGAGGGTACTCTCCGCGATCAGGGCCCTTCCTCCGGCGAGGAGGAAGATACGCCTTCGGGAGGGAGCGTTGCCGTTACCGAGGAGACTGCCGAGCTGGTGCCGCGGCTGGATCTGATCCCCTGCAGAGCCAAAAAGGAGATCCAATGGCGGGATGTGCGGTTCTATCAGCAGAATACCGATCTTTATCTTCGGTTTTCTCTGCCGCTGGATTGGGAACTGAAGCCTATGGACGACGGCAGTTATGAGATCTGGCGCGGTCAAAGCCAGATCGGCTGGATCAGCCCAAAGCCCATGAAGGAGACCATCAGCTATATGAAGCGGGTGGAGGTGACCTTCCAGGGGGATCCCAACCTGCTGGCAGATGTTTCGGTATCCTGGAACCATCGGGCAAACCTCAAAGAGGTCTACCGCGATATCAATATTTACGGCAAAAATAACGGCGCAGATTTTACCTTGAATCTGCGGGTGCTCTATGGAGAACTGGACCACGATGCCGAAGAGGTGATCTTCGCAGGCATCCATAAGACGAAAGAAAAAGTGGATCTGCCCATCCAGTCGCTGGAGGAGAGTAATGGTGCCAAAAAGATCCTGATCGTGGGCGATGAGGCTATGGCCGCCTCGCGGATCGCCGATTTTCTGGGGGATCTTTTGGCAGGGAGCGGCTATACTGCCGAGCTGGTTCCCCTGGGGGAGGCGGGCATTAAAAATGTCACCTTCCAGGGAGAGCTGGTGCAGAAGCTCCTCAGTAAGGATTATGCTTATTTCTTTTTGGCGGGGCTTTATGACGATGTGGATATCTCTTCTCTCTCCAATGTTCTGACTCTGTGCACCCGCTCCCAGACCAAGGCGGCGCTGTTTCCCTCCTATGGGGAGAACCGCCAGGCTATTGATGCCGCTAAAACCGTCTATGAAGGGGAGCGCATTCTGGATTGGAAGGCAGAGCTGGAGGAGCTGGTGGCCCGGGGGATCCCCGAGAGCGCCTTCCGACAGGAGAATGGCAACAGTACGCTTTTGGCAGGATATGTGGGCGCCCATATGATCTACCGTAATCTTTTTCAGGCGGCTCCGCCCGCCCTTCGGAATGCTCCTCTTTCCATGGAGGAGATCACCGCAACCTTAGGCGATTATTCCAAGAACGACCATACCACCGATCAATTGGCGGAATTTACCTTTTAATGAAAAGAAGCCCTCGTCTTAAAGGACGAGGGTTTCTTCTGCTTGATTTAAACTTCGATACAGGAAGGTTACGATCTGGCCGCGGGTGCAGGGATCGGCGGGGGCAAAGGTGGTCTCATCCTTGCCGTTGGTAATGCCTTGCTCCACTGCCCAAAGGACAGCCTCGGCATAATAGGCCTCTCCGTCCACATCGGTAAAGGGGTTCTCACCGCTTACTTCGGGATTTCCCTCCGCCCGCCGGAGAAAGGTAACGATCTGGGCGCGGGTGCAGGGGGCCGAGGGGTCAAAGGTGGTGTCGCTTGTGCCGTTGGTAATGCCTTGCTCCACCGCCCAGAGCACCGCCTTGCTATAATAGGCATCGGCGGCAACATCGGTAAAGGGATTTTCCGCCTCCATCTCCGGTGCGCCTTTGGCCCGCCAGAGGAAGGTAACGATCTGCCGGCGGGTGCAGGGAGTGGCAGGGGAGAATTCGGTGTCGC
>JAZUNB010000060.1:0-2555 GCA_045603925.1 Eubacteriales bacterium
TTTGAACGCATATTCTCCCTCCTAATCATTGTTTGCTTCACGTTAATTATACTGCAAATATCACTTTTTGACAAGGATATCCACGAAAGGCCTTGACTTTTGGGGCGGACAGAGTTACCATACAGACGACAAAAAACACCTGGGATGCAGCGAGAACTGCATCCGGGGTGTTTTGCTTGACCACATTCTATTCCATTTACACGACGGTCGCACACGGAAACAGTGGAGGCAAGATGGCCGGAAAGCATCTGTTTCCGAGCGGAAAGGGGCGGAAATGCTTAGAAACGAGCGGAAACAGGTACTCCGGTAACGTTTGGCGCAGGATGCCGCAGGTTCGAACCACATCGCGCAGGTTGCGTTCAAATCTCGTTATAGGGAAGAGAGAAACAGGAGGTTCAGTTCTTCCCAGGGATCGTCGGTAGGGGCAGGCATCGCTTTGATCTGCTCTTCCAATAGAGGGATTCTTTGATCGATATATACGTTGATGGCGTCGATACGATGTCCCTCGCCCAGCTCGGGGGTGTTTCGTTTTAGTTCCAAAAGCCGCAAGACCTCCGGTTTTAAAGCGGGCTCAAGGCATTGATCCATCAGCTTGTGGAAGGGCATTGGTGGGGGAGTTCCTTTTTCCAGAATCCAATTGCAGGCCAGCAGGGGTCTCAATACATAAAAATATTTTTTCAGCCGCACCGATTCCCCTTGGAGATATTCGCGATAGTTACTTTTGGCGGTGCTGAGGTAGTGGTAAAGCCCCGATTTTGCGACAAAGTAGCGATCAATGACCGCCGAAATCGTTGCCCACTCTTCGGTGGTTTTATAAACAATGGGAGAGGAGCTCCATTCAAAGAGGGTCGGGTTGGATTTATGCAATAAGGTCAGCGCCTTTTTTAGATCCCACCCGTTGATATCGAGAGTCTTATCCAGTTGCCATTCGATCACATCGCGGGTCTTATCCAGCCGAAGATAAAACTCCTTGGGTCTTACATAGATAAATCTCACATCGTAGTCACTATCCGGTGAAGCAAAACCCCAAGCGCGACTGCCGGATTCAATGGCGTGCAGGATTTTCACATGTTCTTTTTGTTCAATTTCCCGAAGCTTTGACCGTATCAATTCCTCCATGATTTTCAACTCCTTTCTGAATGGGCGAGCTTACTCTGCCGCCTTGAAATTATAGATGGGCTTGATATGGGCGAGGATCTCGGCGGTGGGACCGATGTTTGCAACGATCTCGTCCATATTTTTATAGGCCATAGGGGACTCATCCAGTGTTGAGGTATTGACGCAGGTGGTATAGATCCCCGCCATCTGCCGCTCATACTCCTCCATGGTCAATTGCTCAAAGGCTGTTGAGCGGGACATCAAGCGTCCTGCGCCGTGGGGAGCGGAATTGTTCCAATCGTCATTTCCCTTACCGATGCAAATGAGACTCCCGTCCCGCATATTGATGGGAATCAAGAGCTTCTCTCCCGCCTTGGCGGAGACAGCGCCTTTGCGCAGGATCTTTTCCTCCACATCTATATAATTATGAATGGTCTGGAATGATTCGATGGGTGTAAGACCGGTCTTTTCCAACAAGATCTCTGCCATCTTTTCCCGATTGCGTTTTGCAAATTTCTGGCAGATGTCAATATCATGGAGATAGTCCTCCATAAAAGTGCCGTAGAGATAGCAAAGGTCACGGGGCATAGTAGGCTCCTTGGCCTCCCAATCCCTCGCCATCTGCTTTAAGACGGCCTGGATCTCGGTTCGGCGTCCCTGCTCCTTATATGTACGGATGATCTCATCCCGCATTTTAAAGTATTCCTCTTTCCCGAGATTCAGATCAACAGCCAGCTGCTGATAATGCTCGGCCACCTGAGTGCCCAGGTTGCGGCTGCCGGAATGGATGATCAGGTACTTGTTGCCGGCCTCATCGACATCGATCTCGATGAAATGATTTCCGCCGCCCAAGGTGCCGATGCTTCTTTCGAGTCTTTTTGTGTTCTTAAGGCCTCTGTAGCAATGAAGAACGGTTAAATCAAAGCGCTCCTGCCTTCCGTCCCAAACCTTTTTGCCGCAAGGGATGGAATGAGCGACCTCATCAAATTTTTCAAGGTCGATCTCCACCTTTCCCAGATTTACGGTATACATTCCGCAGCCGATATCCACTCCCACCAAATTGGGAACCACCTTATCCGCGATGGTCATGGTGGTGCCGATGGTACAGCCTTTTCCGGCGTGAACATCGGGCATAATGCGGATCTTTGAATTTGCAAAAGCCTCCTCGTTGCATACGGTTTCGATTTGAGCGTATGCGGTAGGCTCTAATGTGTCTGTGTAACATATGGCAGTATTAAACTTGCCAACGATCTCAATCATAATTATCTTCCTTTCTAAATCAAGTATTCCCCCTTAAAATCCCGGTGAGCTGTGACAAAACATCGGTGTTTCCGTTTAAATTGATATTACCAACATTCTCACAAATGCGCTCAACATATTCTAATTCTTTGAGTTTATAAAGGGTTTGGTTCTCATCCATCAGTTTTGCGGTATTCAGCAAGGATCTGGTAGAGGCA
>JAZUNB010000061.1:0-1987 GCA_045603925.1 Eubacteriales bacterium
GCTGCCGGAGGAGCCGATAATGGCCAAGACCTGCCCCTTTTCCAGGGTGAAGGAGATATCCTCCAACACACGGATGGAGCCGAAATGCTTTTCAATATTACAGATCTCTAAAAATGACATTCCAACACCCCCTTACGCCTGGAAATAGCTGAGCTTCTTCTCCAGCTTGCCCAGGATAATGGTGAGCACACCGTTGAAGATCAGGTAATAAATACCGGTAAAGAACAAGGGCCATACCAAGCCCGAAAGGCCGCGGGAGCCCTTCATAAAGGCCTCGCCTGCCCAGATGACCTCCTGCAGGGAGATGATCCGCGCAAGAGAGGTATCCTTCACCAGGGTAATGATCTCATTGGACATGGGCGGCACGATCCGCTTCACCATCTGCATCAGGGTGACCTTAAAGAAGATCTGCCCCTTCTTCATGCCCAGAACCTGACCCGCCTCCTGCTGGCCACGGGGAACGCCCTCAATGCCGCTGCGGTAAATCTCGGAGAAATAGCAGGCGTAGTTTAAGATAAAGGCCACTGCCGACGCAATAAAGCGCCCGCTTTCGCCGCCGCCCCAGGGATTAAAGCCGAATAAGAGGCCGGGGCCATAGAAGATGATCATCAGCTGAAGCATCAGCGGGCTGCCCCGCACGATCCAGATGACGGTTTTGGTTACATATTTCAGCGGCGCGAATTTGCTCATGGAGCAAAAGGAGATCAAAAGACCCAGCGGCATCGCCCCCAGAAGGGTGACGGCGAAAAGCTTTAAGGTCTGCAAAAATCCACTGTTTAACGCGTCTACGACAATGGGAAGTTGTTGAAAAAACTGTTGCATTCTGTTCCTCTTTATACAGCCCAAAAGCAGAGGGGTGAAAAAACACCCCTCTGCTTCAGGTTATTCATTCAAACTCTTATTTCTGCTCGATGACGTTATCGGCGATCTTATAGGTATTGCCCAGCTCGGCAATGGTGCCGTCGGCATAAGCGCTTACAAAGAACTCATTGAGCTTAGCGACCAGATCGGAGCCCTTACGGAAGCCGACACCGTATTCCTCGCTGTTCAGCTCCAGAGTATAGACCAGATCGGCATAATCGGTGCCTTCACCGATCATGGCGCCTGCCATCAGCATATCGATGATGGCGGCATCGCTGGTACCGGACTTGACTTCCATCAGAGTCTTGGCCTGATCCTCAACGGGAACGGTGGTAAAGCCATTGGCCTCGGCCATCTCTTCACCGGCGGAGCCATCCTCCACGGCAAAGCGCAGATCCTTCATGCTCTCAACGGTGGTATACTTGGCGGCATTCTCCTTGCTCATTACAACAACCTGAGCGTTCTTGCAGTAAGCATTGGATACATCCATCACAGCCTTCACATCATCGGTGATGGTCATACCGTTCCAGACCACATCGATGGTCTTGGAAGCCAGCTCATTATGCTTCTGACCCCAGGTAATGAGGGAGAACTCTACATCCACACCCAAGGACTCGGCAAAGGCCTTGGCAAGATCGGCATCAAAGCCAACCCATTCACCGTTTGCATCCTGATAATCCATGGGAGCAAAATCGGTAATACCCACAACCAATACGCCCTTATCCTTCACATACTCGGAATCGGTCTTATCACCGCCGCAGGCGCACATGGTTACCAGCATCACAGCAATTGCCAGCAAAGCCAGCACTCTTTTCATCATTTTCATTGGTTTATCCTCCAAATTTTATTGCTTTATCTCGCTAAAGTGTTATCATAATAACACGCTTCTCACCATTTGTCAACCCTTTTTATAAAAAAGTTTTTCGTAAAAGAAAAGACCCTGTTACGACAGGGTCTTTTCGGCGAAGCGAACTGCTTCCATGGCATCTTTACAGTAGTGATCGGCACCGATTTTTTCGGCATACTCCTCGGTCAGCACCGCACCGCCCACCGCGATCTTGCACCAAGGCGCCTTTTCTCTCAAAAGGCGGATGGTTTCTTCCATGGCGGGAACGGTGGTGGTCAT
>JAZUNB010000062.1:0-31162 GCA_045603925.1 Eubacteriales bacterium
CAATTGGGATAGGTCTTGCTGAAACGGTCGTGAACAAATTGGGTCTTTTCTTCCTTGACCACAGCGATGGCCTTTTCAGCCAAGGGCTTGATCTTAACAAACCACTGGCTGGAGGCCATAGGCTCCACCGTGCAGCCGCAACGGTAGCAGGCGCCCACATTATGGGTATGATCCTCGATCTTCACCAGATAGCCGCCCTCTTCCAGATCCTTCACGATCTGCTTGCGGGCTTCATAGCGATCCATCCCTTGGTACTTTCCGCCGTTGGCATTGATCTTGGCGTTGCCGTCCATGACCAGAATTTCTTCCAGATTATGGCGCTTGCCTACCTCAAAGTCGTTGGGGTCGTGGCAGGGAGTGATCTTCACACAACCGGTACCGAATTCCTTATCCACATATTCATCGGCAACCACCGGGATCTCTCTGCCTACCAAAGGCAGGATCAGCATTTTACCCACCAAATGGGAATAGCGCTCATCCTCGGGATGAACCGCTACTGCCGAGTCGCCCAAGAGGGTCTCGGGGCGGGTGGTGGCAATGGTCACAAATTCATCGCTGTCCTTCACCGGATAGCGGATATGCCAGAAATGACCGGGCTGTTCTTCATAAGAAACCTCTGCATCGGAAAGAGCGGTGGTACACTTGGGGCACCAATTGATGATGCGGTTGCCCTTATAGATCAAACCTTTATTATAAAGATTTACAAAAACTTCCTTTACCGCCTTGGAACAGCCTTCGTCCATGGTAAAGCGCTCCCGATCCCAATCGCAGGAAGAGCCCAGCTTCTTCAGCTGGTTGATGATGCGGTCGCCATACATCTTTTTCCAATCCCAGACCCGCTCCAGAAACTTCTCGCGGCCGAGATCATAGCGGGTCAGCCCTTCTTCTTTGCGAAGGACTTCTTCCACCTTGATCTGGGTAGCAATACCGGCATGGTCGGTGCCGGGGATCCAAAGAGCGTTATAGCCCTGCATTCTCTTATAACGGATCAGAATGTCCTGCAGGGTCTCATCCAAAGCGTGACCCATATGCAGCTGACCGGTTACATTGGGAGGGGGGATCACAATGGTGAAGGGTTGCTTGTTTTCATCGGGCTCCGAATGAAAAGCACCTTCTTTTACCCAGAAATCATAAATGCGATCCTCAAATTCCTGGGGATTATAAACCTTTTCCAATTCTTTCATCGAACTACTCCTTTTCAAAATAAAAAACTCGCCTCAAAGAAAAATCTTTGAGACGAGCTTGAAAATACATCAATACCCGCGGTACCACTCAAATTGCGCGCAGATGCACGCCTCTTATTCGGCCTTTACGCAGCATCACGGGAAGGGTCTACTCGCCAAGCTTTCTTCCTTCCGACTCGGAAGCGACATCATAAGACCCCTCTGCACGGCTCGCACCAACCGCCGCTTCTCTTTCTTTGGAGTTCTTATAACCTCTTCGTCAATGTCTTTAACGCAAAAAGTATACCATATTTAATAAGAATTTGTCAATAAGGAATTACAGTTGCAGAATATGTCGGTAACCGCATCGGCGAAGGGCAATGCTTTATGATCAGATCCGCCTGCGCCGCATCAACGAGGAATATACCCGCTTTTCAAGAGCGGCAGATCTACCCTTGCAGAGAGAACGGGTGCAGGTTGATGGATTTGGCCGAAGTCGGTCGACTTCTGCAATAATGAGTTATAAAAGTATTGTGTTTCAAGCTGATTCGATGTATAATATTGGAAGTTAAGATGCGAATATTGATGCTTTGTTGCGAGACAGACCTGTGCGGCAGTTAATTTTAATAGACTTAAATCTAAGAATAAATATGGACCGTCTCGTCTGACGGTATCTGAAGACGATGCTCAAAGATTGGTGGATAAGTATTGTGGAACCGGGATTATACTGCGCAATAAAAATGGAGAATGGAGAAAAGTTGAGCTAATAACAATTCATACGGACGACATTGGCATTGCTGTAAATGATATGACAGGTGTGGAAGCAAACACCTCTACTTTTAAAATTCATTATAGCAAAGATGGAACCTATGTTGTGCCTGATTATCCAAGTAAGAAAGGGGCAAAGGCAAATAAATGAAGTATTCAGAAAAACAACTATATGAATATATGGAATCTCAAATTCCCGTTCGCGTTATTGCGATAGATGGTCAAGTGTTTGAAGGACAATGCTGGGCATATAGCGCTGATATAGCGATAGAAGAATATGGCTTTGAGGAAGCTTTCCTCGAAATCAGCGGCGTAGTCCTATTGCAAACTGAGATTAAAGAAATTCAATATATAAAAGATTAAACCACCAACCGTATGGAAGGTGGTTTTTTCATGCCCTGATAAGGAGTTAACTTAATAATCATGGCGTTCGGGAAGCCGGGCGCTATTTTTATACCCATTTTTGCCCTGCATGGCGTAAAAAGGCAACCATCAACGCCATTCTGGCCGAGCACGGCAAGGGCATTGAGCGGGAAAAGGCACATCGGCAAGATCAAGAGATCTGTATTAGTCAAAAGTCTTCTTCCAGCCGGGGAGGTCACTGCGCTGAATGGCGCCGAAGATCCGCTCGGAAAGACCGGGATAAAGCTTTTCGGCCTCTGCGAGGCGATCCTTGATCTCCTTGCGCATAGAGGTATGATCCATGGGACAGGGATTTTTGATGGGGATGATGTTCAGCCGCTGAACGGTATTGGCGATCTGCTGTTCGGTGAGATAGATCATAGGGCGAATGACCCGAACATCCTTGCGATCCAGATAGGTGACCGGCTGGAAGCAGGATAACCGCCCTTCAAAGATCAGGTTCATGGCCAGGGTCTCTACCGCATCGTCCCGATGGTGACCCAAGGCGATGGTGCGGCAACCGATTTCCAAAGCCGCATCGTGCAAAGAACCGCGCCGCATTTTGGCGCAGAGAGAGCAGGGGTTGGTCTCTTGGCGCGTATTGAAAACAACCGGCGCGATATCGGTCTTGCGGATCACCAGCGGAACCTCCAAGGTGCGGCAGGTCTTTTCCAATTCTTCTATATTCATACTATCAAAGCCGAGATCAATGAAGATGGCGATCAGATCAAATCCGACAGGGTGGTAGCGGGAAAGATGCTTCATTCCATGGAGGAGAAGAAGGGAATCCTTTCCCCCCGAAACCGCTACTGCGACCCGCTCGCCTTTTTGGATCATCTGAAAATCATCAATGGCGCGGCGTAGGTATCCTGATATCTGCTGCATAGAAACACTCCTTTTATGGCTTTATTTTAAGACCTTTGCTATAAAAAAGCAAATATTTTTTGTAAATTGAAAGTGAGCAATTTTGAGTAAAACAGAGTAAAAACGAGAAAATAAGAGATTGTAAAGTGTAGATTGAATTTTTTGAAAAAAGTTGTTGACAAGTAGCAGTTGCTTGTATTATAATAACCTGGCGATAAAAAAGAAGAATTAATGGAGGAAGTAACGATGTCTACTTTTATGAAAAAGCAAGAGCAAGTTACCCGCAAGTGGTATATTGTAGACGCAGCCAATAAGCCGCTGGGTCGCGTTTCCACTCAGGTCGCTATGATCCTGATGGGTAAGCATCGCCCTGATTATACCCCCCATGTTGACGGTGGCGACGGTGTAATCGTTCTGAATGCCGCTAAGGTTGTTCTGACCGGCGATAAGCTCAACAAGAAGTTTTACAGATATCATACCGGCCATATCGGCGGTCTGAAGGAAGTAAGCTACAAGACCATGATGGAAACCAACCCCGAGAAGGCTGTGGAGCTGGCTGTTAAGGGTATGTTGCCCAAGAACAAGATCGCTTCCAACGCTATGACTCGTCTGAGAGTTTTCTCCGGCGCAGAGCATAATCTGGGCGCTCAGAAGCCCGAAGTATTTGAGAAGTAAGGAGGACTGAACGATGTATAATAATGAGAATTATTTCTACGGTACCGGCAGAAGAAAGTCTTCTGTTGCAAGAGTTCGCCTGCTTCCCGGTAACGGCAATGTAACCATCAACGGCAGAACCATGGACGATTATTTCGGCCTGGAGACCCTGCGTATGCTGGTTCGTCAGCCCCTGGAGCTGACCAATACCATGGGTAAGTTTGATGTTGTTGTCAATGTTGTTGGCGGCGGTGTCAGCGGTCAGGCAGGTGCCATCCGTCACGGGATCACCCGCGCTCTCATCGAGTCCGATGAGACCCTGAAGCCCATCCTGAAGAAGGCTGGCTTTGTTACCCGCGACCCCAGAATGAAGGAGAGAAAGAAGTACGGTTTGAAAGCCGCTCGTCGCGCTCCCCAGTTCTCCAAGAGATAACAGACTTATCTCAAGAGCACTCACTTATGTGGGTGCTCTTTTTTTGTGCAACGAGCGGCTTTTCGCCATCCCCGAGCGGTTGCCATCCTCGATGGCGAGCGAGTGGGGGCATCTGCTTAGCAACACGCCAAGGGCGGGTTGCTCGTCGCGCTCCCCAGTTCTCCAAGAGATAATCACTTATCTTACAGAGTATTCAAAAACCCCGAAACCATCACGGTTTTCGGGGTTTTCTTTTTACCTCAAAATCTATCTTGGTGCAAACTTGGTGCAAGTTATTTCGCTTTCATTCCAATCCGTACCCATTGTCTAAACGCAGCGCTATTCATATCGGTTATTGCTCTATCTGCAAATACACTTGCTCCATCGCCTAATGTTTCATCTATTGTCATAATAACATTCTTATTTGTATTTGGATTTCTATATGCCAACACTCTGTCCATATCTAATGTAGGAAGTGTAATTGTGGCATAACAAATATAATCCAACACCAAAGCATCAATATGCTCAATACTAATCAAAATCAAGGGATTGTCTTGCTTTGTGATTTCTCCAAAATATCCAATTATGGGGGCATTAGATATTCGATTCCATTTATCTCCATAGTTATAAGTTCCGTTCATATCGGCATCTGCGAGAAATTGGTGGTATTTAACGCATTCTAAAGTATTTACAGGTAATGTTGTTTTTACAAAATCAACATCGAATCTTTTGATTGACACAGATGAACACAATCGTTTAATGTTATTATCTATATAATTTTTAAATTCTGTTATATATGTTCGCTCATTGTCGGTCAGTTTTAGAATTAATTCTTCATATTTGTGGTGGCTCAACAAAACAACATCAGTTAAATCGTATGATTTTGATATGTAAATATCTTTATCAAACTCCAAACAATATAAGTACATCAGTTCGCCAATAGTAAAATCTTCTATTTGACGCCGAAAATCTATATTAGAATATTGTCTTAAAAGTGAATTGCCAAACCGTTTATATTCGCAAAAAATATCTACAGCCTCATTTTCACCTTCAACAATATTTTGCCATAATTCATTCATAGAAGAGCCAAGATATGCAAAAAAGTTGGATGGATTTCTCAAATCGTTTGAGTTGTTCTTAGCCGTTCTTTTATCTAAATCACCCGTCTTTTTTGTTCGAAAAAAATCAAATAAACTCATTACAGTTCCTCCCATAAGTTTATATATTCATTATTTACGCTAACCACATTATAGCAAAAAACCTTATAATTTACAATGATTTTTCAAAAATAATCCAATCTTCATGAGTCATGATGATTCCTTATAGAATCGTTATGACTTTTTTCTTATATAAGACTCTTTATTAATCATCATGATTATATAAGCATTATGAGTCATTGTCTTAAACATAGAGTAATTAGGGTTATGAAGATTGTTAAAAGAATAAGGAATCCTTTTGATTGTTTTAAGAGTTATAAAAAGATTACTTGAAGTGAAAAAATTAATAACATAGATTCTAATTACAATACTTTTAATTTAAGAAGGAGGAATTAAAACAAATACGCACATGAGAAAATCATATGAAGGTGGAATTACAAAAGAAACCTTTGACCTGATGAGGTCAAACCCGTATCACCGTTTTGAAGCGAATGGAAATGTCCAAACGAAAAACGGCGGTATCGTCAATCTTAATCCGAGTGCTATGTAGGATTGGTTGACTTGTCACCAATGTGGTGACCTTTGGTATGGTGGAAAATACACCACTATACATTTGGCAAGTGGTGTCACTTGCCTTTATCTAACAAAAATAGCGGTATCTCTGTTGGCATTAACGGTTTGTGACAACAAACCGAAAATGCCGACAGACAACATTTAAGAAAGGAGTGACAGGGAATGTCAAAAAAACAGCGCTCACTATTTGTGCAGAGCATGACCGCAATAGAGGGGTGTTTCTCATATCGGTATGACAAGCATTCTGCGAAACACCAAAACGGTCAAGCAGAGCAAGGTTGGAGAGTGTGTAGCTTCTCTGCCAAGTCAAACCTACTTAACACGGCACACAACCTCTGCGAATACATCAAAGAGCATTACCCCGACATTGACAAGGTGCGACAGATTCGCCCGTCACACTGTCAAGAGCGGCTTTGGATATCTTCTCCGCAAGCAAGCGGTTTTGAGCAAAATATGCACAAAAACCCGAAAGATTTCGGTGCGTCTATGCAAATTTCATAAATCGTATTTTTTTGCAAAAAACGCCTCGGTTTTCGTTGACAATTCGCTATAATTTATGCTATACTTTTTCTTGAATTCAACGGTTCTTTGCGACTGACGGAAAAGGTGGAGTACCACCGGGGAACAAAGGACTATTTATGCCGACCGTCTGGGCGCACTTTCCTGTTGAGGAAACGTGCGCTCTTTTTTATTTCAACATCTAAAAAGGAGGGTCTCAAAATGAGAAAAGTTGCGGTAATGATGGGAAGCGACAGCGATCTGCCCATTGTACAAAAAGCCATCGATACTTTGGTATCTTTCGGCGTACCCTATGAAGCACATATCTACTCTGCACACAGAACCCCCGAGCAGGCAAAGGATTTCAGCCAAAGCGCCCGTGACAACGGCTTTGGCGCCATTATCTGCGCCGCAGGCATGGCTGCTCATCTTGCAGGTGCCATTGCAGCCAATACCACCTTGCCGGTTATCGGCATTCCTATCCAATCGAAGAACTTAGGCGGCATGGACGCCCTTTTGTCGACTGTAATGATGCCTCCGGGAATTCCCGTGGCGACGGTTGCCATCGATGGGGCTGTTAATGCCGCCTTATTGTCTATTCAGATTCTGGCGGTGGAGGATGAGAGTCTTGCACAAAAGTTGATGGAGAAACGGCAAAAGGATGCAGCGGCCGTTCTCGCTAAGGATGCTGCGTTAAATCAGTAATTTATTTAAAGGAGATAAAGAAAATGAAGCTTGTTTACACCGGAAAAACCAAAGACGTATTTGCACTGGATAACGGAAACTATCTTTTGAAGTTTAAGGATGACTGCACCGGAAAAGACGGTGTTTTTGATCCCGGCGAAAACTCTGTAGGGCTCACCATCGACGGTGTCGGTGATGTAAATCTTCGGATGTCCATCTATTTCTTTGAGAAGGTCAATGCCGCCGGCATCAAGACCCATTATGTTGATGCTTCCCTGGAAGATACTACCATGGAGGTTTTGCCCGCCAAGGTGTTTGGTAAGGGCCTGGAGGTTATCTGCCGCCATAAGGCTGTCGGCAGCTTCTTCCGCCGTTATAGTGACTATATCGAAGAAGGCGCTGATCTGCCTGCTTATGTTGAAATGACCTTTAAGAATGATGAAAAGGGCGATCCCTTGGTAACCAAGGATGGTTTGGTGGACCTGGGCGTTATGACTGCGGAGCAGTACGACGATATGAAAGAAATGACCCAGAAGATCACCCAGATCGTTGCCGATGATCTGAAAGAAAAGGGTCTGGTCCTCTATGATATCAAATTTGAATTCGGTTACGATGCCGACGGAAAGGTTATGCTGATCGATGAAATTGCTTCCGGCAATATGCGCGTTTACAAGGACGGTCAGTATATTGATCCCATGACTCTCAGCGAGTTGTATTTTGCTTAATTTTTTTGGGAGGAGATCATGGGAGGATTTTTTGGAATCACCTCTAAAAAAGAATGCTTATCGGATGTGTTTTTCGGCATTGATTATCATTCCCATCTGGGCACCCGCCGAGCCGGTATTGCTGTTTATGACCGAGAGATCGGTCTTCAGCGGCAGATTCACGGTATCGAGCATGCTCCTTTTCGTACTCGCTTTGAGCATGTACTGGAAGAAATGTGCGGTACCGCAGCGATCGGTTGCATCAGCGATTGGGAGCCTCAGCCGCTGCTGATTCGCTCTAAGCTTGGCACCTTTGCCATTTGCGTGATCGGGAAAGTCAACAATGCCGATGAACTGATCGAACAGTATTTGATGCGGGACTGTGGGCATTTTGATGCCATGACCGGCGGCAAGGTCAATTCCACCGAATTGATCGCATCGCTGATCAGTCAGAAAGAAAACTTTCTGGAGGGCGTTAAGTTTATCCAGAATGTAGTTGATGGAACGGCCAATATACTGATCCTGAAAGAGGACGGCAATTTGATTGCTGCCCGGGACCGCTTGGGGCGGTTGCCGATTTTGATCGGTAAAGACGAAAATGGGTATTGTGTTACTTTTGAGTCTTATGTAGCAACGAAGTTGGGCTTTGAATTGAAAAAAGAATTGGGCCCTGCAGAGATCGTGGAATTATCTCCGGATGCATTGACCGTTCTTTCGTCGCCGCAGAAGAAAAAGAAGATCTGCTCCTTTCTCTGGAGTTATTACGGCTATCCAACCTCCGGTTATGAGGGGGTTAATGTGGAGTGTATGCGCTATGAGAATGGGGCCTTGATGGCAGAAAGCGATCAGGAAAAGGGAGTGGCTACCGATCTGGACTATGTATGCGGAATGCCCGATTCCGGCATTCCCCATGCCATCGGCTATGCTAATAAGAGCGGGGTGCCCTATGCCCGTGCCTTCATTAAGTATACCCCTACATGGAACCGCAGTTTTACACCTACCCGTCAGGAAGATCGGGATCGGGTGGCAAAAATGAAGCAGATCCCTGTTCATGAATTGATTCGGGATAAAAAACTGCTTTTTGTAGATGATTCTATCGTTCGCGGGACCCAGATCCGCGAGACCGTGGATTTTCTTTATGAAAACGGTGCCAAGGAAGTGCATATGCGCTCCGCTTGCCCGCCGATCATGTTTGGCTGTAAATATCATAACTTTTCCCGTTCTACCTCCGATATGGATCTTTTGGCGCGTCGCGTGATTCTGGAGTTGGAAGGGGAAGAGGGCTTTGATCATATCGACGAATATATCGACGATAAAACCGAGCGTGGTAAGAAACTGCGCAAGGTGATCTGTGAGCGGTTCAACTTTGCTTCTTTGGAGTATCAATCTCTGGAAAATATTATCAAAGCAATCGGTCTTCCTGCTTGTGACTTATGTACCTATTGCTGGAACGGAAAGGAATAAATCATGAAAAATTCAAGATCCGAAAGCTATGCTGCAGCCGGTGTAGATATTACAGCCGGTTATAAAGCGGTTGAATTGATGAAGAGCCATGTGGCTCGTACCAAGACTCCCGGTGCCGATCTGGATATTGGCGGCTTTGGCGGGCTGTTTGTGCCGGACATCGCCGGTATGAAAAAGCCGGTCTTAGTCAGCGGAACCGACGGTGTGGGCACCAAGCTGAAGATGGCTTTTTTGATGGACAAGCATGATACTGTCGGTATCGATTGCGTTGCTATGTGCGTGAACGATGTTATTTGCTGCGGCGCAAAGCCCTTGTTCTTCCTGGACTATATCGCCTGCGGCAAGAATGTACCCGAAAGAATCGCCGAGATCGTTTCCGGTGTTGCCGAAGGGTGCGTTCAGAGCGGCGCCGCTCTGATCGGCGGCGAGACCGCCGAGATGCCCGGCTTCTATCCGGTGGATGAATATGATCTTGCCGGCTTTGCGGTAGGTATGGTAGACGAAGAAAAGGTTTTGGATAATAAAACCATGAAGGCAGGCGATGTTGTGATCGCACTGCCCTCCAGCGGCGTTCATTCCAATGGCTTCTCGTTGGTGCGCAAGGTTTTTGATGTTGACAATGCCGATCTCAAGAAGCCTATGGAGGAATTGGGCGGCAAGTCGGTAGGGGAGACCCTCCTGACTCCCACCAAGATTTATGTAAAACCCATGACTGCGCTCTTTGAGCAGGTAAAGGTCAAGGGCGTTTCTCATATCACCGGCGGCGGTTTCTATGAGAATATTCCCAGAAGTATTCCCGATGGCTTGGGTGCTAAGATCGAAAAAGATGCTGTTCGCGTTTTGCCGATCTTTGAACTCATCGCTAAAGTTGGAAATATCCCCGAGCGCGATATGTTCAATACCTTTAATATGGGTGTTGGCATGAGCGTTGTGGTGGCTCCCGAGGACGCTGATCGCGCTTTGGAGATCCTGAAGGCCAACGGAGAAGAGGCTTATGTGATCGGCTCCATTGTGGAATCCGAAGATAAGATCCTTTTGGTTTAAGCCTATGGAAAAGACAAAAATTGCGGTTTTAGTCTCCGGCGGAGGTACTAATTTGCAAGCTTTGATCGATGCGCAGGCAAGCGGCATTTTGCAGAGCGGTGAAATTGCATTGGTTCTTTCCGGCAAGCGTGATGCCTATGCATTGGAGCGGGCGGCAAAGGCGGAGATCCAAACCGAGATCGTTGTAAAAAAAGAATGCGCCGATCAAGCGGAGTTTGAAGCAAAGATGATCGCCGCTTTGGAATCGCATAAAATTGAACTGATCGTTTTGGCAGGCTTTATGAATATTCTGAGTGCCGATTTTACCGATCGGTATCCCGAACGGATCATTAATGTGCACCCCTCCCTGATCCCTTCCTTCTGCGGAGAGGGCTTTTATGGGCTTCGGGTTCATGAGGCTGCTTTGAATTACGGTGTTAAGGTGACCGGCGCCACCGTTCACTTTGTGAATGAGATCCCCGACGGTGGGCGGATCATTGCCCAAAAGGCAGTGGCCATTCAAAAGGGAGATACTCCCGAAATCTTACAAAAACGAGTGATGGAAGAGGCAGAATGGATCCTGCTTCCTCAAGCGGTGGAGGATGTTTCTGCCGCCATCAGAAAGGGAGAGACAATATGAATATTTACGAGATCAAATCTATGGGCGAGCGGATCGCCGGAAACAGCTATGTAGGACGCGGCATTGTGATCGGTAAAACTGCCGACGGCAAGAAGGCGGCTACTGCTTATTTCATTATGGGCAGAAGCGAGAACAGCCGCAACCGTATTTTTACCGAGAAAGACGGCGCAGTGTTTACCGAGCCCTTCGATCCCTCTAAGGTCGAGGATCCTTCCCTGATCATCTATGCGGCGCAGCGCCGTTATGAGAATAAACTCATTGTGACCAACGGAGATCAGACCGATACCATCTGGGAAGGTCTCAAAAACGGCAATAGCTTTGCAACCGCGCTTACCTCCCGTGAATTTGAGCCGGATCATCCCAATCTGACCCCTCGCATCAGCGGCATGATCACCTTCGGTAAAGAGGATTTCACCTATGAAATGAGCATTCTCAAGAGTGCTGATGCGGCAGGTACTGCTTGCAACCGCTATCATTTCGCTTATCCTGCACTTGCAGGATTGGGTCATTTCATCCACACCTATGTATGCGACGGAAATCCCATTCCCACCTTCCAAGGGGAGCCCGAGCGGGTGAGCGTTCCCGATGATATCGATGCTTTTACCAAGGATATCTGGGAAAATCTGGATGAGGATAATAAGATCTCTCTTTATGTTACCTATACCGATCTGGCAACCGGCGAGACCGATTGCCGTATGATCAATAAAAATTCCTGAAAGGGACGGTGCAAACCATGAAAGAATTTGAACTGAAATACGGTTGTAACCCCAACCAAAAACCTTCCAAGATCTATATGAAAGACGGTAGCGAGCTGCCCATCAAGATCCTTTGCGGTCGCCCCGGATATATCAATTTTCTGGATGCCTTCAATTCCTGGCAGCTGGTAAAGGAGATCAAAGAGGCGCTGGGTATGCCTGCCGCCACTTCCTTTAAGCATGTGAGTCCCACCTCTGCCGCAGTCGGTACTGTTTTGCCCGAAAAGCTGAAGAAGGCTTGCTTTGTGGATGATATCGAGGGCTTGGATGAGTCTCCCTTGGCCTGCGCTTATGCAAGAGCAAGAGGAACCGATCGTATGAGCTCCTTCGGCGATTGGATCGCTCTTTCCGAGGTTTGCGATGTTACGACCGCAAAGCTCATCAAGCGGGAGATCTCCGATGGCGTTATTGCCCCCGGTTATGAGCCCGAAGCCTTGGAAATTCTGAAATCCAAGCGCAACGGAAACTATAATATCGTGGAGATCGATCCGAACTTTGTGCCCGATCCCATCGAGACTAAGCAGGTTTACGGTATTACCTTTGAGCAGGGCAGAAATGAGTTTAAGATCAACAACGAACTGCTGGCTAATCTGGTGACCGAGAATAAAGAATTGCCCGATAGTGCCAAGCGGGATCTGATCATCGCTTTGATCACCCTGAAGTATACCCAGTCCAATTCTGTTTGCTATGCAGTAGATGGGCAGGCCATTGGTGTCGGTGCCGGTCAGCAGTCCAGAATTCATTGCACCCGCCTTGCCGGTAATAAAGCGGATGTTTGGCATCTTCGCCAGCATGATAAGGTATTGAATCTGCCCTTCAAGGAGAGCATCAGCCGTCCCGACCGCGATAATGTGATCGACGGTTATATCAATAAAAATGAAGAGGATGTCTGCAAAGACGGCATCTGGCAGAAATACTTCACCGAGCAACCTGCTCCTTTAACGAAGGAAGAGGCTGATGAATACCTGGCATCTCTTTCCGGCGTTGCACTGGGCAGCGATGCATTCTTCCCCTTTGATGATAATATTGAGCGTGCCAAAAAGAGCGGTGTTTCCTATATTGCCGAGCCCGGCGGCTCTATCCGCGATGATATCGTAATTGAGTGTTGCGATAAGTACGGGATCGCTATGGCCTTCACCGGTATGCGCTTGTTCCATCATTAATAAGGAGTAATCAGAACTATGAAATTATTGGTTGTGGGCGGCGGTGGCCGCGAGCATGCCATTATTAAGAAATTGAAGGAAAATCCGCAGGTCACCGAGATCTTTGCCTGCCCCGGTAACGGGGGAATGGCGGAGGATGCTAGCTTAGTACCCATCGGTGCCAAAGAGATCGAAAAGATCGTTGCCTTTGCCAAGGAGCAGGCTGTTGATTATGCGGTGGTCGCACCCGATGATCCTTTGGTATTGGGTGCGGTGGATGCTTTAAATGAGATCGGGATCCCTTGCTTCGGCCCCAAGGCCAATGCGGCGATCATTGAGGGGAGTAAGGTCTTCTCCAAAAATCTGATGAAGAAATATCATATTCCTACTGCGGAATATGAAGTGTTTGAGGATTGTGAGAAAGCCATCGCCTATCTGGAGACCGCTCCCATTCCCACTGTGATCAAGGCAGACGGTCTTGCTCTGGGCAAGGGCGTGATCATCGCTGAGACCCGTGAGGATGCCAAGGCGGCGGTTCGCTCCATGATGGAGGATCAGGTCTTTGGTGCCAGCGGAAACCGTGTGGTCATTGAAGAGTTTTTGACCGGCCCGGAGGTATCGGTTTTGTCGTTTACTGATGGAGAGACGGTTGTTCCCATGATCTCTTCTATGGATCATAAGCGCGCTTTGGACAACGATCAGGGCCTGAATACCGGAGGGATGGGGACAGTTGCTCCCAATCCGTATTATACCTCTGCTATTGCGGAGCAGTGTATGAAGGAGATCTTCCTGCCCACTGTTCGGGCAATGAAGGAAGAGGGGCGTACCTTTAAGGGTTGCCTTTATTTCGGCTTGATGCTGACTCCCAAGGGCCCAAAGGTGATCGAATATAACTGCCGTTTCGGCGATCCCGAAACCCAGGTGGTTTTGCCGTTGCTGGAAAGCGATCTGCTTACGGTGATGATGGCAACCACCAACGGCACCTTGGCCGACACGGAAGTGAAATTCCGCGATGCCCATGCTTGCTGTGTTGTAATGGCCTCGGAGGGCTATCCCGGCAAGTATGAGACCGGCTATGAGTTGACCATTTCCACCGATCAGGTGTTTGTGGCAGGCGCGAAGCTGGAAGGCGGCGTGCTGAAAACCGCAGGCGGCCGTGTATTAGGGGTTACTGCGGTTGCAGAAACCCTGCAGGATGCTGTGGATGCCGCTTATGAGAAAGTAAAGAGCGTTCATTTTGAAAATGCCTTTTATCGCCATGATATTGGCAAGCGTGCCCTGATGGCAGGAAAGGAAGAGTAAAACAAAATGGTTTATCGTATATTTGTTGAGAAAAAAGCAGAGCTTGCCAATGAGGCAAGGGATCTGCGGCAGGAGGTTCGTCATATCCTGCAGATCAAAGCCCTGGAAAGGGTTCGCGTCATTAACCGTTATGATGTGGAAAACATTGAAAAAGAGCTGTTTGATTATGCAGTGGGTACGGTTTTCTCCGAGCCTCAGCTGGACCTGGTGTCCGATGAGCTGGATGCGGAGAATGCAGTTGTGTTTGCAGTAGAGCCTCTGCCCGGTCAGTTTGATCAGCGGGCCGATTCTGCCGCTCAATGTATTCAGATCATCTCTCAGGGCGAGCGTCCCACTGTTAAAACAGCGAAAGTATATTTACTTTACGGTGATTTGACAGAGGAAGAGATCGTTGCCATCAAAAAGAGCGTGATCAACCCGGTGGAATCCCGCGAGGCTTCCCTGGAGAAGCCCGAAACTTTGGCTACCGAATATGAAATTCCCGAAACAGTAGAGACCCTGGATGGCTTTTTAAAGCTGGATCGTGAGGGCTTGGCTGATTTTGTAAAGAATTACGGCTTGGCGATGGATTGTGATGATATTGCTTTCTGCCAGGCTTATTTCCAAAAAGAGGGAAGAGATCCTACCATTACGGAAATTCGGATGATCGATACCTATTGGTCGGATCATTGCCGCCATACCACCTTCCTTACAACCATTGATAATGTGACCTTTGAAGACGATCTGCTTCAAAAAGCCTATGAGGATTATCTTGCTACCCGCGAGGAGTTGGGCAGAACCAAGCCCATCAATTTGATGGATATCGGTACCCTTGCCGCCAAATATTTAAAGAAGATCGGCAAGCTGGATAAATTGGATGAATCCGAGGAGATCAATGCCTGTACCGTAAAGATCGAGGTAGAGGCCGATGGAAAGAAGGAGCCCTGGTTGCTTCTCTTTAAGAATGAAACTCATAACCATCCTACTGAGATCGAGCCTTTCGGCGGCGCCGCAACCTGTATCGGCGGCGCGATTCGCGATCCCCTTTCCGGAAGATCTTATGTTTACGGCGCCATGCGCGTAACCGGCGCGGCAGATCCTCTGAAGCCGGTGAAAGAGACCATGGAGGGCAAGCTGCCCCAGCGTAAGATCGTGACTACTGCGGCGGCAGGCTATTCCTCTTACGGAAATCAGATCGGCCTTGCAACCGGTATTGTGGATGAACTGTACCACGACGGCTATGCCGCCAAGAGAATGGAGATCGGTGCGGTAGTCGGCGCGGCTCCCGCAGAGAATGTGCGCCGTGAGTGTCCCGCTCCCGGTGATGTTGTGATCCTGCTGGGCGGCAGAACCGGCCGCGATGGTTGCGGCGGCGCTACCGGCTCCTCCAAGTCCCATACGCTCCAATCTCTGGAGACCTGCGGCGCTGAGGTGCAAAAGGGAAATGCACCCGAAGAGCGTAAATTACAGCGGTTATTCCGCAATAAAGAAGCTTGCCGTATGATCAAGCGGTGCAATGACTTTGGCGCCGGCGGTGTTTCGGTGGCCATCGGTGAATTGGCAGACGGTCTGAAGATCGATTTGAATGCCGTTCCCAAGAAATACGACGGTCTCGACGGTACCGAATTGGCCATCAGCGAATCCCAGGAGCGTATGGCTGTAGTGGTAGAGCCCAAGGATGCCGCTCGTTTTATGGAACTTGCCGACAGTGAAAATCTGGAGGCTACCGTTGTTGCAACCGTTCAGGCAGATCCGCGCCTGGTGATGACCTGGAACGGAAATGTAATTGTGGATATCAGTCGCGAATTCCTGAATTCCAACGGTGCTGAAAAGCATATTGTTATCACTCCTGCTAAGCCCGAATGCTATAAGAAGGAAGTAGGGGAGAAGTTTGCCGATGAGATGAAGAAATTGGCAGACGATCTGAATGTTTGCTCCAAGCGCGGTCTTTCCGAGCGCTTTGACTCTACCATCGGCGCCGGCGGTGTTTTGATGCCCTTCGGAGGAAAGTATCAGCAGACTCCCGTTCAGGCGATGGTTCAGCTGATCCCCATGGAAGAGAAGCATACCGACGATTGCTCTTTGATGGCTTGGGGCTATAACCCCTTTGTGACCGAGAAGAGCCCCTATCACGGCGCTTATCTCGCGGTGGTGGAATCGGTTTCCAAGCTGATCGCGACCGGCGCAAAATTTGAGGATGTCTATCTGACCTTCCAGGAATACTTTGAGCGTCCCGGGAAAGACGGTAAGCGCTGGGGTAAGCCCTTGGCCGCCCTGCTTGGTGCTTTTGAAGCCCAGAAGGAATTGGGAATTGCCGCCATCGGCGGTAAGGACTCTATGAGCGGTACCTTTGAAAACCTGGATGTACCGCCCACCCTGGTGTCTTTTGCAGTGACCACCGGGAAGACTCATGAGATCGTTCCCAACCACTTTAAGAAGGCGGGAAACAAGGTCGTTTTGATCGCACCTGAATACAATGAGAACCGTTTGCCCGATACTGTATCCTTGCTGAAGGTTTATGATACGGTTTATGGGCTTTTGCAGAGCGGAAAGGCCGTAACCGCTTATACCCCCGGCTACGGCGGTATTGCCGAGGCAGTAATGAAGATGAGCCTTGGTAACGGCTTGGGCTTTGCCTTTGAAAAGGAACTTTCCATGGATGCCCTCTTTGGCTATTGCTACGGTGGCTTCCTGCTGGAGGTGACCGAAGAAGTAGAGGGCACCCTGATCGGTACCATCACCGAGGAGGCGGTCTTCACCAAGGGTGAGGATGCCGTTTCTCTGGCAGAGATCCAAAAGATCTATGAAGATAAGCTGGAAAGTGTTTACAGCTGCAATATCACCCATGGGGAACAGCCCATGGAGACCTTCTCTTATGAGACCAAGGAACGGGTAGCCCCCGCCATTAAGGTGGAGAAGCCCAAGGTATTGATCCCTGTTTTCCCCGGTACGAACTGCGAATTTGATAGCGCCCGCGCTATGCGGGATGCCGGCGCCGATGCAAAGATCCTGGTGATCAATAACCGCACCGCCGAGGGCATCTCCCGCAGTGTGGAGCAGTTTGCCGAAGAACTGAAAACAGCGCAGATGATCTTTGTGCCCGGCGGATTTTCCGGCGGTGATGAGCCCGATGGCTCCGGTAAGTTTATTACTGCGTTTTTCCGCAATGCGGCTATCCGTGAAGGAGTGACCGATCTTCTGGAAAACCGCGATGGCTTGATGCTGGGTATCTGCAACGGCTTCCAGGCATTGATCAAGCTGGGGCTTGTGCCTTACGGCAAGATCATTGATACCGATGAGCATTGTCCTACCCTGACCTTCAATACCATTGCCCGCCATCAGTCCCGCTTGGTACGCACCCGCATCGCCTCCAATAAATCTCCTTGGTTGGCCGAAACCAATGTGGGTGATATCTATACAGTGCCCATCTCTCACGGTGAGGGTCGGTTCCTTGCTGATGAAAAGCTGATCCGTCAGCTGGCGGCAAACGGTCAGATCGCGACGCAGTATGTTGATTTTGACGGCAATGCCACCTCCGATGTGCAGTTCAATCCCAACGATTCCTGCTTCGCCATTGAGGGTATCACCTCTCCCGACGGCAGAGTCTTTGGTAAGATGGGGCATTCCGAGCGTATCGGTAAGTATCTCTATAAGAATGTAGTCGGTGAGTATGATATGCAGATGTTCCGTTCTGCAGTAAACTATTTTAAGAAATAAGGAGCAATCAAAATGGCTTATTTGTCTGATATTGAAATCGCCCAGCAATGCAAAATGAAGCATATTTCCGTGATTGCTATGGTTGCTCATGTGGATGAGGATTACCTGGAGTATTACGGAAAATATAAGGCGAAGATCGATCTTTCACTTCTGAAGGATGAATCCCGAACCAACGGTAAGCTGATTTTGGTAACGGCCATTACCCCCACCCCTGCGGGTGAGGGTAAGACCACCACCACCATCGGCCTTGCCGACGGTCTGCGCCGTATCGGTAAGGATGTAACCGTTGCACTGCGTGAGCCCTCTCTCGGCCCTGTTTTCGGCATTAAGGCCGGTGCCGCCGGCCGCGGTTATGCGCAGGTGGTTCCCATGGAGGACATTAATCTTCATTTTACAGGTGATTTTCATGCTATCGGCGCGGCAAACAATTTGCTGGCCGCCATGCTGGATAACCATATTCAGCAGGGCAACGAACTGGGCATTGATGTGAAGAAGATCACCTGGAAGCGTTGCGTGGATATGAATGACCGTCAGCTGCGGAATGTGATCGACGGTCTGGGCGGAAGAATGCAGGGTGTTCCTCGGGAAGACGGTTTTGATATTACCGTTGCCAGTGAGATCATGGCGGTTCTCTGCCTTTCCAATGATATTACCGATCTGAAGGAGCGGCTTGCCCGCATCATCGTTGGTTATACCTATGATGATCAGCCGGTAACCTGCGGTCAGCTGAAGGCTCACGGCGCGATGGCGGCATTGCTGAAGGATGCGTTAAAGCCCAATCTGGTGCAGACTCTTGAGGGAACTCCTGCTTTTGTGCATGGCGGACCTTTCGCCAATATTGCTCATGGCTGTAATTCGGTGATCGCTACCAAGATGGCTATGAAGATGGGGGATTATGCGGTAACGGAAGCGGGCTTCGGCGCCGATCTCGGTGCGGAGAAATTCCTGGATATCAAGTGCCGTATGGCGGGGCTGACTCCCGATGCGGTGGTGATGGTTGCTACCATCCGCGCGCTGAAGATGCATGGCGGCTTGGCCAAAACCGAGCTTGCTACCGAGGATCTGGCCGCTTTGGAGCGGGGCGTCCCCAATCTCTTGCGCCATGTTTCCAATATTAAGAATGTTTATAAACTGCCCTGTGTTGTGGCAGTGAACCGTTTCCCCACCGATACCGATGCCGAGATCAATTTCCTGATCGAAAAGTGCAAGGAATTGGGTGTTAACGTTGTGTTGTCTACCGTATGGGCCGATGGTGGTAAGGGCGGCGAGGAGCTTGCCCGCGAGGTGGTCCGTCTTTGCGAGGAAGAGCAGGGAGATTTCACCTTCAGCTATGAGGATGATACCACCATCACCGAGAAGATCGAAGCTATCGTGAAGAAGATCTACGGTGGAAATGGAGTCAACATTCTGCCCGCTGTGCAGAAGCAGATCGACCGCCTGACCGAGCTGGGTTACGGAAATCTGCCTGTATGTATGGCAAAGACTCAATACAGTTTTTCGGATGATCCCACCAAATTGGGCGCGCCCGAAGGCTTCACCGTAACGGTACGGAATATCAAGATCTCCGCAGGCGCCGGCTTCATTGTTGCCCTTACCGGCGAGATCATGACGATGCCCGGTCTGCCCAAGCGGCCTGCCGCAGAGCGGATCGATGTGGATGAAAACGGTGTGATCACCGGTTTGTTTTAAAAAAAGAAAGCCTGAGTATCTCAGGCTTTCTTTTTTTGTCGGTATTCTTTGGGGGTCATTCCCCGGATACTTAAAAAGCATCGGTTGAAGGTGCGGGTGGAATTGTAACCCACCGCATAGGCGATCTCGGTGATGGACATTTCTCCGTGCTTCAGCAGTTCGCAGGCGCGACGAATACGAAGGGAATTGATATAATCGCTGAAGCTGATATGCAAACGCTTGCTGAAAAGATGAGAAATATAATAGCGGCTGATATGGAGGGAATCGGCAATGGTTTGAAGGGAAATATCATTATCGTAGTTTTCATAGCAATAATGAATGATATCCTTTGCCAGGTCTACATCGATTTTTTTCTTGGGGATCAATTTCAAATTGCGGAATAATTCGCTTAAGAGAATCAGCGTTGCCCCGCGAAACATCGGCTCGGCAAACTCACTCTTGTCTTTTCGGTATTGAAAGAGAGCGTCGATGGCACCTCGGATATAGGGATTGCTCAAGGCATTTTTAAAGAGAGGTGTTTCGGGAATGTATCGCTTAAATAAATCCTTATATTCAGGGCAGGCGTTAGGGGTGATCGCAATGATCCTGGTATCCATTTTTTCGGTTTGATCAAGATAATAATGGATCTGATTGGGAAATGCAATAAAGAGATCCCCGGCCTGCAGGGTTACTTGGGAATTGTCTGCAATGCATTCGGAGATTCCGTCATATGCCACGATGATCTCAAGGTGGCTGTGCAGATGGGGGTCGGGAGATAGGCTTTTTGTGATCAGTAACTGATAGGGTTGATTCTTATTTTCAAAATGAAAATACATAGCGGCCTCCTGAAGATGCAGAGCAATATTTGTCTCATTTTTCCTACTGTTGACTTATATTGTACCTTGTTTCCGGTTGAAATGCAAGCAAAAAGTCTAAGGCGGTTTTTTCTTGCGAAGGGGCTGCCCATTTTGGTTTTATAGTTTGATAGGGATCTCTCGATCAATTTCCATACTGTCGGGGGTGACAATGCAATCATATGCCAGAATCGTTACCCCTGCGGCATCGGCTTCACGCAAGGCTTCTCCAAAGGCATGATGGGTCTCATCGTTGGGTCGAAAGAGAACGATCTCTTTCATTTGAACCACAAAGAGGATATACGCATCATAGCCCTCCTTTTTGCATTGGATCAGTTCCCGAATATGCTTGATTCCCCGCTCGGTGGGCGCATCGGGGAAGAGGGCGACGCCGTCTTTTTCAAGGGTTACGCCTTTGACCTCCATAAACGCTTTTTTACGGCCGTCTTCAATATAGAGATCAAAGCGGGAGTTTCCATAGCGTACCTCCCGCCGAATGGAGGCTTTTTTGGGAAAAAGCTCGCCCTTTTTCGGCCATTCTTCTGCGGCGGCATTGGGGAGCTGAGAATCCATATTGATCAGCAAAGGCGGGGCGCTTTCCCGCCGTTTTTCCACTGCGATCAGATCATATTTGGTTTTGCGATTCGGATGATCGGAAACCGAGAGGTAGACCTTGCAATCGGGGGTCAGCAATTCTTTACATCGGCCGGTGTTTTTCACATGAACCGTTTCTTCTTGCCCGTTGATCAAAACTTTGGCAATGAATCGGTTGGGGCGGCTGATAAATCGCCCCTCTGTAATTTCATTATATCTCATGGGATTGGCGTTTTAAGAGCATTTGCTCGGTCTTGAGGTGTTCCTTGGCGGCAATATCATCCATGATCTGGGCCATAAACTTGGAAATATCGCTGTTTTCACTGTAATCCGCAGGGGCAAAAAGGTTGATCCGCCCATCGTTGTAAAGCTGATAAACGCGGCTTCGATCTCCTTTTTCAGGATCGAAAACGCCGATGGAATAACCGCCGCGGCTCTTCACCAAGCGCATACAGGGGATGTCGGTTGCGCTGTCTCCGATGTAAACAATATTTCCGTAAGGAATATAGAGCTCTTCATCGGGCATAATGTCATTGACCCGTTCATCATATTCTTCAAAGAGCCCTTTGGCAATGCGGAAGATGAATTGGGTCTTATTGGTATAATTTACCGCTTGGGCGGGCCAGATGGCGGTGCCGTCGGTGGAATAGAGATAGGTGGAGGCATAGATGCGCTTGAAATATTTCGAAATGGCGCTGCCTTCGATGGTTTCCTTCAAGCCGGAAGAGATGATGTAGTGCTCTAATTCAATGCCTTTTTCGGCGGCGATTTGATTCATTCGTTCAAACCAGCTTTCAACTCCGTTATACAGCGGAACCTGCGCGCCCACCTCCCGAAAATACTCCCGCTTGATGGAGCGGCCGGTAAATTCGGAATAGCGGATCAATTGCCGCATCCAGGCAAGATTCTTGTCCATCAGGTTTTCCCTTGCCAATTGATCGGATTCTGCCCAGAATTTTTCTTTTTCCACTCCGAAAGAGGGAATCAAAGTAAAGGACTGCATATCATCGGGGGAGAGGGTCTTATCAAAATCATAGCAGATAGCCATGCGGATCTTGCGGTTTTTTAAATCCTTCATTGGTTTTCCTCCTTGGTGTAATGCTCGATCAAGCCTTGGCATCCATCGTAAACATCGGTAAAGGTGTCATCAAAATTGCCGGTATACGAGGGAGCGGCAAGGGCGGGGGGGTGGGCGGTAAAATCGGCCAATAAGCAAAGCTTATGCTGCGGATCCTCGCCGTAAAACCGCTTCATACTGATCATATTATATCGATCCATTCCGATAAGAAGATCATAATCGGCATAGTCTTTTTGCGTGATCTGCCGCGCTCGGCGCGGGGTAAAGGGGATGTTCATCTCCCGTAGTTTTGCCTTGGTGCCGGGATGGGTATCATGACCGAGCTCCTCGCGGCTGGTGGCGGCAGAGGCGATCTCCCAATCCAGCCCTTTTCGGCGAACCAGATCCTTCATCACAAATTCCGCCATCGGGGAGCGGCAGATATTTCCTAAACAAATAAATAAAATCTTCAATGATTTGTTCCTCTTTCATCGAAAAAACACCGCCGAGTTTTCGGCGGTGTTTTTAAGAAAATTACATATATTTTTTGACGCTTTCGGGAGCGGTTTCGGCATCGGCGGAAACCAGGCATACCAAGGTTGCATTGTTGGCCTTGGTCAGCGCTTCCATATTCTCCAGAGCAACGCCCAGAGCATCCAGATCATCACCGACGATCTTCAAAATGGAATCAACATAAACATGAGTAATATCGTAATTTCCGGCAAACAGGCCGCTGATAAAGCCTTCCAGACCCTCGTTGGTGTTTACGGGATAGTTCTTAATATCAATCAAACGAGCAGAACGGGCGGGGATATGAGAGTTCAGCTTTTCGCCGTATTCGATGCAAACAACGCTTCCATCGCTCTCTTCGGCAGCAGCCTTATTGACCATTTCGATCAAAGCCTTGGTTTTGCCGGTTCCCTTTTTCCCTAAAATTACTTTTAACATAGAGGTCTCCTTTTCTCCGACATTAAAAATTTTATACAGCCCCGAATGGATGTCGGTCATTCCGGTCTGTTGATTTTCTTGTTGATCTCTTCGGTTTCCTGCTCATAACCGGGCTTACCCAGGAGGGCAAACATATTCTTCTTATAAGCCTCAACACCCGGCTGATTAAAGGGATTCACCCCTAAGAGATAACCGGAGATGGCGCAGGCCTTCTCGAAGAAATAAACCAGATAACCGAAATTGTATGCATCGTATGCATCAAATTCCAGCACAATGTTGGGAACACCGCCGTCCACATGGGCCAGCACAGTCCCCAGGAAAGCGCAGTCGTTTACATACTGAACAGTCTTTCCTGCCAGGAAGTTCAGCCCATCGATATCGCCGGGTTCTTCTTCCAGGGTGATCTTATTTTTTACATTGTTGCATTTCAGAACGGTTTCAAATATGTTGCGGTTTCCGTCTTGCACAAACTGACCCAAAGAATGAAGGTCGGTAGAGAAGGTGGCGGAAGCGGGGAAGAGACCCTTCTGATCCTTGCCTTCACTCTCACCGTAAAGTTGCTTCCACCATTCGGCAAAATATACGCCGGAGGGCTCATAGGTGATCATCATTTCGATGGCCTTGCCCTTGCGGAGGAGAAGAGTACGGTCGATGGCGTATGCATAGCATTCGTTATCCACCACCAAGGTGTCCATCCGCGCATCGGCGGCGCCCTTCATTACATCATCCAGCTCGATGCCTGCAACAGCAATGGGCAGCAGGCCGACAGCGGTTAAGACCGAGAAACGACCGCCCACATCATCGGGTACAACAAAGGTTTCATAGCCGGTTTCAGTAGCCAAAGCCTTTAAAGTGCCTTTTGCTTTATCGGTGGTAACAAAGATATGATTCTTTGCTTCCTCCAAGCCGTATTTCTCTTCCACCAGCTTCTTGAAGATGCGGAAGGCAATGGCGGGCTCGGTGGTGGTGCCGGACTTGGAAATAACATTCACGGAAAAGTCGCGGCCTTCAATGATGGACATGATCTCCGCAAGATAAGTGGAGCTGATATTGTTGCCCACAAAGTAGATCTCGGGAGTGTCTTTCTTCATATTGTTGTAAAGCGGGGACTTGATAAATTCGATCGCCGCTCTGGCGCCCAGATAACTTCCGCCGATGCCGATCACCAGCAATACTTCGGAATTTGCCTGGATCTTTGCGGCGGCGGCCTTGATCCGCTCGTATTCTTCTTTATCGTAATTCAAAGGCAGATCGACCCAGCCGAGAAAATCATTGCCGGGCCCCTTTTTGCTATGGAGCATATTATGCGCCACCTCAACATAGGGGCGGAGATAATCCGGTTCATGAGAATTGATAAAATTGCCAAGGTACTTTCTGTTTACTTTAACAGACATAAATTGTTTCTCCGTTTCGCTTTGAAAGATTATTTATACGCTATAATCATAACACAAAACATACCGATATTCAAGTCTAAACTATGAAAAAATATTGAATCCATTCTTTAAAAAGATGAGAAAACGTAATACGCGGTATTTCCTTTTCGGCAAACAAGTCATAGGTGCCTAAAATTTCGCCGTTTAAAGTATAAGTGACGGTGCCTAATTTTTGATTAGGTTCAACCGGCGCAAGGACAGAGTCCGGCAATTCGACGGTATAAGAAACCCGGTTTTCGGTTCCTTTTGGAATCAGAAAGGAAGGAGAACCGGGCAAAACAGGCTGCGCGGATGGCTCTATTCCTTTGATGACCGTCACGGGTGCAGGGGCGGGGAGCGCTTGATCAAAGAGACTGTACTGGGAAAATCCGAAATTCAATAAAGTCTTTGCGCTCTCAAAACGCTGATCGCTGGTCTCTCCGCCCATTACAACTGCAATCAAAGAAAGAGAATCCCGCGTGGCGGTTGCGGAAAGGCAATAGCCTGCGTCGGAAGTGAAGCCGGTTTTCAGACCGGTGGCTCCATCGTAAAAGCGGATCAGCTTATTCGTATTGGAAAGAGAAAAGGCGCCGTTGCGAACGGTATCCATCCAGATGGTCGTATAATTGGTGATTTCCGGATGCTTCATTAATTCGCGGCTCATAAGCGCAATGTCGCGGGCGGTGGTATAGTGATCGGCAGTATCCAGTCCGGTGCAGCTGTTGAAGTGGGTGTTGGTCATCCCCAGCTGCGCGGCGCGGTTGTTCATTTCATCAATAAAGGAAGAAAGACTGCCTGCGATCATCTCCGCCATGGCAACACAGCAATCGTTGGCCGATACAACGGCGATGCATTTGAGCATTTCATCCACCGTCATGGTTTCCCCTTCTTTGAGATAGACCTGGGAGCCTCCCATACCGGCCGCTTCGGCCGATACGGTTACAGGATCGGTGAGGGCGATCTTTCCGCTGTCCAGCGCTTCCATGATCAGAAGCATCGTCATTACCTTGGTGACCGAAGCAGGGGCGCGTTTTTCATCGGCGTTTTGCTCAAAAAGAACAGTGCCCGTGGCCTGATCCATCAGCAGAGCTGAAGGGACAGAAATGTCCGGAGCTCCTGCGGCGAAGGTTATAACGCCGAATACTTGGATCAGCATCAAAAAAACGGTTAAAACACAAAGCTTTTTCATTGTAATCATCTCCTTTGAAAAAATATATGATTTTATTTAAAGGAAAAGACGGGTTTAAAGAAAAATAAAAAATCCACAAAATGTTGCTTTTTAACAACATTAGATTATGCCATTCTTTATTATTATTTGTTATAATTATCTTGCGTATGTATAGGCATATACAATACGAAAAAAGCAAGATTCATGTAAGGAGTGAATGTCAGTATGAAACATGAGATGAAGCGGTTGATTTCCTTCATTGCCCTTTTGGTGATGTTGGTATCAATGTTCTCCGTCTGCGTATTTCCTGCAGCTGCGGCAGATTCAGATGCTGAGTATTTGAATTTGCTTGCCAAAGCCAAGGTGGTAAATCCCGCCTGGAGCGGTATGGTCGAGGGAACCCCGATTTCCTTTGATTACCGCGGTGTCGGTTATACCGGACAGTACGATGAGGTTACATATTTCTCGTCGGTAGAAGATGCCTGGGCGCAGGCTAAAAAGGATGGGACCAAGCATCCCGTTATTCTGCTTTGCGCCGGTGAGTATAACGAGAATATGTATTTTGACGGCGGCGTTACCCTCCTGGGCCCCAATGCCGGTGTTGCCGCGGTAGATCCCGAATCCAAGGCCTCTACCGATATGAGCAAGCCTTGGGAGAAGAACGACGAGCGTTTTGACGAGGCGATTATCAAGGCCAATGTTGCCATCTATGTGATCAGAGACAAGAGCTTGTCTTATGACTTCACCTTTGACGGCCTGAAGTTTGGCAACAAAGGTGCAATTCTTGATCAGAAGCGTACTGCCATTGCTTCCGAGATGTCCTTTAAGAATCTGGTGTTTGAAAACGCCGGTAACAGCGAGTTGGCCAAAGGATATGCCATCAACCTGTTCTTTGAAGGCGATCCCAAAATGGAGCGTGTTGTCCATTTGGATAACTTGTATATCACCGGTCAAAGCCTTGAGGATGAAAAGGTTGGTGCTTATCCCAGCTATCCCAATGCCGGATTTATCAGCTCTTATTTTACCGAATTGTATGCAACCAACATTGCTTACATCAACAATGCATCCGGATTTTTGCCCAGAACATATTTCGGCAATACGGTAGAGCCCTTTATTGAGATCTCCGATTCCTGCTTCCATAACAGTAATGTTACTGCAAGAGGATATGTGATCTCTATGGACAGCGCATCCGTAAACTTTACTTCTGACACAAGCGCTGCAACCGATGATGATGTTTGGGTAACAAACTCTACCAACCGTCCCGGTTCCCATTTGATGATCCATGATAATATTTTTTATAATGCATCTGCACCCGGGAAGGGCGTTTTCCATTTCGAATTGATCAACAAGAATTCGATCTTTGATCTTCAGAACAACTATGTATACGCCGATACGGTTTCTTCTGTTCTGGAAGCAGAGTTCCTGGTTGACTCTTCTGCATTGGACCAGTCTGCATGCTTTGTTATTAAAAACAACCGGTTGATCGGTACATATTTAATTCCCAGCATGCAGGGCGTTAATCCCTATGAAACTTCAACTGTTGATAAGATTTATACCTATGCAAACGACGCAACTCACATTGATATGTCCGATAACTATTTCGGCGATGTAAATGGAAACTGCGTTTATACAGCGATCCCTGTTAATGAGAATTACTTCCGCCTGATCCGTCCTTCCTTCTGGGTGGATGAGAAGATGACGGTCAAGAGCAATGCTTGGGATCTGGCCGTTACCGACTGGGCGCTTTCCACCTTGGATCAGCCCACCTATAAGGTGAATGCAGATCTTTATAAGGTAACCGACAGCAACGATTACAGCATTGGCTTTGCTGCTTCCGATGCGAAGAGCAGTGTGCAGCTCTACCTGACTGCAAACCGGATCAGCGACGGTGTTGTTGAGGTTTCCAATGCCATTGCCGGCAATAAGATCACCGATTCCTTGTTCTCCGGCAATTCTCAGACGATTTATGCCCAGGTGACTAATTCGGATTATCCGAACTTTAAGCCTGTGTACACCATTACCTTGAATAAGACCGGCTCCTTGCTTGATGCGATAGATTTTGATTCTGTTTATTCCGGTGAGTATTTGATGTATGCGCCGGATGTCAACGATATCACCTCCGGTACCGAGTTGCCTTATAAATGGCAGGGTACGGTTTATAAAATGACCGTTGGCGAAAACATTTTCGGTTCTGTTGAAAAATTGATGGCTCACGCCAAGAAGACCAATGTTGCGGTTCCCACTATTCTGGTTCCCGCAGGCACCTATGATGAAGAGATGGTACTGACCGGCTCTTGCGTTGTGCTCGGTGAGCTTCATGGTGTGAACCCCAATAAGAAGCCCTATGAGACCATCGGTCAGAATGAACTGCTCAGCTCCGCCTGGACTTTGGATGAGCGCTGGGCTGATGCTTCCAAGGTATCCTTGTTCAACGCCTGCATTCGTGTGGATGCCGCCCTGGATGATTACATCATCACCATCGACGGTATTAAGATGGGCCGCAAGGCTTCCTTTGTTGATGATTCCAACCGTCAGAAGGATAATGTTCTGATCTTCAAGAATGTTCATATGGAAAGTGCCGGCGGCGGTGTTACCACTCAGTCCGGTGCAGACAATGAGTACCTCTTCCAGTTCTCCAAGACCACTGTTGGTAAGGATATTCTGAATGTTTATGTTTATGACAGCAGAATTGAGAAGTCCGATGGCTACAGCGTGTTCGGTCCCTATATTGAGAGATTGGAACTGGATGGCGTCTATGTCGGTGCAGTTTCCGGCGGTAGCTTCATCAACGCTCTGGAAAGCCGCAATGCAACCGATCCTTGCGTATCTGTTACGAATTCTTACTTTGATCACAGCGCCTACGGAAAGTCCGGTTACTCCTTGATCACTTTGAATGAATCCGGGAATATCGGTTCGAAATCCAACATTATTTATAATTTTGATAATAACGTATTCCTCGATGCATTCCCCGCAGTGGCTGCCGGCTTGGATGTTTACTTCACCGGCAGAAATATGAAGCTCTATTTCACCAACAACATCGTTTATGATGCTGAAAACGAAGATGTTATCTTCGGCGCTTATAAGCGGTTTGTGGGCAGCTGCGCTACCGAAGACTGTTCGGATATGATCGTCTTCAAGGGCAACCGCCTGATCAAGTGGAACCGCCTTCCCATGACAGATGGCACCGGTGCCGGTACCATGATCGATTTCTCCGGTAACTATTTTGCAGAATCCTTGAATGATGCGCAGGGCTTGATGCCTGTTGCTGCAAATGTGGACCTGAAGACCGGTGCAAACCTCGGTGACCGTGCGGCTACCATTGAGAGCTACACCCGTCGTAGAATGGATTACACTTATTTGGATTGGGATATGACCATCCGCTCCGATGCAACCAATGTAAATGATGTTTCCTTCTCCTTCAATTCCGGCATGTTTGGTACCGGCGTTGTGTCTGAAGAGCGCATCGGCGGCATCGGCGAAGTAGGTAAGATCTTCCGTGATGTCAATATTCCTGCAGACTGCGAGGTTTATGCAATTCCCTTCACCGCCAGCGAGTATGCTGATGTGAAGATCTATACCAACGCTGCTTGCACCAAGGAATTTGAAGTGGATGAGCTGAAGCTGACCTCTTCTGCCAATGTATTCTATGTAAAAGCAACCGCTCCCAACGGAAAGGTTGCATATGCATCCATTGAACTGTTCCGTCAGTTGAACACCGATTGCTCCATTGTTGCCTTCGATGATTTCCTGATCGATGAGGCCGCCAAGACTATTACCGGTTATGTTTCCGGCAAATATGTCTATCAGCCCTCTTTGGTTAAAGCTGCGGTCGGCGCTACTGTTGCTCTCTATGAAGAAAACGGTTGGCAGCCTGCTGTCTCTAATGTTTTGAGACCCACTGCAGGTGCTCCTGTTGTTCGGATTCTCAAGGTGACCAATGAAGCTGAGAATAAATTTGAGACCTATAAGCTGGTTCTGAATTATGTTTCCGATGTTGCAACCGTGAAGGTTGCCGGTGTTACTGCTGTTGAGGGTATGACCTTGACTGCCGGCGGCTATATGGCAACTGTTTCTCCCAGCGTTGCATCCTTCTCCTTCAAGCCCATTGCCTTTATGGGCAGCGACCTGAAGGTTTACAACGGCACCGCGCTTCTGACTCCCGATGCAAACGGTGTTTATACCGTTGCAAACAGCAGCGTTGAGCAGGTGCTCCGTTTGGTCGCTACCAACGGCTCTTCTGTTAAGACCTATCTCCTTACCTTCGAAAAGAAGGCAAGCTTGGATTGTGAACTGCTGTCTTTGGAGGATGGCGTTAAGACTGGAGCCGGTTACACCGTTCTCTTCTACCATGCTGATGCAAAGCAGTTGAAGGCTACTGTCAGCGATGGCGCCACCTATGGTGTATATGCAGACTATGCTTGTACTACTGCATATGCAAACGATATTGTGACCTTGAAGGATTCTACCAAGTCTTTTGCGTACATCAAGGTTACGTCCGAAAACGGCAAAGCAAGCCGCGTTTACAAGGTGACCTTGCTGGCTCAGCCCGGTAATCGGAATGCGACTCCTGTTGTGACCGGTAAGGTCGGTAATACCGAGTATACCGCAGTTTTGACCGGTGAGAACGAATTCACCTTGTATCTGCCCGCCGGTGCTACCTCTGTTACTTTGAGCGCCAAATATGCTTTGAAGGATGCTTCTGCGCAGATCCTGCTGTATGCAGATCCTGCTCATGCAATCGCCCTTTCTTCCGACCTCAGCCTGAACACCAAGGTGACCAAGGCCTATATGGTCAACAGAAGCGGTACTTACTCCTGGTCTCGCGTAATTCCCAAGTCTGCCGACGGCGACAATAAAGAGGTGACTCTGAACGGTTTGATCAGCGGTGATGAATGGGTGATCAATGTTGTTTCCGATCGCGCGGCAGTTACCTATACCGATGCTCCTTATATTGCAGATTGGGTACTGCCTTATGTTGAATACCTCAACAATGGAAACTTCAGAATCTTCGAGGGTGATACCGACGGTAAGTTCAACGCCGGTAAGAACATCACCAGAAACGAGATCGTTGCTGTTGCTACCCGTGTAATGGGCCTGGATGTTGCCAAGTACAGCGGCGTTGCTCTGAAGTTTGATGATAGCATTGCCGAATGGGTTCAGCCCTATCTGAAGGCTGCCGTTGCCACCAATATGATCAACGGTATCTCTGATGGTACCGGTAAGGTTTACTTCCGCGGCGGTAATTTTGCTACTCGCGAGCAGGTGATCAAGATCCTGGTTACCATTATGATGAATCAGGACGGCATCACCGATGCGGCTAAGTATTACGACAGTAATAAGAACGAATTGGATCAGTATTATAATGTATACAACTTCGCAGATGAAGATAAGGTTGCTGCCTGGGCAGTTCCCTATATGCATCTTGCAGTTGCAAAGTATGAGCTTGTAAACGGTATCCAGGAGGGCGGTCGTTATTACCTCCAGCCCAAGACCAATATCAAGCGTTCTCAGGTTGCAAAGATTGTTGCATGTATGCTGGATTATTGATCTGATCAAAAGA
>JAZUNB010000063.1:0-6978 GCA_045603925.1 Eubacteriales bacterium
AAGGATGTGGCACTGATCTATAGTGAGGTGCCTGCCGCCGCCGCGGCGGTCTATACCACCAATCTGGTGAAAGGCGCCCCTCTTACCGTGACCAAAAAGCATCTGGAAAACGGTGTGGCCCAGGCCATCATCTGCAACAGCGGAAATGCCAATACCTGCAATGCCGATGGCATTGAGGTGGCAGAGACCATGTCTGCTCTTGCCGCCAAGGAACTGAAGATCAAGGCCGAGGATATGGTGGTAGCCTCCACCGGCGTCATCGGTCAGCCTTTGGATGTAACCCCCATTGCCGCAGGGCTTCCCGCTCTGGCCAAGGGCTTATCCACCGACGGTCATTCCGCCGCCGAAGCCATTATGACCACTGATACGGTGGCTAAAGAGGTGGCGGTTCAGTTTGAAATTGACGGGAAGACCTGTACTCTGGGCGGCATCGCCAAGGGAAGCGGAATGATCCATCCCAATATGGCGACCATGCTGGTCTTTCTGACCACCGATTGCGCCATTACCGCCGAGATGCTGCAAAAGGCCCTTTCCGGCGATATTCGGAATACCTTTAATATGACCAGTGTAGACGGGGATACCTCCACCAACGATATGGTGGTGGTGCTTGCCAACGGCAAGGCGGAAAACCCCGCCATCACCGCCGAGGGCGCCGCCTTTGATACCTTTATGACTGCTCTGAACAGCGTAACGGTGGATCTCTGCCGCCGCATTGCGGCCGACGGAGAGGGCGCCACCAAGCTGCTGGAATGTAAGGTCACCAACGCTCCCTCCTTGGAGGTGGCCAAGACTGCCGCTAAGAGCGTCATCTGCTCTTCTCTGGTGAAGGCGGCCATGTTTGGCGCCGATGCCAATTGGGGGCGGATCCTTTGCGCCATCGGTTACAGCGGTGCCGCGGTGGATGTGACCAAGGTGGAGGTTCGCTTTGCATCTAAAGCAGGCGAAATTCTGGTTTGTGAAAAGGGCGCAGGCGTTGCCTTCTCCGAAGAGCTGGCTAAAAAGATCCTGCTGGAAGAAGAGATCGATATTTTGGTGGATCTTCACGACGGCGCGTTTTCTTCCACCGCCTGGGGCTGTGACCTGACCTATGATTATGTGAAGATCAACGGCGATTATCGTACATAAAGGAGTTTGAATCGATGTCTGTTTTACTGACCAATGCCCAGCGCGCCGAGGTGCTGACCCAGGCATTGCCTTATATTAAGAAATACAATAGCAAGATCGTTGTCATCAAATACGGCGGCAACGCTATGATCAATGAGCAGTTGAAAGAGCAGGTCATGGAAGATGTGGTGCTGCTTTCGCTGATCGGCGTCAAGGTTGTGCTGGTGCACGGCGGCGGCCCCGAGATCACCGAGACGATGAAGAAGGTGGGCAAGGAGAGCGTCTTTTTAGAGGGCCTTCGGGTCACCGATAAGGAAACCGCTGAGATCGTGCAGATGGTGCTGGCCGGTAAGATCAATAAAGGGCTGGTGAACCTCTTGGAGGTCAAGGGCGGCCGCGCCATGGGCCTTTCGGGAATGGACGATCGGATGATCCTTTGCGAGATGAAGGATGAGCGGTTGGGCTATGTGGGAAAGATCACCAAGGTGAATGTGACTCCCATCAACGATCTGTTGGAAAAGGGCTATATCCCCGTTGTTTCCACCGTGGGTTGCGATAAAGAGGGCAATGTTTATAATATCAATGCCGATACCGCCGCCGCCTATATTGCAGGCGCCCTGCAGGCCGAATGCCTGATCACCCTCACCGATATTGCAGGCATCCTGCGGGATCCCTCCAACCCCGCCACTCTGATCCCCGCATTGGATATCAAGGAAGCCGATGAACTCTTTGAAAGCGGTGTCATCTCCGGCGGGATGATCCCCAAGGTGGAATGCTGTGTAGAAGCCATCAACCATGGGGTAAAAAAAGTATTTATTATGGACGGCCGCGTTCCCCATTCCATCCTCATCGAAACCCTTACCGATGAAGGCGCGGGCACCATGGTCGTCAAAGAGAGAAATAAATGATGAACGTTAAAGAAAAAGACAGTCAGTATATTGCCCATACCTACGGTCGCTTTCCGCTGGAGCTGACCCGCGGAAAAGGCTCTCTTTTCTGGGATGAGCAGGGCAAGGAATATATCGATATGGGCAGCGGCATCGCCGTCAACCTGCTGGGCGCTTGCGATGATGGTTGGGTAGAGGCGGTCACCGCCCAGCTGAATACCCTTCAGCATACCTCCAACCTTTATTTCACAGCCCCTCAGGTGCAGTTGGCAGAGGAGCTTTGCAAGCGTACCGGGATGAAAAAGGTGTTTTTTGCCAATTCCGGCGCCGAGGCCAATGAATGCGCCATTAAGGTGGCAAGAAAATATGCCGCCGAGAAGAAGGGCAAGGACTATTATAAGATCATTACCTTGATCAATAGCTTCCATGGCCGCACTGTTACCACCCTTGCCGCTACCGGTCAGGAGACCTTCCATCAGGATTTCCTGCCCCTTACCGAAGGCTTTTTGTATGCCCCCGCCAATGATCTGGAGGCGGTGAAAAAGCTGGTGAAGGAGGAAAAGGTGGCCGCCATTATGGCGGAGCCGGTCCAGGGGGAAGGTGGCGTTTTGCCCCTTTCGGCCGAATTTTGTAAGGGCTTGCAGAAGATCGCCGATGAAGAAGATATCCTTCTTATTATGGACGAGGTGCAAACCGGCAACGGCCGCACCGGTAAGCTTTACGGTTATATGAATTTTGATCTTCATCCCGATGTGGTCACCACCGCCAAAGGCTTGGGCGGCGGGCTTCCCATCGGTGTGTGTATGATGGGGGAGCGTACCGAGCAGGTTTTGACCCCCGGCTCCCATGGCTCCACCTTCGGCGGCAATCCCGTTTGCGCCGCAGGCGCGGTCTATATCCTCTCGCAACTGACCGAGGAACTGCTGGCAGAGGTGCAGGAAAAATCCGCTTATCTTTTCCAAGCCTTTGAAGGCGCCGCAGGCATTAAAAGCGTCAGCGGTATGGGGCTGATGATGGGTCTTGAAACCGACCGCCCCGCAGGGGAAGTGGTGGACCGTTGCCGCGAAATGGGCGTTTTGGTGCTGAAGGCCAAGGAGAAGGTGCGGTTGCTGCCGCCCCTCAATATTCCCATGGAGCTTTTGAAAAAAGCGGCAGATGTGATTTTGGAGGCTGTAAAATGAACTTAAAGAACCGCAACTTTTTAAAATTATTGGACTATACCCCCGCGGAGATGGAATATCTTCTGGATCTGGCCGCCCAACTGAAGGAAAAGAAGAAAAAGGGCATTCCCCATCGCCTTTGCGAGGGAAAGAATATTGCGCTGATCTTTGAAAAGACCAGCACCCGTACCCGTTGCAGCTTCGAGGTTGCCGCCTATGATCTTGGAATGGGCGTTACCTATTTGGATCCTTCCGGCTCCCAGATCGGTAAAAAAGAAAGCATCGCCGATACCGCAAGAGTACTGGGCAGAATGTACGACGGAATCGAATACCGCGGCTTCGGGCAGGAGATCGTGGAAGAGCTGGCCAAGCATGCAGGAGTTCCCGTCTGGAACGGCCTCACCAATGAATTCCATCCCACCCAGATCCTGGCGGATTTTCTGACCATCCGCGAGCATTTCGGAAAACTGAAGGGCATCAAGTTGGTCTATCTCGGAGATGCCCGCTATAATATGGGCAATTCCCTGATGGTGGGCGCCGCCAAAATGGGTCTGCATTTTGTGGCCGCCGCCCCCAAGGCTTATTGGCCTGATGCCAAGCTCATTGAGGAATGCGAGAAAATCGCCGCCGAAACCGGTGCTACCCTGACCTTTGAGGAGGATCCCAAAAAGGCGGTGGCGGGGGCCGATGTGCTGTATACCGATGTTTGGGTCTCTATGGGCGAGCCCGCCGAGGTGTGGGAGGAGCGGATCAAAGCCCTCTCGCCTTATCAGGTCAATGCCGAGCTGATGACCATCGCCGGTGAGCAGGCCGTCTTTATGCACTGCCTGCCCGCCTTCCATGATCTCAAGACCACCGTCGGCAAAGAGATCAGCGAGAAATTCGGCCTTACCGAAATGGAAGTCACCGATGAGGTCTTTGAAAGCCCGCAGTCCATCGTCTTTGACGAGGCAGAAAATCGGATGCATACGATTAAGGCCGTTATAGCCGCCACCGTGTGAGCCCCTTATAAAAGCGCAGACCGACAAATAAACGGAAGCCTCCCCGAAAGGGGAGGCTTCCTTTTAAGATGATTTACTTATACGGTTTTGGATCGTTTGTTCTTCCTAAAATATAATCTGTGGAAGTGTTGTATAGTTGGGCAAGTTGAATCAAGATATCGGTGGGGAGATCTCGTAAACCTCGTTCATAACGACTGTATTGCGGTTGCTTCATAGACAGGAAGTCTGCAACATATTTCTGTGTAAAATCATGATCCTCGCGCAAGTCTTTTAATCTACGATAATAATTATTCATTATTTATCCCTCATAACCATTTGGTATTGACATAGTATCATAGGCGGTATATAATAATGATAAAATATTACCGTTTGGTTATAATTTAGAGGGGGATTATATGTTTATTCGCTTTTTGGGTGAAAATGATAAAATTGCAATATGTGCATTTTTGGTTCTTTTAACAATGCCGATCTGGGCACCTATTGCTTTATTGATCCAAGGCTTGGAAGATGCAAAACTATGGGTTTTAAAAAACGAAATAACGATTTATGTTATACTTTGTGTCGTTATTGGTCTTGTTATCATTGGGTCCGCTATCATAACCTTGATGTCTTACAGAAAAGAAGCGGTTTTTGGTAGGAAACTCCTATTGGTAGCGATTCCAAGTGTATTTTCTATAATTGCAACATATAACTTAATTTGTTTTATCAACATAAGAGGAAATATGGCTTCTACTGAAGACGGCTTCTTCGGACTGATTGAATTTTTTGTTTGGTTGCTGGCTAGTATAATTGCATTTTTAGTTGTAGTAGTTCTGCATGTTGTTGCGGTGGTTGGTTCAATTATGGAAGATAGTCATGAGAAAAAAGAAGGCGTGATGGAGCATATCGGTCCTTTTTTGTTTTCATTTTTGCCTTTGGCAGAAATCATTCTCGCAATAATTTTGAATTGAATAAAGTTTACTGTTAAAACGGCAGGAGGTTCCCTGCCGTTTTAATTTTGTAAGAATAATTTCCGTAACCGGATCGTTGGGAGTATAAATATTTATGATCCATTACATTGTTTGTTTGACGGGATCGTTCATTTTTTGTGTGGGTGAAAAACTGCTTTTAAAATCATATTACTCTTACGCAGGATTATCGAAAGGTGCGGCTTTTTTTATAAAACACTTTAAAAATTCAATTCTTTTCGATATAATATTATAAAAGGAGTGTTGGAAATGAAAGAAATCTTAAATAAAGTTGATCATACCCTCTTAAAGCCCGAGAGCAGATGGGAGGATATCAAAGCCATTATAGACGACGGCATTGCCTATGAGACCGCCTCGGTCTGTATTCCCGCCTCCTTTGTGAAGGATGCGGCGGAGTATGCCAAGGGGCGGGTGGCCATCTGCACCGTTATCGGTTTTCCTCTCGGTTATTCCACCACCGCGGTGAAATGCTTTGAGGCAGAGGACGCGGTGAGAAACGGCGCCCAAGAGATCGATATGGTCATTAATATCGGCTGGGTCAAGGATCAGAAATGGGATGCCTTGCTGGAAGAGATCAAGGCCGTTAAGGCCGCCTGCGGCGGAAAACTGCTAAAGGTGATCATTGAGACCTGCCTCTTGACCGAGGAAGAAAAGATCAAAATGTGCGCCATTGTTTCCGCGTCCGGCGCCGATTATATTAAAACCTCCACCGGCTTTTCCACCGGCGGAGCCACCCGCCAGGATGTGGCGCTCTTTGCCGCCCATATTGAAACGGGGCTGAAGATCAAGGCCGCCGGCGGCATCCGCTCCTTGCAGGACGCGAAAGATTTTATAGATTTAGGCGCCTCCCGTCTGGGAACCAGCGCTGTTGTGAAATTGGTAAAGGAGGAGAAAGATCATGTCAACACCGCATATTAACGCTCAATTGGGTGATTTCGGCAAGACCGTATTGATGCCGGGGGATCCCTTACGCGCCAAGTTTATCGCCGAAACCTATCTGACCGATGCGAAATTGGTCAATAATGTCCGCGGCATTCAAGGCTATACCGGCTATTATAAAGGCGTAAAAGTTTCAGTGATGGCCAGCGGTATGGGAATGCCCTCCATGGGGATCTACAGCTATGAGCTGTTTGAGTTTTTCGGCGTGGAGCAGATCCTGCGGATCGGCTCTGCCGGTGCCATCTGTGAAAAGGTGAAACTGCGGGAGATCGTTTTGGGGGCAGGCGCCTGCACCAATTCCGCCTTCGGCGAGCAGTACCATCTGCGGGGCAGCTTTGCGCCCATTGCGGATTTTGACCTTCTGCGTACCTGCGCGGAAGAGGCGGAAAAGCTGGGTGCCTCTTATCATGTGGGCAACCTGCTCTCCTCGGATACCTTCTATGATGCAGGGGAGGGAGATACCCTGGCCTGGGGTAAGATGGGGGTTTTAGCGGTGGAGATGGAAGCCGCCGCTCTCTATATGAATGCCGCCCGCTGCGGAAAGCGCGCCCTTGCCATCTGTACCGTTTCCGATTCCTTGATCACCGGGGAGGCAACCACCGCCGAGGAGCGGCAGAATACCTTTACCCAGATGATGGAGCTGGCGCTGAATACCGCAGTTGCCATGGAAACAAAATGATCCGGATCAAACGGTTTGTTTAACCATCACTGTGTCTTGTTCCCGGTTCCATCCATGGAACCTAAAGCCACATCGATGACCATCAATGTACCACAAGACCACATCGATGACCATCGATGTACCACAAAACCACATCGATGACTATCGATGTACCACAAAACCACATTGATGACCATCAATGTGCCACAAAACCACATCGATGACCATCAATGTACCCCAAACCACATCGATGACCATCGA
>JAZUNB010000064.1:0-12262 GCA_045603925.1 Eubacteriales bacterium
TTGGCCCGCCAGAGGAAGGTAACGATCTGCCCGCGGGTGCAGGGAGTGGCAGGGGAGAATTCGGTGTCGCTTACGCCCTTGGTGATTTCCTGCTCCAGCGCCCAAAGGACAGGAGTGGCATAATAGGACTCGTCCTCCACATCCGTGAAGGGATTGGGAAGCTTGGTCTCTTGGGCGGTGATGGTTTCGTTTTCGTTGCAGATCGCGCAGGTGCGGGTCTTGGTTCCGTCGGTCAGGTAGGTGGCATCCTCGTTATAGGTATAGTCCCCGAAGGTGTGGGCCTTTTCCGTTTGGCGGGTCTCTCCGCAATCGCAGGCGGTATCGCAATCGCTGATATAGGAATGCTCGTGGTTATTCTTCAGGTATTGCAGGGAGGCATAGCCCCGAATGCCGTTGTATTCCACATGGGCCCAATCATCGGGGCCGGTGCCGGGGGCTTTGGAAACGGTTACTGTGGCGCCGGAGGGGATCGTTCCTATAATTTTATAAGAAGTACCGTGGCCACTGCGGATGTTTAATGGATAGTTTTCGGTGATGCAGGTATATTCCCCTGCATATTCCACCGAGCAGTCGCAGGTGGCAACACCCTCTCCCCAGGCATAAGGGGCGCGGCTGATATAGGTAAAATTCTTGCGCAGCTCTTCTTTGGTAATGGTCTGATCCCAGCGGATGTTGCAGGTGCCGTTCCAATTGCAATCGGTGAAGGTGACCTCTTCGCCCTCTACCGCGCAAACAAAGATGGAATGCCCCCGATAGCGTACAATGTCGCCCGCCTTCAGCGTATCAAGCCCCTCTTCGCCGTAATAATAAGGCCGCCATTCTTCATAAGGATCGCCCCCATAGATCAAGGATGCGATCTGATAGGCATAGCCCATGCATTGAATGGCATGGTTTAAAAAGGTGTTGCAGCCGCACCAACCGTCGTATCCGTATTTGGAGCAATATCCGTGATGGGTGCAGGGACTGTCGGTATAGGAAAGAGGGTCGCCCCCGTTCCAATACATCCCATGGGGGTATTGGGCCTGCAGATCGGCAAGGGTCGGCGCCGCAGGCTCATCTTCTGCCAGGGCAAAGGGGGAGAGCGCCATCAGCAGAACCAATATAAAGGCTAAGAAGCGGGATCTTTTTCGCATAAAGGTCTCCTTATTTTTTATTGAAGGCTTGTACAATACAGCCGATTCCGATCTGCAAAAGGATCAGCGCCAGCGAGATCAATACAACGAGTTTTGCTCCCGAAAACCCCAAAAGCCAGCAAACTCCGCCGATGATCACATTGACCAAAAGGAGAAGGGCATAGGTATCAATGAATACGCCCAAGATCGTGCGTGCGCGGGCGCTTAATTTCCATTGGGGAAGAATACGCTCCATCAGATGGATGTATAAATCTTCCAATAACATCCCGAGGGTTTCCAAAAGGCAGCCCATAAGAACCTCCATGCCATTCGACAAATTTCTCCTTTCATTATAGCAAGAACCGTGCCCGAATGCAAGAGGGGGAAAATGGAAGTGTATGGAATGAAAAAGAAAACTCTCAATCCGGCTTCAATGCTTGATTGAGAGTTTCTTGTTATTTTTGGGGTGATATGTCGGCCTTCTGTTGACGCGCTATATTTGCCAAAGGCAAATGCGATATGTTTACCTCTCGGTAAACGCGATAGGATATAAATTCCTATTCTCGTCCCGAAAGGACATTTCGCATAAGACTTGCTTGTTTTTTTAAAATTTCACAAAGGGATTGAGTCCCTCGGGGGCATCTGGATCGTGACCGCAGGCAAGGGCTTTATAAAAAGACAATACCTGACAAAGGTTAATGAGAGGCAAGCCCCAAACCTCGCGGCGGAGGATGTGGTCCAAAGGAATATGGTAGGCGGAGCCCCAGAAGTCCTTGGTTTTCTGACCCAGGGTCACCACATGGGCGCCGCGGGCGATGAGATCAGCGATCAGCTTCTTTTGGTGGGTCTCCTCTTCGCCGTTTAAAAGAGCAATGATCAGTTTATGGGGATCGGCGCCGACAATGGGGCCGTGGCGGTAGTCCAAAAAGCGGCTGTGTTCCCCGGGGAGAATGCAGATCTCGGTAAAGGCCAAGGCACCCTCGGCGGCAATGCCGCTGATCTCACCGTCGGCCAGAGTGGTTACATTGTTCCAGCCCTTTTGAGCAAGCTCGCGGCAGGGCGGCTCGATGGTCTTCAGGTATTCCGACTGCTCGGCAAGAAAGGCCGAAAGGCTTTTCTCCAAATCGGCATCTGCGGTATAGAACGCAAAGAGCATGGTCAGAGCATAATAAAAATTGGAAATATTGCGGGTCTGGCATACGCTTTCATCATAAGACCAAGGCAAAAGAACGGAAAAGTCCGCCAATTCCTTCATGGTGCAGTTCTCCTTGGAGAGGATCCCCAAGGTACGGAAATGGGTCATTTCCTTCATTTTCCGCAGGGAATAGATGACCTCGCTGGTCTCTCCAGAGCGGGAGGTAGTGATCACCAGCGCATCGGTAAAGACCTCTTTATATTTTTCGGGATGCAGTAAGACCTCCCCGCCTGCAAAGGCGAGGGCTTTTTTAGAGGTGCCCACCGAAAAGAGCGCCGCGCTTCCGCTGCTCAATACATAACCGCTGCCGCAACCGATAAAGATCAGATTGGAAAAGGGCTGTCGCATAAAGGCGCAAAGGGCTTCTTTTTGGTTCAGCAGCTCCCGATGGGTCTTCAGCAGGGCTTCATTCTGGGTAAAAATTTCGCGTTTAATGAGTTCCATAGGGGTCCTCCTTCAAGGCTTGGCAGATGGTTGAAATATGTTCGGGAAGCAGTTTTTCGGCCGCCAGCAGGATCCCGCCGCAAACAGGGGAGAGGGCAGGCGGAACCAAGGTGGCAGATAAGGCTTTAAGATGGTGGGTGAGCGGGGAAAGGAGCAGGCTTCCTTCCGAAAAGAGCCCGCCGGAATAGGAGATCTTTACCTGATCCTCGGGGCAAAAGCCCAGCGTTCGATAGACCCCTTCAACCGATAAATATAATTCATAAGCGGCCTGCTCATAAAGGGCTTGAGCGCCGCGATCCCCTTGTTTGGCGGCCTCCATCAAAAGAGGCTGGAGGGCGGCGATCTTTTTGCGATCCGTCATCAGGGTATCGCTGTAGATAGCGATGATGTCTTCATCCTGCCGCAGGTCGAAATGCGCGCGGAACAGGGAACAAAGAGCGCCGCGAGGGGCGCGTCCATCCGCCTCCTTGGCAAATAAGCCCAGCGCCTGCATCCCCAGCCAATAGCCGGAGCCTTCATCGGAAAAATAAGGGTGCCAGCCGTTGCTGCGGGCGGTCTGCCCTGCGGCGTTTCGGCCGGTGGCAATGGCGCCGGTTCCGGCCACCAGATGAATACCGTCTTGCAGGCAAAGGGAGCCGGCAAACCCCAGCTCCACATCATTGTAAACCCCCACCGCGGCAGGGGAGAGCCATTGGGTCAGCGTTTTTAGGATCTCCTTATCGATGGAGGGGTGTTCCCCGTAGCAGGGAACGCCGAAGGCGGCAGATGCCAACTGCTCTTTGGAGATCCCCGCCTCCTCGAGCAGGGCATCGATCCCTTGGCGGATCCGCGATAGGGTCTCCGGAAGACCTAATTGCAGATGGGAGCAACCGTCGGTGATCCTTCGGGCGGCAAGCTTGCCCCTTTCATCGGTCAACAGCCAGGCTGTTTTACTGCCTCCGCCGTCCATACTGAGTAAATAGTTCATAAAGCCCTCCTTTATTGGAGCTCTACTGTATAGGAAAAGAAATCGCTTCGGATGGTTGTGGTGGTAAATTCAATGGTACCGGTCTTGGAATAGGTGGTCCGCTCAATGCGGATGGCAGGCTCGGAAGCCTTCAGATTTAAAAGCAAGGCATCCTCCCGCCCGATGGAGATGGCAGAGAGCCGCTCGGTGGCGCGCTCGGGGAGAATACCGAGGCTGCGCATGGTGTTATATAGCCCGTCGGCCGCCACCGCCTCTTCGGTCATTCGGGGATAAAGGCTTGCGGGAATATACGAGGTCTCCACCGCATAGGGGATCTCGGAGGCGTAAAGGCAACGGATCAGTTCGAATACTTCTCCGCTCTCTAATTGCAGAGCCGCCTTCACCTTCCCCTCGGCAGGGAGCTTTTTAAAAGAAAGGATCTTATTGCCGGGGGTCAGCCCCTTGGCCTTGATCTCCTCCCGCAGGGTATAAAGCTTGGTCAGCTTTTGCTCAATGGGCCGCATGGCAACAAAACTGCCCTTTCCCTGCTTGCGGTAGATATAACCGTCTTTGGTCAGCAGTGCTAAGGCGTCCCGAACCGTGATGCGGCTCAGATCATAGCGGCGGCAAAGCTCCTGCTCGGTGGGGATCCGCTCATTGGGCTTCCATTCGCCGCAGGTGATCTTTTCTACCAAAATGTCATAAAGCTGGGTGTATTTAAATTGATGATCGGTATTTTTTGCCATGTTCCGCATCCTCTCTAAATTGTACTTAAATTATATAACAAAACGCGGAAAAATGCAATATATATCCTGAAAAAATCAAAAAAGTGTTGCTTTTGGCTAAAAGTTGTTATATAATTTCAATACAAATTTGTAAAATGTATAACGGAGATGATCAAGATGCCTTTGGTAACATCAAAGAATATGCTGGAAGATGCCATGAAGGGCGGCTATGCGGTGGGCGCTTTTAATGTGGAGAATATGGAGATGATCAAAGCGGTCATCGCCGCCGCAGAGGAACTGCGGGCGCCGGTGATGCTGCAAACAACCCCCTCCACCGTGAAATACGGCTCTCTGGAAACCTTTTCCGCCATGGCGGCGGCCGAGGCAAAAAAAGCCACCGTTCCCGTTTGCCTGCATTTGGATCACGGTAATTCGGCAGAATTGGCGGCGGCAGCCATCAAGGCGGGGTATACCTCGGTGATGATCGATGGCTCCCATTTGGATTTTGAAACCAATATCGCCATGACCCAAGAGGTGGTGAAGCAGGCAAAGGCCGCCGGAATTCCGGTAGAGGCCGAGCTTGGGAAGGTGGGCGGCAAGGAAGACGATCTGGAGGCTGATGCCGATGCCAATACCGATCCCTTGGAGGCAAAAGAATTTGTCCGGCGTACTGGCATCTCCTCTTTGGCTATTGCTATCGGTACCGCCCATGGCTTTTATGCCCATACCCCTGTTTTAGATAAGGGGCGGGTGTCTGAGATCAAAGAAACGGTTTCGGTTCCGTTGGTGCTCCATGGCGCTTCGGGAATCAGCGATGAGGATGTGAAGGAATGCGTTGCAAGAGGGATCTGTAAGGTGAATTTTGCCACCGAATTGCGGGTGGCCTATACCGATGCCATCAAAAAACTGCTGGCAGAAAAGCCCGAAACCTTCGATCCTAAAAAATTGGGAACCGCGGGAATGGAAGCGGTCAAAAATCTGGTCAAAGAGCGTATGCTGGTCTGCGGCTGTAATGAAAAATGCTGAAAAAAACGGTTGAACCATCGGTTCAACCGTTTTTAATTGCGCCCTTTTTTAATGGGTTTTCACGCTAACCGTTCCCCGGCTTGCCCTGCCCTTTTGATGTAATTGCAAAAATAGAAAAATATGATATACTTATTCTAAAAGGAGGGGTACTTATGGAAAAAGAAATTATTAATAAAGCCACAATACAGCAGGATTTAAAATGGCATTATACTTGCGATATTCGTCTGCTTTTCATGAAAACAGCCGCTATGGTGTTTCCTGTTGCAGTCGTTTGTTTTGTTTCATTTATGGCTCATATGCCGATTGGACTCACTGTACTTTTGGCATTGGCGTTTTTAACCGCCTTTGGAGCGGCCCCTATCGCGATCTTTCGCCGATTGATCTACATTCATAAAATAAAACAAGGTAATTTTTTGATAAAAAAAGATCGACTCACATCGAAAAAGTTGCTCCGAACCCTTTTGATATAATGGGTGTCGGTCACTCTCTTTTCTCTCACCGAAACAAACGCATATATCACCTGTATTTTGCAGTCTATGGAGAATTTACTCTCTTCATACGAGAAAACTATACGTTTTCAGAGAGTTTTTTCATGACAGGAAAAGGAATCTATGATCAAGCAAAAATCGGTGAAGATTTTTATGTGGTGCTGATCGGGAAAAGAAAAGTTCCGATGAATGTATACAGCACAGCATTTTTTACACTTCAAGAGGAAGGTTAAAGAATTAATTATAAACACAGGAAAACGAAAATAATGATAAAAAGGAGTTTTACTACCATGGCAAAAGAAATACGCTGCAGTTTCTGCGGTGAAAAGTGCCTCGATACCGACACCTATTGTCGCTATTGTCACAAAACGATTAACTTGCAACATAATCAAAATGCACAGATGCTGGAAGGCATCGAACTGGAACAATGGAAGAAATTCATTGATAAGAAATCCTATAACTATATAGAAGTCTTCAAAAAGCACGAAGGAAAAAAATTTTTCATCGGCCTTCATCCGGCTTCTTTTTTTCCTGTATTATGGATGCTATACCGAAAAATGTATCTTCAGGCGGTAGTGACCCAAGTGATTCTTTATCTTTGCGCGTTTTCATTGCTGTTTCTTTGGAAGATTTTTCCTCCCCTTATGTTTCTCAGTGTTCCTATTATGCTTGCAGTCGTCTTTGCCATCGGATCCATCGCTCACGCTCTTTATAAATCTTATTGTAAGCGACAGCTGATGCGTAAGCCCCCGAATATGCAGCGTGGCGGGACCTCTGCAACTGCAGCGGGGATAGGATATATCATCATCGGTATCATTACCGCTGTTTTTTTCGAGCCGTTGTCGACTCTTCTGATTATAGCGCTGAACTAAAGAAATCAGGAGCCGGTTTCCTTGTCTTTGAAACCGGCTCTGTGTTCGAAGGATGTTGTTTCTTAACTTTTCTTTTTCAAATCTAATAATTCTTCGGTATATTCAAGTTTATAAGTTGTATCATAATAGCTTGTTTGGACTTCGTTTTGATAATAAGATGTAACCCCTTTTTGGTTTATTAACAATACATAATCATCCAAAAAGTACATAGTGAGTCTTTCGGTATACTCTTGCAGGGTATAATCATTGGTGTTTTCATAGTCCAAATGAAATTGCTGAAGCCGCAGTTCGGAAAGGGATGAAGAGCCAAGCTCTTTGATTTCGGGTTGATTAACCACCTGCTGTGCGGGATCTACGGTTTTTAAAAAAGGTTCTAACAATGATTCTTCTTTCGGTTGCTCTGAAACGATATTATCATTGCTGTCTAAAAACACCAATCGAGAGGATAGGCCGATAAAAGTGTCCTTGGGTATTTTTATGCAAAAGAAAAGGGCGTCAACCGATTCGATTCGCTTCCCAAAAAAAGAAGACGGTATTTCATTTAACACGAAGTCAACAAGTTTAACAGATTGTACATCCGCTTTTTTAGTTGTTCCGTAAAGGTATAAGTCTCCTTTAACGGTTGCGGAATAAACGCTATTCGTGCCTACGGAACTGCCGAGACGATGTACGACCCAAAATGCGGTGTCTTTTCTGAGGGATACAATGTTGCCGTTATCATCCCAATAAATGTAAAAGTGTTCATCTTGGTATTCTAACAACACTTTTTCTGAATCGGATATCCATTGATCCGTTGCACTTTCGGTAGAAAAATAGACATACGGAAAATGAGAGTTGCGCGTGATAATGAAATAAAGAATCACAAAAAATGTGATCGCCAAAAGACCACAGCCGATTAATAGATAGCGAACTCTTTTTGACATAACATGGTTCTCCTTATTCGTTTTTTCTTTCATGATGAAGCAGAAAGTTTACCAAAAGTAACAAAAGACCTATAAGTATATGTGTAACCGGAAGAAAATGATGTAAAGTGAAAAAAAGTGAAAAACCATCCGGAATCGGAAAAGACAAAAGCAGTTCTTGAATACACCAAATACCATAGCATATAAGAATCAGTACAACAGGAAACAATAATAAAATACGAATGCGTTTTTTAAAACGGAAAAACATAAATAAACACATGGTGAATATAAGTAATAAAATAATATTTAAGATGTTTCCGCGAACGAATGGGGAACAACTACCATAAAGGATGAGTCCACCGCCGACGATTCATAGAATGGTCTTAATGATTTTCATAGAGCCTCCAACTTGCGCCCAACAGGAGCAGATATGAAATGGAAGGGGATTTGAATTAATGGTATTATATCATAAAAAGCATTATTTGTCTATAGCGCGCAAGAGCGGCGGGTCGGCGCCGCATTGGTTTCTGCGGGCTTTGGGGTGTAGGAAACTCTGCGCTGAGGAAACCTCGCTTGATCGTTTCTGCCGTATCAAAGCTTTAATAAACGCCCCTTTGCGGTGCCCGAAATTTTCGGGCGGTCCGCAGTGGCGCCGCCCAAAATTTCGACCGCGGCAGCCGCTAACGCCTCGCTTCATCTGCCAAAGGGCAGCGCTTCGGCGCCGCGACCCCCGACCCGCTCCGCGTGTCGTGGAGCGAGCGGCTCTTGCCGCTCGTGTAACAAAAACAGCCTTGGCAGAAGCCAAGGCTGTTTTTGTGGCAGGGGCAGTAGGAATCGAACCCACGACACGCGGTTTTGGAGTGGATGTGGAGCATCAAGGCACTGTATAAAACCTAAGGGTTCAAGCCGTGTTCAAGAGCATTAAAAGTATTTTTCTACAATTTGATGCTTTATTGATGCTATGAATTTCTCAATCCCACTGTTGCGCCACCTGCTATTTTGATGATATAAACCTTTTAGGCAAGTGATTTAACACAACTTTCTCTCACCAAATGACAAAGAGCCTTGCCGCATAGTGACAAGGTACAAGTGAACTATAATAATGGAACAATTGAAATCCTTTTCATCCCTCTTGCTCAAAGGGCCCATATTGCTTTAAAAAGCTTTGCCTTACCTTTTTACTAATGCTATTAATCGTAATTTCATAAACTTCACCATGCAATGATTTTAATCGTTCAGGAATCTCTTTATACTGTCCTTTTACAAGATAATATATAGCCAATAAATAACAATCAATAGAAGTCGATCTATAAAGGCTTTCGGCATCTTCTGCATCTATAAACTCCAAAACATATCTGTAGTAAGATCCTCTTTTCCAAATCTTTAGTGCATCCCGTAAAACCAATACTGCAAAATCAATTCCAGAATCAAAATGTTTTTCAGATAAAACTCTAACTACATGCATATAAACTCTCGCAAAACTCATCATGTCATAAGAACTTTGACAAATGAAAAATCGATTGAGGGTTGTTTCAGAAACGATATAAGCATCTTCTTCTATTTTTTTGAGTATTGTTTCCGCACTGAACGAAACGAAGGAGCACTCTGCTAACAAATTATATCTCATTTTGGCTAGTTGCTCAGGCTGATCTTGCATTGTAACATTGCATAATGCCGGTATGCTGACTGTGTTTACATTTTGCGGAACAAGGTATTCTTTGATTTTTTTAAGTTGACTTATCAAGGGTTCAACCGTAAGTAAAGGTATACTTTTTCGTTCGGCAACACATATACTGACTAAAAGTTCTTTGGATAAAACATCCCAATCCTTTTCTTCTCCCATGAAACCGTCAACCTCAAAAATCACATTGTCAGCTTCTTGAATCCACTTTAAAATGTTAACAACAAAGCCTGCATCTAAAACATCAATGTATGATTGAAGTCGGCTTAAAGTCGAATAGCAAATATGAATATTTTTAATTTTCTTTAAAGTATCTAAGCAGTCATACCTTTGGAGAAAAACAAGTGACATAAAATCTACACAAAGATTATCCCCAATTAATTCTTGCTCCTTTTGTATTGCCTCGAGATCACCATTTGAAATTGTAATCTTATTTTTAGATGCAAATATAAAGAAATTTGAAAGACTGCCATTATAATACCTAAGTAACAACGAGTTGGTTACAATATTTGTACGATATAACTGGGCTATTTCTCTTTCTCTAGTTTCATAATCTTTATGTGTTTCGCCAGATACTTCTGCAATTCCTTCTTTTAATGTTTCAACTATATTATCATCCTTGTCAGAAATTCTTATTTCCTTAAGCCATTCTCCTGTGACTACAGGGTGTTTTTCCTTATATTCTAACGCATCCGACAACGCTTCCGTATGTCCAGTTCTAGTAGCTCTTGCTAAATAAGATTGATGACTAGGATTACTAGGATTATCAATGAATAGTTCGTGAGCAAGTTTGGCCCATTCAAAACTTTTGTCATTATCATTAAGAAAAAGATACAGTTCGCTAATCGTCCAAATCATTTCTGCTCGCTCTTTTAATTTTTCTTCTGGAAGAGCTCTATACAATGACTGAGCAAGACCTAAAGCCTCTTCATATCTCATTAATTTTGTTAAGCAAGCCACTTTATTCCGGCCGTTTTTATAAGATGGAGATTGGTTATAAATTTCTTCGACACACTTTGTCAATCTCACAACATCGTTAATCTCGTTGAAATAATCGGCTTTTATTCGTAACAAATCAAGATCATCAGCACCGTCCACATCAAGTGCATCAATAAAACCCTCCACATTTTCGGATTTTATTTTTATCAAAAATGCAATGGCCTGTCCATAAAAATACACTAAATCCTCAATATAAATGCGACCGTCATTTTTAAGTTCTAATAATCTCATCAATAGAGCTTCGCGCTCTAAATCAAGGTTGTTACGTGCATAAAACAACGACAAATTGCTCAACAATTGGTAATCTTCTGAAGCAATTGCATATTTATCAACTATAACTTTTGCTTTATCGACATCGCCTTCTTCCTCATATGCATACGCATCTAAACATTCATGCAAATCAAGTTTTATGGGGGCTTCGATTAAACGACGATATTCCCAATATGTCGGAATATCTTTACTTACCACGCATATTTGCAAAAACATATAAACAAGCGCTTGTGATAATTTTGAATACTCGTCTTCTTTTAAAGATAAAAATAGGTTTTTAACGCCATCATAATCATTTTCCTTTGTTCTGTTTAAGACATTAGCGAGAAGTTTGTCTTCCCCCTGCAAAACATCAATTTCCTCATCTGAAATCTTTTTATCAGAATCTAAAATGATTAGTCGTATCACTTCATAATTCAAGCCTGGCAATTTAATATAATCGGATATCGGATTAAGATTATGTTTGATTCCTAATATTGCACAAGAGGAAACATATATTCCAACCATTTGAGTTTTAAGATAGTTGGAAATCGCTTGATCCGCCATAAGATAGGGCTTTAAGGTTTCTACCACTTTCGACAATTCGATCTTATCAACATCCATTGCGAATACTCTTTTTTCTTTTGGCACATTGACTGTTGCCAATGCATAATGAGATAAGCTGATATTATAATCAGATACAGCCTCATCATAACCAAATTCTTTGGCTTTTTGATGATTAAAGAGCGCATTAGTTTCATCATCGAATTCTTTATAAATAAAGGCACGATAAACATAATACTCTGCAATTAGATCCTTCTTCTCTCCCAATGATACAATTGGTTCAAACGCGGAATCAAGTTGAGATATAATGTCTTCAATTGTTTTTTTGCCAAGAAGAGCATCTAAATAAAAACCTACTAATTTTGCACGATGATAATTGGAATCCAATTCCATCGCTTTATCAATTTCTTGTTTTGCTACATCATATTTTGCAACTATATGATGGCTTATAATAATCACAGCATTTACATAATGATAAATCTTGCTTTCTTCTGCCGCTTTAGGATCAATTTCATCAAGTTTTTTAAAAGCTTTTTCTACCTCGCCCAAATTACTATATCTCATTGCGATGTGGCAATTGATAGAACAAATCACTTTTTCAATTTGATGCAGATTTTCCCCTCTAAGCGCAATGGAAATTTCCGCTAATAGTGCAGTATATTTTTCTATTGCATCATTGTCGTCAACAACAGGAACCTTATCAGTTCCTATACTGTCTATACGTTTAAGAAAATCATCTATTTGTTCTGTTACTTCTCCTATATCCTCTTTTGCTGTAGCTTGAAGATTCTTCAGTATGGCGAGTATTTCTGCGCCTTGCGAAATCAAAACATCTTGACCTTCTTTAACAGTTTTAAATCCACCACCCATTGAATTTTCTATCATATGTAATTCGGTTTGGAGTTTTCCTAACTCACAATGTGGATTTAATGATAAATATTCATCGTATATCTACGAATAGATATAGGATAAAATTTGATTGAGTTTAGAATACTCAGAAAATTCAACTCGATATCTGGAGAGGAATTCGTCCATATGTTTTTCGACAAAAGACTCTTT
>JAZUNB010000065.1:0-1597 GCA_045603925.1 Eubacteriales bacterium
GCTTTTCGGCACCCTTTGCTCCATCCCCGAATTTATTGCGGGAGGCTTCGGCGCAGGCTTTGGCTATATCATCGCCGGCATCCCCTATGACCTGATCCATTGCCTTGGAAATATCGTATTGATCGGGTTGCTTTTTTACCCGCTGGAGAAGCTCCTTCAGCGAATTTTGCCAAAATAAAAATAAAAGGACAGCGCTGTTGCGCTCTCCTTTTATTCATGGCTCTCCATTTCCGCTCCGAAGCGGCGGGCGAGATTTTCTGCCTGCACCAAGAACTCCTCGGGGCAGAGCACCTGCACCTCCAGTACCGAGGTGCCAACCTTCAGGACCTTGGCAGGCGGCAATGCCGCCAGCAATCCCAAGACTCTGTCGGAGACCTCCTTGGTCAGCATCTCCCGGGCGGTGGCGGTTTCAACGGTAACGGTCAGCTTGGGGTATTCTCTTTGCAAAAGGGCGGTCAGCTCTTCGCCGGTAACCGGAGTGGACAGCGCCGCCAAGGCCGAGGCGCCCTTTTTATGGCATTGGCCGTCAATAAGGCGGCAGGATAGCCCCAAAAGGATCTTGGCCAGGATCGCCGAGCCCTCCTTCCCCGCTACTGCCACCTCATAGACCGAAAGGGCGCATTTCTCCCGCGCCGCCCCAAGGCGAAAGACGACCGATTTCAATTTTTCTTTTTCCATTTTACTCTCCTTTTTTCCAAAAAGCCCATCAGCAAAAGGCCTGCGCCGATCCCCCAAAAGGCGGCAGAAAGCCCTGCGGATTTCGATATAAAGCTCCAAAACAACGCCCCCAAGGGCAAAGCGCCCACGGTTACCACCGTATATAATCCCATCACCGCGGTGATCTCTTCTTTTTTTGCCTCTTTTGAAAGATCATAGGCGGCGGCGGAAAAATACCAAAGATCCAAGGCGCCGTAAAGGGCGATGCAGATCCCCTGCAGCCAAAGGTCGGGCAGAACGGCAAGGCTTGCATTGAGGGCGCCCATCCCCGCCGCCGCCCAAGGGCGCGGGAGAGAAAACCCCCATTTGGATTTGATAAAAAAGCCCAGTAGAGCGCCGCCGCCCAAAAGCCCCATGGCCAGGCCATAGGAGCCGCTGCCCAGCCCCGCCTCCTTGATCAGCGCCACAAAGGTCACATTATAATGCACTCCGAAAAAGGACACTCCGAAGATCCGCAACAGCGCAGGCAACCAAGGCTTCAGCTTGGTTTTCGCCCCCTTCTCTTCTTGGGGCAGTTTTAAAAAGCAAAGCAACACCACTGACGGAAGAAAGGAACAAAAATTTACCAAAAAGGGGGCACTCGCTCCCCATTTGGCATAAAGCAGACCGCCCAAAATGGGTCCCAGCCCGCGGGCGGCATAGGTGACGGTGGTCAAAAGGGCCGTTCCCTTGGAAAGATCCTTGGCTAAGCGGCGGGGCAGACTTTGGTAAATGGGGGTCTGAAAGGCCCGCACCACGCCCCAGATACCGCCGAAGATCAGCAAGAAGGGAAAGGTCAGCCCATCTCCCGCCGCCCCCCGCCAAAGCAGGAAGGAAAGCCCCGCCAAGACCGCCTCGCTTGCCAGAAGCCAGCCCTTCTGCCCCCCCCCCCCAACCCCCC
>JAZUNB010000066.1:0-3808 GCA_045603925.1 Eubacteriales bacterium
GCATCAAGTGAAATTAAATCCACCCACTCGCCGTCGAGGCGAATTTCACACGCCGCAGGCGTATTTCACATTGCAAAGCAATATTTCACCCACCCATCAGGGTGGATTTAGTTGAAAACGACAGATTCCCACAGGAATCTGTCGTTTTCTGGTGGAGATAGTAGGACTCGAACCTACGACCCCTTCGATGTGAACGAAGTGCTCTAACCAACTGTGCTATACCTCCGTGGTGCGATATGTATTATACAACTTAATTCGGCGGTTGTCAATGAGAAAAATTCTTTTTGTATATTTTTTCCTTTTTATGGCATCTTAATGTCAAAGGGAAGTGATATGATGAAGATCAACAAGAGGATCCGCCAAGAGGGGATCTGCATCGGTGTTACCGCCAAGGAGCGTAAGCAGGTGGTGGAAATTTTGGCGGCACTTCAGCAAAAGTGCGGGGCTACCGACGATTACCGCGGTATAATGAATGCGGTATTGGCGCGCGAAGCCCTTTTGACCTCTGCCATCGGTGCCGGAGTCTCCATCGGAGAGATCTGCCATGAGGGCGTAAAAAGGGAATCACTTACAGCGGTAACGCTGAAGGGCGGAGTGGATTATGAAGCGCCCGACGGCGTGCCGGTCCGTCTTGCGTTTTTAGTGGCGATCCCGCCGGATGCAAAAAGCGATCTTGCTTCTCGTCTTTCGGTTTTGCTGATGAACGAGGATCTTCGGGAGCAATTGATGAGCGCAGTGGATGAGGAGACCTTTCTTACTTTCCTGCAGACAACGGAAGCGGGAAAGGATCTTTCGGCAGGGGAGTTTCCCCTGATCCTTGCGGTCATTGACGGCAGGCATGATGATTCTGCGAAAGCCGCCGCGGTTTTGCAGCAAACTGCGGGGAAGTGGGGCTATCTTTTGCGTGTGGAGTTTGACGAGCGGGGGAATAGTGACGGGCTCTTTACAACCGAAGAACTACAGGAAGCAAGCGCTGTTTTGCTGATGAGCGGGATGCGCCCCGATCTGTTTGACGGCAAACCCTTACTGCGGGTCGGTGTAACCGATGGGATCTATCGCCCAGAGCATCTTCTGAAGCATGCATCGGAGGCACCGGTCTATCGGAAACCTGCTTCCCGAAACCCCAAGGGAATACGACAAATAATACACAATTTGCGACAAAAAAAGAACGGAATAGGCAGTCACATAAAGGCAAAAAAAGAGTAATTTTTTTGCCTTTATGGTAAAAGTTTAACACCAAGTTGCAAGAAATTTGGATTTTTTTTAATTTTATGTTGCATTGCCAAACGAAATGTGATATTATGAACAAAAAGTATCATTGTTTGTATGAGGTGTTGTATGCAAAAGTATCTGCAGCGCGAAGAAAATATTCAGTTTGAGCCTGATTATTTTTCGGATATTCGCTTGAGTTTTTGCTGTTGCCATCGCTATAACCCGTCCGAAAGCTTCGGCCCTATCACTGCGGAGCGCTATGTGATCAATGTGGTGGAGGCGGGCAGAGGCTCCCTGGATATCGGGAACCGTCGGTTCAGTGTGGTTGCGGGGCAGGCCTTTGTGCTGTTTCCCGGTGCAACTGTCAGCTGGAAGGCGGATGGCATTGAACCTTGGAATTATATCGGCGTTGAGATGACGGGAGACGGCGCGGCGCAGTTTATCGAAAGTATGGGACTCTCCATCCAAAAGCCGGTGATCGATTTTGCCTCTCCTCATAAGGCGATGGATACCGCCTATGATCTCTTTGTGGAGTGCGGGAAGAAATATAAGAATCGCTTTGCCATCGCCGCCTGCTTTGCCAGCCTTTTGGAATGTGTGGAAGAGACAATGGTGGCGCGGAAGGTTCCGGCAAAGAATTTCTATATGACCCGCGCAGTGGAATACATAAAAGAAAACTATAATACCAACCTGAGCGTGGAAAGCATTGCCAATATGCTGGGCATTGAGCGAAGCTACCTTTCCCGCCTTTTTAAAACATATAAAAATAAGAGTACTCAGAATTATATCATCGACTATCGGATCGGTCGTGCAAAGAAAATGTTTGAGGAAGAAGACCTTAATGTTTCCCAGGTCTGTACTGCAGTGGGCTATACCAATGTATATTGCTTCTCCCGCATTTTTAAGAGCCGTGTGGGGATGAGCCCCAAGGAATATCGGGAAAAATGTAAGCGCGACAATTTTGTATAAGAAAAGGGCTGCGAACGGTTTACCTTCGCAGTCCTTTATATTTTGCTTCGCAAAAAGTTCGCATCCACCAAACAGCCAAATAAAAACGGACCGCATTTGCGGTCCGTTTTTATTTGGCTGGGATAGCAGGACTCGAACCTGCGGAATGACGGAGTCAGAATCCGTTGCCTTACCAACTTGGCTATATCCCAACAACGCTCAATATTATAACAGACGATTTTCAATTTGTAAAGTAAAATTTCGAATTATTTCAAATTATTTTTTGATAGGTTGACAGAATTGTAATAAAAGTTTATAATTTGTAATAATATTAGTAGTTTAAAGAACATACTTAATAGGAGATAAAATTGAGAAAGAATAAGCGTCACATGGCGAAGCATTCAAAAAAATCGAATAGTTCCCGTAGCGTGGTCGGTGGCTTTCGCCGCTTTTGGCGTAATTTTCTGAAGAAGTATCTGATCACAACCGGGGTGACCATTGTGTTGGAGTTTGCTTTAGTGCTCTTTTTGCTCTATGGCCCCATTTCCTTTTTCCGCGAGCTGATCATTACTTCTGCAATGACCACCCTTTCCCATCAGTATTATGCCACTACCTTTTATTCGGATGAGACCATCCAGGCGGTGATGGATAAGAATAAGGTTGTCAATATGGATACCACCACCGACATCGGCGAGATCGAAGTGGATACCAACAGCAACGAAATCAATGTCCGTAAGATCAGCGGAAGCGGGTGGAACGGCTTTGTGATGGAGATCTCCAATCCCGCATGGGTGCGGATGGGGATTCCCAAAAACTTCGGTACCAAGGGTCAGAAGATCCCCCGTTTGATCGAGGACTACGGCGCGGTTGCCGGAATCAACGCCGGCGGCTTCGGTGATGCCAACGGTTGGGGCAACGGCGGTAAGGCCATCGGCCTTGTGGTTGTAGACGGTGTGGAGCTTCAGGGCCCCGCCTATAGCGAGGCAGTGGATGTCATCGGCTTTAATGAAGACGATGTTTTGGTTCTCGGCCGCTATAAGGAAGAGGATTTAGAGGATCTGCGTTTGCGGGATGCCTGCGAGTTTACGCCCTTTTTGATCATCAACGGCGAGCCTGCCGAGATCTCCGGTAACGGCGGCTGGGGCGTTGCTCCCCGTACTGCCATCGGCCAGAGAAAAGACGGAACGGTGCTGTTTGTGGTCACCGACGGCCGCCAGCTGACTTCTGCCGGTGCTACCATCAAGCAGCTGCAGGATGTTCTCATTGAAGAAGAGGCCTATAATGCGGCCAATCTGGACGGCGGTTCTTCTACTGTTCTTTATTATACCGAAAAGGGCGGCGTTATGAATAATCCCAGCGGCTCCGATGCAGACGGTATGCGCTTCCTGCCCAATGCTTGGTTGGTGGTGGATCCCGAAACCTTTGAACCGCTGACCGATAGACCCCCTTATACCGATTATGATGAATAAAAAAATCCCTCCGCAAGGAGGGATTTTTCTTTTAGTTTACTTTTACCGGGCCATAGGGTCTGATCTGCAAAATGCAGCTGCTGCCTTCTCCGAAGATGCGGTTCATTTCGGCAACATAGCCCTCGGCATCCTCCATCGGCACATAAGCCTGAATGGTTCCGCCGAAGCCGCCGCCATGG
>JAZUNB010000067.1:0-17071 GCA_045603925.1 Eubacteriales bacterium
ATTTTAAAATCATTTTGCTATTATATATGCGTTGCGAAAATGCAACGCGAAAATGCGGATATGGCGGAATTGGCAGACGCGCTAGATTCAGGTTCTAGTCGGGGCAACTCGGTGGAGGTTCAAGTCCTCTTATCCGCACCATAAAAAAGACCTTATCAGTTGATAAGGTCTTTTTTATTTTTCTTTACTTTTATTTAAATGTTTTATATAATGGAAGTAACAAAATAACGGAGGTTTTCAATAATGGAAAAACCCATTCGTGTATTACAGGTTTTGATGAGTACCGGCTGCGGCGGCGCGGAAAATATGATCATGAATCTATACCGTACCATCGACCGCTCGAAGGTTCAGTTTGATTTTTTGATCCATACCAGAGAGCAGGCCTTTTTCGATGAGGAGATCAAGGCGCTGGGCGGACGGATCTTTTGTTTGCCCCGCTTTGTTGTGGCCAATTATTTTTCCTATTGCAAAGCAGTGGATCATTTCTTTGATGAGCATCCGGAGATCTCGGTGGTTCACGGGCATCTGGGCAGTGCCGCAGGCCTCTATCTGAATTCGGCGCGTAAGCATGGGATCTTTGCCATCGCTCATAGCCATAATACCTATCCCAAGCAGGTTACGGCCAAGAATTTGATGTTCCGTCTGCTGACCGAGCAGACCAAGCGGGTGGCTGATTTTTACATCGGTTGCTCGAAGCTGGCCGGTCTTCACCGTTTTGGCCCCAATATCTATAATGGGGATCGATTCACGGTTTTAAACAACGCCATTGAGTTGGAACGCTTTGTTTATAATGAAGAGGTTCGCAATGAAGCGCGGAAAGAGCTGGGGATCGGCGATACCTTTGTGGTGGGTCATATCGGCCGCTTTATGCACCAAAAGAACCATTTATATCTTTTGGATATTTTTGCTGAAATCGTTAAGCGCAAGCCCGATAGCCTTTTGATGCTGGTTGGCGATGGGGAGCTGCGCGGCGAGATCGAAGCAAAGATCGATGCTCTTGGTATCAAAGAAAAGGTAATGATGCTGGGGGTTCGCTCCGATGCCAACCGCCTATGGCAGGCAATGGATTGCTTTGTGTTCCCCTCGTTCCATGAGGGTCTGCCGGTAACAGTGGTGGAGGCCCAGGCGGCAGGCTTGCCCTGTATCGTATCCGATACCATTACCGATGAGGTCTGCCTGACCGATCTGGTGCAGAAGATGACCATTGAAGGCTCTCCGGAAGCCTGGGCAGATGCGGTTGTTGCTTTATCGGGAGCAGAGGCGCGCCGCGGAAGGGCAGAGGAGGTCAAGGCCGCAGGCTATGACATCAATGAAACGGCCCTTTGGCTGACCGATTTCTATTTGAAAAACGCCAAAATCAAAGAATGACCACAATATCTTGTTGAAAAACTTCAATGTTTTTGCAGATTTTGTGCAATATGGCATTGACTTTGCAAAGAGAACAGTATAAAATATTCATGGAATAATTTCAAGGAGGATCTTTCAATGATTGAAGAGGTCAAGCAGCAGTTAAAGAAGAGTGCGAATACCATCCGTATGGACATCATTGAGCAGGTGCACAGCGCCAAATCCGGTCATCCCGGCGGCTCGTTGTCCATTGCTGATATTATGGCATATCTTTATTTTGTAGAACTGAACATTGATCCCAAAAACCCTGATTGGGCGGAGCGGGACCGTTTTGTTCTTTCGAAGGGTCATACTTGCCCTGCTTTATATTCCGCTTTGGCGCGGCGCGGATTTTTTGATCCCGAAATTCTGCCCACCTTCCGTCATATCGGCAGTATTCTTCAAGGTCATCCCGATATGAAGAATATCCCCGGTGTGGATATGTCCAGCGGTTCCTTGGGTCAGGGTATTTCCGCCGCTTGCGGTATGGCTTTGGCTGCGAAGAAGACCGGCGCCTCCTATCGTGTTTATACCGTATTGGGCGACGGTGAGATCGAAGAGGGCCAGGTTTGGGAAGCATTAATGTTTGCTGCCCATTATCATCTGGATAACCTTTGCGTCATTGTAGATAGCAACGGTCTGCAGATCGACGGTCCCGTTGATGAGGTTATGAGCAGTGCGCCCATTGCCGAAAAAGCAAAGGCCTTTGGCCTCCATGCCATTGAGATGGACGGTCATGATTTTGATGCTATTGAAGCCGCCTTCAATGAGGCAAAGACTCAGGACAAGCCCGTACTGATTGTTGCCAAAACCGTGAAGGGGAAAGGCGTTTCTTATATGGAAAATCAAGTGGGTTGGCACGGTACCGCCCCCGGTGATGAGCAGTATGAGATCGCTATGAATGAATTGAAGGAGGCTGCAAAATGTCTGTAAAAGAAGCAACAAGAGATAGCTACGGTAAGGCTCTGGTAGAGTTTTCCGAAGAGCATGATTTATATGTATTGGATGCCGACCTTGCGGCAGCCACCAAAACCGGTATCTTTAAGAAAGCCTGCCCCGAGCGTTTCATTGAATGCGGTATAGCAGAAGCCAATATGATGGGTGTTGCTGCAGGCTTGGCCGCTACCGGCAAAACAGTATTTGCCAGCACCTTTGCGATGTTTGCCGCAGGTCGTGCTTATGAGCAGATCCGCAATTCCATCGGTTATCCTCATCTGAATGTGAAGATCGGTGCTACCCATGCCGGTATTTCCGTTGGTGAAGACGGTGCCACTCATCAGTGCAATGAAGATATTGCTTTGATGCGTACCATTCCCGGAATGGTTGTTTTGAATCCTGCCGATCCCGTGGAGGCTCGCCTTTGCGTGAAAGCCGCCATCGAGCATAACGGCCCTGTTTATCTGCGTTTTGGCAGAATGGCTGTAGATTCCATCTTTGACGAGAATTATAGCTTTGAGATCGGGAAGGGCGTTGTTTTGAAGGATGGTAAGGATGTTGCCATCATCGCCACCGGCCTGATGGTTGCCCGCGCTATGGAAGCGGCTGAGCTGCTGAAGGCAGAAGGCATTGATGCCGCAGTTATCAATATGGCTTGTATCAAGCCTCTGGATAACGAGCTGGTGCTCCGCTATGCAAAGCAGTGCAAGGCCATCGTTACTACCGAAGAGCATTCCATCATCGGCGGTTTTGGCAGTGCTGTATGCGAAGTAGTCAGTGAGCAGGGGAATTGTCCCGTTGTACGCCATGGCGTTGAGGATCAGTTTGGTAAGAGCGGACCTGCTTTGCAGTTGTTGGATCTCTTTGAACTGAATGCCGAAGGCATTGCCGAAAAGGCGCGCTACGCTGTATCTCTGAAGAAATAATGTATAACCAGAACCCCGCAGAAACGCTGTGTTTCTGCGGGGTTTCTTTTTATTGTAATGGAAAAATACTTTACACAAAAACGGCGCTTCCGGGGTAATAACTATGCACTCCGATCACCGATTCGATCCCTAATAAACGGTTATATTTGGAGGTTCGCTCGCTTCTGGCGGGGGCGCCGGTCTTGATCTGCCCTGCGTTGACTGCAACAGCAAGATCGGCAATGAAGGGATCGGCTGTTTCACCGCTTCGGTGGGAAATGATGGTTTTATAGCCTTGATTTTTGGCAATGCGAATGGTTTCTAAGGTTTCGCTTAAGGTTCCGATCTGATTTAATTTGATCAAAATAGCGTTGCCGCTTCCTTTGGCGATCCCTTGACGAAGGCGTTCGCTGTTTGTTACAAAGAGATCATCGCCTACGATCTGGATACCTGTTCGGTTTTTGATCTCGGCAAACCCATCAAAATCATCGTCGCCCAAGGGATCTTCAATGGAAATGATCGGATATTTCTTGGTCAATTCTTCAAAATATCGGATCAACGCGTCTTTTTCCATTGCTTTTTTGGATTTTGCCAGTCGGTACCCTTCGGGGGTTACCCATTCGGCGGCCGCCGCATCTAAAGCGATCGCGATCTCCCGCTCGGGCTCATAGCCTGCTCGCTCTATTGCGCGGATCAAAAGCTGAAGTGCTTGCTCATCGCTTTCTAAATTTGGCGCAAAGCCGCCCTCGTCACCGATAGCGGTATCAAACCCGGATTCTTTTAAGATATGCTTCAGGGCGTGATAGACCCCAACGCTCATTTCCATGGCCTTGCTGAAACTTGGTGCTCCAACAGGTACGATCATAAATTCCTGAATTTCAAGGTTATTGTTTGCGTGGGCACCGCCGTTTAAAACATTGAGCATCGGAACCGGCATAGTCATGGCGGCGGCACCGCCCAAATAGCGAAACAGCGGCATTCTGCAGGCTGCCGCGGCGGTTCTTGCGGCGGCCAGAGAAACGGCGAGAATAGCGTTGGCGCCCAAATTGGCTTTGTTGTCTGTGCCGTCTAATTCGATCATCTTCCGATCAATAACAGTCTGATCAAAAATGTCTTCACCCGTTAAAACCTCATTGATCTCCGTATTTACATGAGATGCCGCAATATAGACGCTTTTGCCGCCGTAATTATTTGCTTCATCCCGCAGTTCAACTGCCTCATACTTTCCGGTGGAAGCCCCGCTGGGTACTGCCGCCGCCGCAGTGGTTCCGTCTTCTAAAAGAATCTGCGCTTCAATGGTGGGGTTTCCTCTGGAATCGAGTATCTGCCGTGCAAAAACTTGTTTGATTCTGGTATCGTTCATTTTTAATTCCTCCTTTTTTTGATAGTATATCCGTAAGTTACCGAGACTTGCGGGGATTTTTTATTTTTAGCGGAATTGTTCTATCGCACCGATGTTGTCCATAGAATAAACCAAGGGAGGGACAACTACCGATGAAATTAAAGGACTCTTCAAGTGGGGTTGCTGTAATCTATCCCTATTTAAAGGATGAATGGGTAGAATTGATTCGAAGGCAACCGAAGGAATTGCTGAAAAATGCAACAGAAATCCGCTTTCGTGCAGGAACAGGCTGTTCGGTGACCTGCAGAGATAAAAACTTTTTGGTAGAAGATCTGAGCGTTTCAGCAGAAGAAATCAGCCAATTATTTGATGTCATCTGTCGGGGCGCCGTTTATCAGTTTGAACACCAGGCAGAAAACGGCTATATCGCCTTGCCCGGCGGACATCGGGCCGGAATTTGCGGCTCCTTTGCGCGGGATGAAAACGGTATGATCCGAATTCGTGATCTTTCCTCCATAAATTTTCGGATCTGTCGCGATCTCAAGGGCATTGCCGAAGGGCTGTATCCGAAATTACTTTGCGACGGAAAGTTTTGCTCAACGTTGATCGTTTCGGAGCCATGCGGAGGTAAGACGACCCTTTTGACCGATCTTGTGCGGGTCTTGTCTGAAAAAGGCTACCGTTCGGCAGTGGTGGATGAACGGGGGGAGATCGGTGCAGTTTTTCGCGGCGTTCCCCAGAAGGATCTGGGAGAACTGACCGATGTTTTAGACGGATATCCCAAGCCCTATGGAATGATGATTGCCTTGAGAACTTTATCGCCGCAGGTTTTGGTTTGCGATGAGATCGGAACCAAGGAAGAAACCGAGCGAATGCTGGAGGCAATGAATGCCGGGGTGCCGGTATTGGCAACTGCCCATGCGCGGGATGAGGAGGAATTGTTCAGCCGCCCTCAGATCAAGCGGTTAAAGGAGGCGGGGGCCCTATCCAAGGTCGTATTTTTAAAGGGGGCAAAAGCGCCCGGAAAAGTCCGAAAGGTTCTAACGGTAAATCGCTATGATGATGAAGATTTTTGGTGTAGCCTTGATTGTTAGCGGCGGCTTTTTGATCGGAAAGCTACGCTCCGATCATATGGCTTCGCATCTCAGCGCCATAAGCGGGATGGCGGCTTTGTTCCGCGAATTTGACGGAAAACTGCGAGAGCACCGATGCTCTTTTGAGGACGCTTTCTTGAATAAGAGTGACTTGGCAATGAAAATTCTGGAGCAACGCCCGATCGATGGTCTTTCAAAGACGGAGGAGGAACATTTGGCGGAGCATCTCGCTGTTTTAAAGACTGCATCCTATCGGGAAGCTCTGGAGGCAAATCAAGCATTTATTACTCAATTGGAAGAGCTCGAAGAGGTTTTGATAAGGGAACAGGCCTCCGCCGGCAAGGCCTTGCCCATGGTAACGGCAACCATTGGGCTCTTTATCGCGGTGATGTTGTTCTGATGATGGAAGTGGAATTGATTTTTAAAATCGCAACGGTTGGAATTGTTGTTGCGGTGGTCAATATGGTATTAAGTCGCTTGGGCAAGGATGAGTACAGTACGCTCACCACGCTTGCAGGGGTCATCATCGTTCTTTTGGTGCTGATCGGAGAGATCAAAGAACTTTTTTCGATGATCGAAACGGTTTTTGATCTGCGATGAGTATCTATCAATTATTGGGCGGTGTGATCGCGGGGCTGATCCTCTTTTTATTGCTGCGAACGGTCAATGAACGCTTTGGTGTATTCGTTGTAATGGCAGGAGTCGTAATGATTCTTGTTTATGTGTTGACCAAGCTTTCTTCGGTTGTTTCATTCATTGATCATCTGGCTGAAAGTGCCGGTGTCAATAATCGCTATTTTGAGGCGGTGATCAAGGGACTGGCGGTTTGCTATCTGGGAGAATTCACCATCAGTTCCTGCAAGAGCTGTGGGCAAAACGGCTGGGGCGATGCGGTGGAAGTGGCTTGCCGTTGCACTCTTTTGGTGCTGGCCATTCCGCTGTTTGAGGATTTTCTGAATATTCTTTTAGGGTTGTTGGAATGAAAAGATGTTTGACCTTAATATTGTTCTTTATGTTGTTATTTTCCTTGAATGCCAAGGCAGAAGAGGGGTATAGCGATGACTTTCGCTATTCGGTAATGCCAAAGGATTCCTTATTGTCGGAAGATACAGAACTGAATGACCCGTCATCGGTCATGAAGGATCTTGAAAAAGAACATCTTTTCTCTTATCTCGGCCGTCAATTATCCTCCGCCTTTCGCGGTGGTTTTGAAACTTTGATCAAGGGTATCGCCATGGTTTTATTCTCAGTGGTGGTCAATCGCTGCAGCGGAAATATCCAAAACCAAAATCTTCAATTGCTGTTTTCATTTATTGTGTCCATATCAATTGCTTTAATGTGCGAAGAATCCCTGCGTTCTTCTGCCGAGGCCTTAAAAAAAGCAATAGAAGATATGGGAATCTTTACCGCCGCCTGCATTCCGAGCTTTGCGGTGGTGATGACGGCGGCGGGGGAGGGTGCAGGCTCCACGGTTTTTTCTGCGGCAATGGTACTGTTGGGTGAGATCGGCACCTTGGTTTCAAATCATCTGCTGCTGCCCTTGGTCGATGTCTTTCTTGCTATCGGCATTTGCTCGGCGGTCAGTGATGAATATAATTTTATGACCATCGGCCGGAATATCCGCCGTTTCCTTGTTTGGGTGATCGGCCTTTTGGTGATGGCTTTTCAAATGATGATGAAATTACAAAGCGGCGCCGCGGCGGCGGGGGATCAGGTGGCAAAAAAGTATATTCGCTCAGCCTTGGCCTCTTTGATTCCTATGGTGGGAAACACCTTATCCGATGGAATCGACGGTTTGTTTGCGGTGGCATCCGGCGTTCGCGTATCTTTTGCCATTGCGGGGGTATTAATCATAATATCGATCGTTCTTCCGTCCTTGCTTTCAATAATGATTTACGGCTTTGGCTGGAAGGTCTGCCGCTGGACTGCCGAACTGATGAATGATGCCGCTATGCGCAGTATTTCCGATGTTTTGGCAAACTGCTATTTCATAATGCTTGCCTTGGGCGGCGCAGTGGCACTTCTCGGATTGTTTTCCTTCTTTGGGTTGATCCTTCGGGCGGTGTAGCGATGGGTGAGATCAAAAGCTTTGGGTTGATCATCTGCATATTGATGTTGCTGATGGCATACCTTAAACAGGTGATTCCACGCGGAAAAACCACCTATTTGATGAAGGCGATCATTTCGGTTTTTATATTGCTCTCCATTGTACAAGGGGTATTGGAATTTGATTTTTCCAAATGGAATTCTTTCTTGAACAGCGGCTATACAAATAGTGAGTTGATCTGGTCGGATGCTGCCGAGCTGGTTGCAGAAGGACTCAAAAATGAATTTGAAAACTTTTTGGATGAAATGCAGATCGATGCAGATGTTGAGTTTGTATCGGTCAGCGGCGATCAAAATGGGTTTGAAATTCAAAAAGTAATTGTTGGCGGAGAGGACTCGGTGACAGCAAAAAATCTGTTAGCAGGGCGGTATCGGATCGGGATTTCTTTGATTGAGGTGGAGAATGAGTGAGTGGATCGGGCGGTGGTTGCCGCAGATAAAAAAATATTGGTTTGTTCCACTGATGATCCTGGTGGGGATCTTTTTTATGACTCATCAGCGGGAGACGCAAGCCTCTGTTGAGGTAATGAACCGAAACTCTGTTGAGACTTATATTCTTGAAACCCAGCAACGGGTCGTGGGGATGTTGGAGGAGATCGACGGTGCCGGCAACTGTACGGTTACCATAACCCTTTCCTCCGGCGGAAAAAAAGAATATGTTCGGGAGGAGGGAAATGTTTTGGTGATCACCGATGAAAACGGAAATCAATCGGCGGTGGTTGCCAAAGAAAATGCACCGGAAATAGCGGGCGTTACCGTGATCAGCGATCAAACCGTGAATTCCGCGGTGCAAAGCAAGATCATCCGGGCGGTCAGTACGCTTTTGGGGATCGGGAGTAATAAAATTTGTGTGATTATGAGTGAATGAGGAGAAAAAATGAAAGTAAACAAACGGCAAATTGTATTTCTGTCTATGGCATTGGTGGTCTGTATTGCGGTCTATCTCAATTGGCGGTATCTGGATCGGGTGGAACTGCCCAGCGACAGCATGGTATCGGTAAACGGCACAGAGGAATCCGAGGAGGGAAAAACCCTGGGGCAGGCGCAATTGGTGGAAACGGTCGCAACCGATGTTGACACTTATTTCACCGAATGCAGACTCAGCAAACAGCAGACCCGCGATGAAGCATTAGAACTTCTGAAATCGGTGGCATCCAGCGAGGAATCTCCGGCAGAGACCAAGGAAAAGGCCAATAACGATATGATCGGCCTTGCCAAAACGACCGATACGGAAGGAACCATTGAAAGCTTGGTAAAGGCCAAGGGCTTTGAGGAATGTATGGTCTATATTGGGGAGGATGCAGTGAATGTGATCGTTGCCACCACCGGTCTTACCGCTGAACAGGCGGCCCAGATCAATGAGATCGTGATTTCCGAATCGGGAATGGAGGCGTCTAAAATCAAAATTGTGGAGATCAAAACAAATGCATAAAAAACTTGCAATTATCATATCCATTGTGGTATAATACTTAAAAACACAGCCGTTTCGGCTGTGCTGAAATCAAGGAGTGATAATTATGGATCTTTCAAATGAATTGGGAACCGTTGAAATTTCGGAAGAGGTATTGTGCACCATCGCAAGCGTTGCTGCAAGCGAGATCGAGGGTGTTGCAGGTCTTTCTGCTTCTTTAAGCAATAATATTAAGGATCTTCTTACCAAGAAGTATGCCGGTAAGGGGATCAATGTAGAGATTACCGAGAGCGGACTTGTGATCCAAGCCAACATTGTTGTGAAATATAAGTTCAATGTTCAGGATGTGGCTGTGAAGGTTCAGGATGCGATCCGTAGCGCGATCAATGATATGACCAATTATGAGGTGGACGCTGTCAATGTGAATGTTGTCAACATTCAGATCTCTCAGGATGCGTGATTTCAACCTTTAAGAGCGGTGTGAGTTTTTTCTCACACCGCTTTTTCTTTTGCAACATAGAATAAACGGGCGCATTTAAACTCAAAGGAGATGATATGAATGAAATTTCAGGTAAAAAGCGCCACCTACGCTATGAAGGGAAAACAATTGCTTTTGCAATACGGGATTCGCGCCTCGGTTGGAAAAAGCAGCGGGGAAGAGGGCTGTTATTACTACTTGAATGTTTCGGATAAACACGCAAAAACAGCAGAACGAGTCTTATCGGGAAATGATATTTTGAAATAAATGAAACGCAGGTGAAGGACTTGATCTATTTCGATAACGCGGCATCTTCCCATCCAAAGCCTCCGTGCGTATTAAAAGCGATGGGAGAATGGCTGCATAATAACGGAGCAAATCCGGGAAGAAGCGGTCACCGTCTTTCGATGGAGGCCGCTGAACTTATTTATAACACCCGTGTTGCCGTCGGCGGTTTGTTTGGCATCAGCCAACCGGAGCGGGTGGTTTTGGTTCCCAATGCCACCTATGCATTGAATACGGTGCTACTGGGGTTGTTTGAAAAAGGGGATCATATTATTACGACCGACCTGGAGCACAACAGTGTACTGCGCCCCCTTTGGCAGCTACAGAAACAGGGCGTTTCTGTTTCGGTGGTCCCAGTTGATTTTGAGGATGATGAAAAAACCTTAGAACGGATCCTTCGGGCGATCCGCCGTAATACCAAGGCAATTGTTTGTACCCAATGCTCCAATATCTGCGGCAGGATTTTGCCCATTGAGCGATTGGCGATGCGAAAGCCCAAGTCGGTCTTATTGATCGTGGACGGCTCCCAAGGGGCGGGATCGATCCCCATCGATGTGGAAAGCAGCGGGGTGGACTACTATTGTGCGCCTTCCCATAAAGGACTGCTTGGCCCTCAGGGCGGCGGTGTGATTCTGATCAATAACCGTTTTCCGCGCCCTTTGGTTTTTGGCGGAACCGGAACCGAAAGTATGAACCCCGAGCAGCCCGCTGAATTGCCGGAGCATCTGGAAAGCGGAACGCTTCCGACGCCGATCTGCGCAGGAATGCTGGCGGGAGCGCAATATATTGGAAGCATAGGGCAGGATAAGATACGGGAGCATAAGCAGAGGTTGACCGACTATGCCTATGAAGAACTGCGGAATGTTCCCGATATTGAGTTGTATATGCGGTCTTATGCTCCCCATTGCCTTGGGGTGATCCCTTTTAATATGAGAGGGCTTCATTCGGGAGAACTGATCCATCGTCTGGACGAAAAAGGAATTTGCGCCCGCGGCGGTCTCCATTGTGCGCCTCTGTTTCATAAGAGGATGGGTACTTTGGAGCGCGGGATGGTGCGGATCAGCTTCGGTTGCTTTAACCATGAACGGGAAATTGATCAAATGGTTCGGATTTTGAAAAAAATCCGTTAATTTTTTCAAAAAACCTATTTATTTTATTTTATTTGTATGTTAGAATATAAAAGAATAAGTTAAATTTGCAGAAAGTGTTGTGGATGTGAATGTTTGCTGACTTTTTTTCTCATCTTCTGAATGTAATCAAAACCTTTCAAATCAAAGACTTGATCGATATTCTGGTGGTTTCCTATTTGATCTACAGTGTGTTGCGATTCATCAAGCAGACCAGAGCCGGTCATTTGCTGCGCGGACTTGCGTTGCTGTTGGTGGTGATCCTGCTGGCTCAATGGTTGGAGCTGAGTGCGGTCGGGTATTTGATGAATAATGTACTTCAGTTGAGCTTTATTACCATCATTATCGTGTTTCAACCGGAGCTTCGTTCGTTGCTTGAAAAAATGGGGCGGGTCAATCTCTCTCATATTCTGCCCTTTTCCCGCAGCGGCGGCACCGAGCAAGATCGGGTATTGGGTGCTGTAAAGAGCGTTTGCGATGCTTGTACCGAGCTTTCCTCTCAGCGGATCGGTGCTTTGATGGTTTTTGAAAAAACGACCCGCCTGGGTGATGTGGAGGTAACCGGCACCTATCTCAATTGTGACCTTTCGGCCCAGACCCTGGTGACCATCTTTTTCCCCAAGACCCCGTTGCACGACGGCGCAGTTTTTATCCGTGATTTTAAGATCGTTTCCGCCGGTTGTCTGCTTCCTTTAAGTCAGCGGCTGGAGATAAGTAAGGCGTTGGGAACCCGCCATCGCGCGGCTGTGGGCTTGAGCGAAACCTCTGATGCGGTCGTTGTGGTCGTCTCCGAGGAAACCGGTCGGATCTCCTATGCGCAGAACGGTGAGATCCATATCGGGATCTCCACAGATGAATTGCAGTCTGTTCTTTGCGAGAATTTCCTGCCTGAGAGTAATAAGAAAAAACAGCGGGAGGTGGAAGCATGAGTTTTGCAGATGTAAAGAGCAAAGTGATCGGTTTCTTCCGGAATGAATGGCCGCTGAAGTTGATTTCCCTGTTGCTTGCGGTGTTTATTTGGTTTATGATCTGCGAGTATGTAGACCCCGATACCGATGTTCAGGTTTCGAATATTAAGATCACCATGCAGTATGAAGATTCCGTCCCCGAAAAAGAGGGTCTCGGGGTCATGACGACAATAGAAGATACCGTATCCATTCGCGTCAGCGGCTCGCGGGACACTATCGCCCTGATGGATCACAATAAGATTACCGCCACCCTGGATACGACCAATGTTACCAAGAGCGGTGAATATGATCTTCCCGTTAAGATCAATTTGGGCAACCAGAACCTGAAGCTGGTCAGTCAGTCCTTGAATACCGTCAAGGTGAGGTTTGACACCAATAAGGTTGTCAATGTGAAGGTAAACGCTAATGTAAACGGTAAGGTTGAAGAAGGCTTCATTCTGGAAGCGCCGACGATGCTGAATAATTTTGTGTCTGTTACCGGCCCTGCGGCAATTGTGGATACCATCGCGTCGGCAGAGATCAACATTGATCAGGAGTCCTTCCCGGAGACCAGCACTTTAAAATGCGAGTATACCTTTGTGGATGAGAAGGGCACGGTTGTCCCGAAAACCTTCCTGACGATGGATCCCGAAACGGTAGATGTTACTGTTTCTGTGGTAAAAGAAAAAACGGTACCGATGACGGTCAGTATTGTAAATAGCAGCGGCGGAAAAGACAGTGCATTCTGTACTGCGGTTGTGGATCCCGAAACCATCACCATCACCGGTAATGCCGAGGTCGTTGATTCCATCAATGCGATTGATCTTGGTATTATTGATGTCGCCGAAAAGACAGAGAATTTTGAGACCACCGTGAAGGTCGTGCTTCCCAACGGGGTGAAAAATGTCAATAATATCGAGTCGGTAAAGGTGGCGGTCACCTTCAATGATGTGCAGACCCGCACCTTTGCGGTATCGAATGTATTGCTTGAAAATGTTCCTGCGGGAACCAAGGCGGCAATTTCCGAAAAGAGCGCGCAGATTACCTTGCGCGGAATTGCCGAGGATATCGGAAAGCTGAAAGCGGAAGACCTGAAGTTGACCGTGGACCTGGCAAATAAGCCGTTATCCACCGGTGCTACCCGCATGGCCGCATATGTGACCTTTCCCGAAGAGTATAAGGTGGGAGCGGTCGGCAAATATCATTTAACAGTTATTGTTTCATAAATCATGTGGCCCGACCTTTGCGTTGGTGAAGGTCGGGTCGCTTCTTATGGAGAGGAGGATCATTCTGGAAACAGAAGGGTTCGTGATCAGCAGCAGCGGCAATTCCGCTGTTGTTGAGATCCAAAGGGTCGGTGCTTGCACCGGCAATTGTAAGGATTGTGCGGGATGCGAAACACCGAAAATGCAGGTGTCTGTTTATTCGGAGCTGAATGTTCAGCCGGGAGATCGGGTATTGATCTCTGCGGAAGAAAAGCCGGTGCTCTTTGGAATGTTTGTTTTGTTTATTTTACCGTTATTGTTGCCGATGATTTTGTATTTTTCGGCGGCAAAAAGCGGTTTTGAAGGTTGGTTTGCGGGAGTGGGGCTTCTTGCTTCGCTGATTTTGATTTGGTGGTTGAGCCGATCAAAATGGTATCTAAAAAAGACCCGACCAACTATTATTGAAGTGATATCTGAAAAAAGGGGAAAAGATTAATGGTTTATTCAAATGCAACTGCCGATGAATTGCAGAGTCTCCTTCGGCAGCTGACAGAGCAACATGAAAAATATAAGGCAGATCCTGTGCGGTTGGATATGACCCGCGGCAAGCCCGGTGCGGATCAGCTGGATCTTTGCGAGGAATTGTTGAATGCGATCTCCGCCAACGCCGAATGTAAAGCGGAGAACGGTCTGGACTGCCGTAACTACGGTGTTTTGGATGGTATTCCCGAGGCGAAAGCCCTCTTTGCAGAACTTTTTGAAACCGATGCCGATCAGGTGATCGTTGGCGGGAATTCCAGCTTGAATATGATGTATGACGCGATCTGTCGCGCCTATTGCTTCGGTGAATATAATAGTGAGCGGCCTTGGAGCAGGGAAGAGGAACTGAAGTTTTTATGTCCCGCCCCCGGCTATGACCGTCATTTTACCATCTGTAATCAATTTGGGATCAAAATGATTCCCGTTCCTATGCTGGCCGACGGTCCCGATATGGATCTGATCGAAAAGCTGGTGGCAGAGGATGCGTCCGTTAAGGGCGTGTGGAGTGTGCCGAAATATTCCAATCCTACCGGTGTTGTTTATTCCGATGAAGTGGTTCGTCGCTTTGCTCACTTAAAGCCCAAGGCGGCCGATTTCCGCATCTTTTGGGATAATGCCTATGCGGTGCATGACCTTTATGAGGAGCACCCTGCGCTTTTGAATATTCTGGAGGAATGTGAAAAGGCCGGTAATCCCGATATGGTCTATACTTTTACTTCTACCTCCAAGATCTCTTTCCCGGGGAGCGGTGTTGCCGCCATGGCTTCGGGTAAAAAGAATATCGAATTTGCCAAAAAGCAAATGAATGCCCAAAGCATCGGCCCTGATAAGCTGAACCAATTGCGCCATGTGAAAATGTTTAAGGATAAGGCGGCGGTTTTAGAGCAGATGAAAAAGCACGCCTCCATCCTGCGCCCCAAGTTTGAGGCGGTTCTCTCTATTTTGGAGCGGGATCTGGGCGGTTGTGAGATTGCCCAATGGAGCAAGCCCCTGGGCGGCTATTTCATTAGCTTCGATGCCATGCCCGGTTGCGCTAAGCGTATTTTCGAGCTCTGTACCGAGGCGGGTGTTGCCCTGACTCAGGTAGGGGCGACCTTCCCTTATGGGTTGGATCCCGAAGATCGCAATATCCGTATTGCTCCGTCATTTCCGCCTATTGAAGAGCTGAAATTGGCGGTGGAGCGCTTTACTGTTTGCGTTCGAATCGCAAGTATTGAAAAGATTCTTGCCGACCGTAAATAAGGTCTTTTTGGAGGCTGAATGATGGAAATCGGAATGTCCCTGGCCTGCTTTTATCCCGCATCTCCGGAGGATTCGGTCCCCGAAGCGGAAAAACTGAATATCAAGGTGTGTGAGATTTTTCTGAACACCTTTAGCGAGTTGGAGGAGGACTATCTATTGTCCCTTCGGGCAGATTGCGATAATAGCGGCTTGCGGGTGCATTCGGTTCATCCCTTTACCAGTGCCATGGAGAATTATTTTTTCTTTTCCCCCTATCCTAAGCGGGTGAAGGATGCGATGGATTTTTACCGCCGCTATGCCCATGCGGCAAAGATCCTGGGCGCATCGGTTATTAATATCCATGGAGATCGCGGCTTGGGCTTGGCTGATTTTGATCAGTATGTGGAGTGCCTGGAGCCTCTTCTCCAATTGCAGAGGGAAACGGGGATCATCTTTGCGTTGGAGGATGTCTATTACAGCAGTGTCTGCCATCCGGAATTCGTTGCCCGCTTGCGTCAGCGTGTTCCTGAGGTTCGCTTTACCTTTGATATTAAGCAAGCGGTGAAGGGCGGGCAGGATCCCTATGCGCTTTTGGGGGCTATGGGAGATGCGGTTGTAAATTTTCATGTAAACGACTGTGATGCGGAGCATATTTGTCTGCTCCCCGGTTGCGGAAGCATTGATTATGATCGTATTTCTGCTTTGTTTCGCCAAAGCGGATATCACGGCCCCGCCTTGATTGAGGTCTATCGGAAAAACTTCCAAGATCCCGAGGAGATCCGCCGCTCCAAATCTTTCCTCGAAGAGAAATTTATGCTTGCAAAATAAAGGAATATCCTTTATAATAATTATTGATTTTGGTCGCATGGTTGCGAAAATTCTGAAAGGTGGTGCCTACCTGATGAAATGTCCTTTTTGCGCCCGTCCCGAGAGTAAGGTTGTGGATTCCAGACCGACCGATGATGAAGAGAAGATCCGCCGTCGGCGTGAATGTATTCATTGCGGCAAACGGTTTACAACCTTTGAGGCCATTGAAACCATCCCTCTGGTCGTAATTAAAAAAGATATGACCCGTGAGCCCTTTTCCAAAGATAAAATTATGAAGGGCTTACTGCGCGCTTGCGAGAAGCGTCCGGTCAGTATGGCTGATATGGAGCGAATCGTTTCCGATGTGGAATCGGTTCTCTATAATTCCTTGGAGAAGGAGATCACTACCAAATATATCGGCGAGCTGGTAATGGATGCTCTTCGGGAGCTGGACAAGGTATCCTATGTGCGCTATGCATCGGTTCATCGCGATTTCAAGGATATCGATTCCTTCTATGAGGAAGTTACAAAACTGTTAAGGAAAGGCTGATTCATAAATGAAACAATGTGTTTCGATCATTGATGAAGAATATGATGGCGAGCTGCGGTTTTCCATCATTGAATCGGTGCTTGAGAATGATTCTTGCGCCATTACCATTGGTGCCAAAGATGGGGAAGAGTTGGTTGGAATGAAGGTGATCATCCCCGTTCTTACCCGCAGAATGCTCTTTAAGCCTCTTCGCCTGATCCCGCCCGCTTCTACCCTGAAGCTGGAGTCCATCGGCGAAAAAAGCGACCGTCTGGTTGCAACGATGGCGAAGTATTTTCAGCCGGATTACGAGCCCTCCGATGGCTTTACCCGCGATGAAGTTAATATTGATTTTACTGTCCGTAATCAAGGAATGTATGATCTGGAAAACGATAAGATCTATCTGCGGCTGCACTATGACGAAGAGCAGGATGAAGGGATCCCCGATTCCGAGCGGATCCATCTGGATATGAATTTCAGCTTTAATCTGAATCGCGAATCTGCCAGCTTGATCGAGACCAAGGAAGGCTATTCCGCCGATCTCATCAGCTTTATAATGAAATAAAAAATCTGCGGTTTAATAACCGCAGATCCTATGCTTGAGTGGCGCAGTTGGTAGCGCAACTGATTCGTAATCAGTAGGTCGTGGGTTCAAGTCCCATCTCAAGCTCCAAAAAAACTCTTGTTCGAAAGAACAACAGTTTTTGCAGTTATATTCGCCTTGCGGCGAGTTATATTGAGCTACGCTCAGT
>JAZUNB010000068.1:0-5886 GCA_045603925.1 Eubacteriales bacterium
TTCGAATCCCCCTCTCTCCGCCAATAAAATAAACCACCCCAACGGGGTGGTTTATTTTATTTTCGTCGATCGGTGGATGCGAACTTTTTGCGCAGCAAAATGTTCGTTGAGGCAGCCGAAAAGGCGCGCCAGCCTTTTCGGACTGCCGTGTCTCGAGCAGCGAGGATTTTTCGTCGCCGCCCGCCGCGGCTCGAAAAATCCCGTGGCGCAGAGTATCCCCCTCTTGGTCATCATCGATCTTGTGCTCTTTACCGCCGCCGTCGGCGGCTCTATTTTTACGATTTCATTAGTTGAAAAATAACTATATTTAGGGTAAAATGAATTGAAGAAGGAGGTGGAAAAATGGAGAAAAAATATATCAGTGAATATCCAAACCTCATTGCTGAATGGGATTGGAGTAAGAATCCATATTCCCCCTCAAATGTTTCAAGAGGAAGTCCAAAGATTTGTTGGTGGATTTGTTCAAAATGTGGACACCAATGGAAAACTCCTGCTTATAGCAGAACTGCGGGGTATGGGTGCCCGGAATGTGCCAAAAAAAGTCGCGGAGCAGCAAGGATGAAGACATTTGCTCAAAGGAATAACTTTGCCAAATTATACCCCGAAATTGCAAAAGAATGGCATCCTTCCAAAAATGGTGAGTTGAGTGCAAATGATGTTTCGGTTTCTTCTAATGTTAGGGCTTGGTGGTTGTGTTCTTTTTGTGGTCACGAGTGGAAAACAACAGTTAATCACAGAACTTCAGAGAATAACGGATGCCCTAAATGTTCCAGAGCGAGAGGCAATCTCAATAGGGTAAAAAAAGTTGCTTCAAAGAATAATCTTGTCGCGAGATTTCCTTTTTTGATGGAGGAGTGGCATCCTTCTAAAAATGGAGAGTTAAATCCAAAGGATTTACCCGCCGGCAGTGGGGTGAAGGTCTGGTGGTTGTGTTCTTTTTGTGGTCATGAGTGGAAAACAACCGTTCTTCATCGCACTTCCGGTCAAGGATGCCCTCGATGCATGCGCGCCCAAACATCTTTTGCCGAACAGTTGATTTTTTATTATGTATCTCAAGTTTTTCCAGATGCCATAAATCGGTATAAAGATGAGTTTGAATTTGATATTTACATCCCCAAAAAGAAAACAGCAATTGAATATGATGGGACCTATTATCACAGTTCGGCCAAAAGTTTGACAAGAGATAACCTTAAGGATCAATACTGTCGAGAAAATGGAATTCGTCTGATCCGTTTTAGATCTTGTGAATTGCCAAAAACGGAATTTGCAACAATCATTTCATTGATGGAAAACCAACTGACGGAGAATCTATATCAATTATTTGAGTTATTGTCTATAACCGATGTTCCGGATATTGATATTAATCGTGATAGCTTGAAGATTCATCAACAGTTCAAACAGAAAAGGATTGAAAACAGTGTTGCACATAATGCTCCGCATCTTATGAAAGAATGGAACTATGAGAAGAATGGAAACCTAAGCCCATTTTCTGTGGCAGCATATTCTAATGTCAAAGTGTGGTGGATTTGTAAGGCTTGTGGATATGAGTGGCGTTCTGATCCGGCTCATCGTTCATCGGGAAGAAACTGCCCTGTTTGCTCAGGAAGGGTTGTGGAAAAAGGAAAGAATGACTTGGAAACTTTGTGCCCGGAATTGGTTAAACAATGGGACTATGAGAAAAACAAGGAAGTTTTGCCTTCTCAGTTTACGATAAATAGTAATAAAAAAGTTTGGTGGAGATGTCAAGAGTATAATCACTCATGGCAGGCAACAATTTGTGAAAGAACGCGAAAAGGAAAAGCGACAAACTGTCCGTATTGTGGAAACAAAAAGGTTTTAGAAGGCTTTAATGATTTGGCGACCACACATCCGAATGTTGCGCGCACATGGCATGGCGAAAAAAACCAAGGGATAACCCCGAAAGAAGTTACTTATGGTTCTTCAAAAAAGGTGTGGTGGCTCTGTGAAAAATGCGGTTATGAGTGGGAGGCACTTATTTATAGTCGAACCAAAGGAACCGGATGCCCAAAATGTGCTAAAAAAGTATAATTCATCCCCCCGTTGCTCTTTCACCCCGCCGCGCTAAAGTGCAGCACAAAAAAAACGCACCCATCAGGGTGCGTTTTTCAAATCCTCAGATCTTCCGATATCCGCCGGTGCCCATAAGGTCGCCGCCGGCGAGAAAATGGGCTTTCAGCTTGCGCTGGAGGCTGGTCTTTTCGGGGGCATTTGCCATATTTTCCGCCTTAAAGCCCAGGCCAAACACCCGCTGAATGGCCTGGTTGCTGCTTGCCACCGCATGATGGTTGCTCCAAAGGCGCATAAACTTGGTGATATTAGCCTCTTCTCCCAAAAGATCGGCCAATTGGGGGTTCAGCAGCCAGGAGCCGCAGGTAAAATAATGAGGTTCTTTTTCGGGAAAATGCTCGGCGAAAAATTCCTTTGCCCAAGCAAAGGAAGCAAGGCAGGCCTCTTGGGTCAGGGGCTCGTCCTGGGGAATATGGGTATCCAATACCACATCCCCTTCGGGCACCCCGTATCGGGCCGGCTCGTGGATGAACTGCAGCCGCCCCAAGCGGAAGAGCCGTCCGGTATAGTGCTTGGTCAGCCAATGGAATTCTGCCAATCCCAATACGCCGTGCTGGAGTTCATAGTTTTTGATCCAGAGGTTGATGTCTTTGAGGGTGGCAACGGTAACTTCTTTTGCAATGCCGCGGGCATTGTTCATTGCCAGCGCGCCATCGGCCATCTGACCCAACACAAAGATGGGCAACAGCCCCGCCTCCAATTGAGGCTCTTCGCCCCCTGCAAGGTATTCTTCGGCGATGACCTTAGCCTTGGCCGCGGTTTCGGTATCCTTTAAGAGCAGGGCCTTTACCCGCCCGTCTTCAATAATTTCGTTAATAAAAAAATCCATCATCGTTTGTTGATCCGCAGCAGCTCATGCTCTACTGCGCCGTTATGTAAGAACCGCATGAAGTTCTTCTCGTAGATCTTTTCCCGTACCGCGTCGGTTACGCCCAGTTCATCATAAATGGCGTTATCTCTTTCCAGCCAGCCCTTGACCCAATCGGGGTTATAATCGTCGGCAATGGAATCGGTACCGAACATAATATTATTCTCCACATCGTAGCCGATGGTAAAGAGCTTAGTCAGAAGATCCTTGCGGTAGATGGGAGGAGTACCGGGGGTGATGTCGAAAAACATCTCCGCCGATCGGCGGGTGAGATAATAATTCAAAAACTTTCCGTAGACCGCAAGGCATTCATCGTGCCAGGGCCAGGAGCAATGCCCCATGGAAAATTTCATGTGATCCAGATTCAGAAGGGCTTCCCAGTCGGCAGGGCGGCAATAGCGGGAGGTATCGGTGCCGCTCCAGAGGATGCCGGTATGGAATAAAACCGGCAGGTTGGTCTCTTCGATGGCGGCAAGCAGTTTCATATTGGCCTCATCATAGACCGGGAAGGTATCGCAGATGATCTTAAAGGCCTGAATACCGGAATCGGCCGCATCTTTTACGATCTCCAAAGCATCTTTTTCATAAGGATGCACCCATAGGATCGGGATCAGCCGATCCTCTTGCCCGCGGGTCCAGGCCAGGGTGGTTTCCAATCGCTCTTTATAAGACTGCTTCAGCAATGCGGCGGTAGCTTCCTGAGGGCAGGGGGAGATCAGCCCGCCGCCGTAAACGCCGGCCTTCTCCATCTGCTCCAGCAGATCATTTTGCTCGGGATTTTGGCTGTTGATATGGATGTGCATATCAAAAATTTTCATCTGCAAAACCTCCTTAAACAAGGTGTATTTTGATTATACTGAAATCAAAAAACAATGTCAATGATCCTTTTGATATTTTTTTCTTGCCAAATCCGAATTTTTATTATATAATTATTTTATATTTTTTTAGGAGGAAAGAATCATGAAAAGAATTCTTGCAATCGTAATGGTATTGCTTCTGGCTCTGTCGCTGGTTTCCTGCGGCGGCAATACCGCAATGACCATGGGTACCGGCGGTACTTCCGGTACTTATTACGGCTATGGCTCTGTATTGGGTCAGTACATTAAGAACAACGCCGGCATCGAAGTGACCGCTGTTGCTACCGAAGGCTCCAAGGCCAACATTCAGGGTATCGACATCGGCAACTATCAGCTGGCTACCGTTCAGTCCGACGTTTTGGCTTATGCCTGGGAAGGCACCGGCACCTTCGCTGCAGACGGTAAGGTAGATACCTTCCGTGTTGTTGCAGGTCTGTATGCCGAGGCGGATCAGCTGCTGACTATGGATTCCGAGATCAAGAGCGTTGCCGATCTGAAGGGCAAGCGCGTTTCCATCGGCGCTCCCAATTCCGGTGTATATTTCAACGCCATCGATGTATTGGGCGCTGCAGGGCTGACCGAGCAGGATATCGATGCTCAGTATCAGTCCTTTGCCGATAGCGCAGATGCGCTGAAGGATGGCAAGATCGACGCCGCATTCATCGTTGCCGGCGCTCCCACCCCCGCCATCACCGAGCTTTGCACCACCAACCCCGATGCGCACCTTCTGCCCATCGACGGTGCTTTGGCCGAGAGCCTGATCAATAAGGAAGGCTCCTTCTACACCGCTTATACCATCCCTGCCAACACCTATGCAGGTCAGACCGAGGATGTCACCACCGTAACCGTAAAGGCTACTCTGATCGTGGATGCCGCCGCTTCCGAAGAGGATGTTTATGCGCTGACCGCCGCCATCTTTGATAATGCAGAAGCCATTACCAAGGAGCATGCAAAGGGCGCTGAGCTTTCCATCGAGAATGCAACCAGCGGTATGGCTGCTCCCTTCCATAAGGGCGCTGCCAAGTACTTTGCCGAAAAGGGCGTTGAGGTCCCTGTCGAGTAATGCGCCATTGAGGAATACTTTGGCTGCGGTGAATTTTCGCCGCAGCCATTCCCTTATTTTATAATCATTTTCAGGAGGTACTCAATTGGCTTTATTTGATTTGTTTAAAAAGAAAAAGAACGCCGAGCAGGAGCCCATGGATCTGGATTCTGTAATGAAAAAATACGATCGGGAATCCAATACCCGCCATTGGGAGGGTGTGCCCAAGATCGTTGTCAACTGCATTCTGGCGATCTTTTCCTTGTTTTGCTTATATGTGACCTTGGTTGCCAACTGGCTGGATCAGATCCGTCTGACCTCCTTTATGGCATTCATTGTGTTCATCGGTTTTTTGGTATTCCCTGCCAAAAAGGGTGTGCAGAAGACCAACCATATCCCTTGGTATGATATCCTCATTATGGTGATCGGAACCGCTTCGTTCCTCTATTTCACCTTCAATGCCATGGATATCATTCAGCAGGGTGCCCGCTTTGAGACCCATCAGATCATCATCGGTATTATCGGTATTCTGACCCTGGTGGAGCTTTGCCGCCGTTGCGTCGGCCTGCCGATCCTGATCGTGGCCGGTGTGCTGGTGGTGTATGCGCTGACCTTCGGTCTCACCAATCCCCGCTTTATGGGTCGGTTGCATCTTCTGGTTTCTCAGCTGTTCTATTCGGTAGAGGGTGTCTTCTCTACCCCCGTAAATGTTTGCTCGAAATTTATCGTGGTGTTCATCATCTTCGGCGCCTTCCTGGAGCGCACCGGCATCGCCGATTTCTTTATTAAGATCTCCAATGCGGTGGTGGGCGGCTTCTCCGGCGGCCCCGCCAAGGTTGCCGTTGTGGCCAGCGCCATGGAGGGCATGGTCTCCGGTTCCTCCGTTGCCAACACCGTTGGCTCCGGCTCCGTAACCATCCCCCTGATGAAGAAAACCGGCTACAAGCCTGAATTTGCCGCAGCCGCCGAAGCTGCTGCTTCCACAGGCGGACAGATCATGCCCCCCATTATGGGTGCCGCCGCCTTCCTGA
>JAZUNB010000069.1:0-8166 GCA_045603925.1 Eubacteriales bacterium
TGATGCAAGCGGTATTCTCGTAGAGGGTGTACTGGAAAGTATGGCTGAATATTTCTCTGCCGAGCTTTCTCAAAAGATTCGCCGTGGTATGGATATCAATGCTGAAAAGTGTTTGAGCAACGGCAGTAATCCGGGTCTCGGTTATACTGTGGACAAGGATCGCAGATTTCATATCAATCCCGAAACTGCTCCAATTGTTCGTGAGATATTTGAGCAATACGCCAGCGGTAAAACCGTTACAGAGATCATCACAGATCTAAACGCAAGACAGATTAAAACTTCTCTCGGTAAGGCATTCAATAAGAACAGTCTGCACCGCCTTTTGAGGAACAAGCGGTATATTGGATATTACATCTACAAAGATACCGAGACTCCCGGTGGCATGCCCCGTATCATTGACGATGAACTCTTTGAACGGGTACAGCGTATGCTTGACCGCAACAAGAGAGCACCCGCCCGTTCCCGTGGCAAAGAGGAATATCTGCTCACCACTAAACTGTTTTGCGGTTACTGCAAGGAAATGATGATTGGATATGGTGGCACCGGCAAATCCGGTAAGTCGTACCACTACTATGCTTGCAAGAGCGCAAAGAAATGCTGTGCCATAGAAAGGTAGTCAGCAAGGAGCTGATTGAGGATCGCATCGTTAACGCTTGTTACAAAATGCTCACCGACAACAATATAAAAAGAATTGCCGCCGAGGTTGCCAAGGTCTGCAAGGCAGATATGGACACGGCGACAATTAAGCGAATCAAATCGGCTATTAAAGAGATTGATATTGCCATCGAGAACCTCTGGAAGGCGTTGGAGAGCGGTCAGTCGGTCGATATGATAACTGAGCGTATCAACAAGCGTCAGCAGGAAAAGAAATCTCTGGAAGAACAGCTTGCCTTTGAGATCAGCAAGCAGTTTATTCTCAGTGAGCAGGATGTTACTGACTTTCTGTACAAGCTGAAGAATGGTAGTCTAAACAACATACACAGACGGCGCAGTTTGATTAACATCTTCGTTGGTGCCATCTATCTCTTCGATGATAAGTTCAGAATTATACTTAACGGCAGCGGAAAGCCCATTGAGATTGATGATGAGCTTCTTGATGAGGTCAATGACTATTTTAACGGCTTAAATCAAGCACAATCGGAGTGTTCACACTTGGTTGCGGACGCTCCACCAATAACGGCAGATCCAATGTGGATCTGCCGTTTTATATTTAAAAAACAACGGGCAAGTTTTCTCTATTATGAAGTACCGTTCTTGATTTTATGAGTCGACGGGTTGATTCGCTCATTGCGGTCGATTCGATTTCGAATACTTTGCATCGTATTATCTAACCGTTCAATGACATCGGCACATGTTTTTAATTCTTCTGCAATTTCATTGGCATCGGGAAGGTTATGTTTATAGCGCATTTTATGTTCTAAGCTCGCCCAAAAATCCATGGCAATGGTTCGGAGCTGGATCTCAACATTGACATATCGCTTTTCGTTACAAAGAAAGATGGGAACCTGCACTAATAGATGAAGGCTTCGATAACCGGAGGGCTTCGGATTTTGAATATAGTCTTTCACTTGAATCAGTTTAATGTCATCCTGCTTTAATAGATACTCCGCCAAAAGATAAACATCTTCCGGAAATGCACATATGACACGCGCTCCTGCGATGTCTTTGATTTCCTTTTCAATGGTTTCTAAATCGATGTTTAAGTTCTTGCGCCATAGTTTTTCTATAATGCTTTTCGGACTCTTTAAGCGGCATTTTATGGTTTCGATCGGATTGCGATCCTGGAAAACAGAAAGACTTTCATTTAGGACCTTGAATTTTGTTTCGATCTCCATTAAAGCGCTGCGATAATATGTCATTAGTATGCGAAATTCATTTTCTTTAAGAAGGGACCTTATTAGTTGATCGGTCTGTTCTTTTGTGGATGGATTCATTTCATTCATTGCATTCACCGTTTAAGTTTTTTGAATATTATATCGAATAACTGTTTTTAAACTATGAAAGATTTGTTAATGTTTGGAAAATATTGTCGAAAAGTCCGTGAGGTTGACCATTTTTTGCAGATTTTACGGCTTTTAACTCATTAAAAACAGAGAAAATGAATCTATTACTTGCGTTTTTATATTCTTTCCGCTATAATATCCAAGGAATATAAGAAAGGAGAATGACGATGAAAAAGACCATTTGCAAATATGAATATGATACCGAGAATGCTGTAATTGTGAAAAAGGCTGTTTTCGGTGCTTTCGGGGATGCGGCAGGTTATGAAGAAACTTTATACCAAACTGCAGACGGAAAGTATTTCATCTATGTTAACGGCGGCGCTGAGTCCCCTTATACCAAAGAGGACATTAAGAGAATCGGCAAAGATAAGGCGGAAGCCTGGATCGCCGAGCGCTCCTGACAAAGCAAGAAAGACCCTGAGCAAACGCTCAGGGTCTTTTTTATTTGATCTTTCGACATTCTAAATAAAAACGCTTATCTTGCGCATGCCCCATGGAAAAGGTTTTGCGGGGAAGCGCCCCATCGGCAACAACAGTTGGAAACAACTCGCTTTTTTGCATACCGGGGAGGATGAAGCCCAGGCTGTTTTCTCGCATGGAAAGTTGCTCTACCACTTCGGATCCATGGATATAATCCACATACCCTTGATGCTCTTTCAAATAGGCATCCAATGCGTTTTGCAGAGTGCCGACCGATAGTGCGGCAGATTTCTTGATGAAAGAGCAGGCAGTATGTACGCCTTTTTGCACCAACTCCACGGATTGATCCCCCTCTTGGCTCATTGCCATTCCGCAGTTCTTTAAATAGTCTATCAAAGCGTTGGTGTCAGCATCAAATACGATCCGATGGATGGGCTCAAATTCCAAGGCGGGGGAGTGGATATTAACCAATTCCACCAAACAATAGCGGGCGGGGTGGTTTAAGGCAGCATCACCCAACTGTTCTTTTAATTGCTCGAAGCAGGCTTTTGCGGTGGCGAGGGAATGATTGCCATCTCCGACCGCATAGAGCAGAGGAGCGGTGTTATTTCCCTTTAGGTTCAAAAGTGCGTTAAAGACGGAATCCGCTTGCTCTTCAGGCAGGGAATAGCCGGTAAGATGCCCGCCATTCTGCATTAAGGAAAAATCATAGATCAAATCGAGGGGCTTCTTTTCGAGGGGTTCAATGACTGTTTGATGGGGATCGTCAATGAGGATCATAATATGGGGCATTTCCAAGGGTGCGCCCTGCCGCACGCGGATGCGGGGCGGTAAGCGCTCTTCTACCGTTCCCTCGGTGGCGCGGCATAAGGAAACAGCCCCCTTATGATAGTCATAGCATTCCAGATCCAAGGCGCCCAAAAGGCCTTGGCGGATCTTACCGTCGGATTGGGTGCGCTTCAGGTAGACAAAGGAATTTTTCAGCGTTTTAAAGGTGCCGTTGCAGAGATATTCATCCATGGTTTGGCGAATACTCATGGAATCAGCGCTCTCTAAATCCACCTCCGGGATCATTAAGTTTAAGGTGGAGGGAGCGTCGCCTACCAAGCGGCGAACCTCCTCCCAATACTCCGGCTGACTGGTATATTGATCACAGGCAACAACGCTCCATTTTTCCATGTCGGCGCTTTGGGGGATCAAAACATCAGCAGGATGAAAACAAATTTTATTCCAATCATTCATTGCGAAAAACCTCTTACTTCAAAAAAGCGTGGAAAGCCCGAATGGTCTCATAAATATCGGCCTTGGAAGCGATCTCAAAGGGAGCGTGCATGGAAAGCAGTCCGATGCCGATATCAACGGTATCGATATTGCGGTTGGCCATATACTTGGCAACGGTTCCGCCGCCCCCTGCATCAACTGCACCTAAAAGACCGGTCTGCCAGCGGATGTTATGCTCGTCAAACAGACGGGTGAAATAGCCCATGGTTTCGGCAGAGGCATCGGAGGTTCCGCTCTTTCCGCGGGCACCGGTATATTTGGTGATGCAGGGGCCATGACTTAAACGGCAGGAATTCTGGGCTTCGGTGGGAGCGGGATAAAGGGGATCAATGGCGGCGTTTACATCGGCGGAGAGGCATTTGGAACGGTAGCAGATCTCAGGTAGGCTCTCACCCGGCGCAATGCGCCCGAAGACCAGTTCCATAAACTGACTCTGCATTCCGCTGACACCATCGGAACCGATCTCTTCCTTATCCACCAAAGCGACCAAAGCGGTTTTTTTGGGGATGTCCACCTGCATCAGCGCTTCAAAAGCAGTATAGGCGCAGATTCGGTCGTCATGGCCGTAAGCACCGATCAGGCTTTTGTCAAAGCCCAATTCGGCAGGATCATGCTTGGGAACCAAGGTCAATTCGGCGGAAATGAAATCCTTTTCGGTCATGCCGTATTTTTCATTGAGGATCGTTAAAACAGCGGCTTTAACCTTATCCTTATCAGCTGTCATATCGGGAATAGCGCCGGCGATTACCCGCAGACTTTCACCTTCCACTACCTTGGAAGCGCTTTTTTCCATCTGCTCGTGGGAGAGGTGGATCAACAGTTCCGAGATGGTGAAGGTATAATCATTGTCGGAGAGATCTACGGTTCTTCCGTCGGAAAGAACAACAACGCCTTCCAATGCCAAGGGAATGGCAGTCCATTGATATTTCTTGATTCCTCCGTAATAATGGGTCTTCAGAAGAGCCAGCCCCTCGGATTCATAAAGGGGACAGGGCTTCAGATCGATCCGCGGAGAATCGATATGAGCGGCGGCAATATGCATTCCATCAGAAATGGGGCGGGTGCCCATAATGCCGAGAAAGATACTGCGGTTGCGGTTCACCAGATAGAATTTATCTCCCGCCTTTAGCTGCGCCCCTTTTTCCAATGGTTTAAATCCGTTTTCTTCCGCTCTTTGACGGAAGTATTCTGTGCAGCTGCGCTCGGTTTTGCAATGGGTCATAAAATCAAGATAGCCCTTGGAGGCTTCAAAAATTGCGGGGATCTCCTCGGTGTTTTCGTAAATGTTTTTGGATTCGTAGAATAAACTCATATGGTTTCTCCTGTTTTGCTGAAATATTTTTCCTGATATTTGATTACATTTTCCATATAATGATTGGTCTCATCATAGGGGGTAGACCGAAGTACATTGCCGTCCGGACTGTATCGGCTGTCCTTGAGCCATTTTAGGGCGTTGCTCCGCCCTGCATTATAGGCCGCTAAGGCTGTTTTTGTGTCGCGGAATTCCTCCAAAAGCAGACGGAGGATATAGCAGCCGTACTTGATATTGATTGCGGGATCGTAAAGATCCGCGGCGGTATAGGAGGCATTCTTTCCTTCGCGCAGAATGGCCCATTGGAGGGTTTCTTCAGTGATCTGCATCAACCCGTATGCATCCCGCGGGGAGCGGGCTTCGGGATCAAAATTGCTCTCAACCCTGATCACGGCCATGACCAATGCGGGGGAAAGGTCATATTCTTCGGAATAGCGATAAACCAAGTCCATATATGGTTCATAGGCCGGTACTTTTCCGCGAACAAAAAAGCAGACCAGACCGATCAGAAGCAAGGCTCCGAAAGAGAGAAGAAAAGAACGGTAGTGCTTATTCATAAAGCTCCTTGATAAATTGCGCCACCTGCTGTTCCAAAGCCTTAAGGTTGCCGTTGTTCATGATCACAAAATCGCTTTTATCTATATAAAAAGCGGCGGGATGCTGATTGGAAAGCCGCTTTTTGGCTGCCTCCTCGCTGATCTGATCTCGCTGAATAATGCGGTTTACCGCAATTTCTTCGTTGGCCAAAACAGAAAGGGTACAGTTGCATTTTTCTTCTAAACGGTATTCAAAAAGCAACGGGGCATCCAAAATGATGTTCTTTTCGGCGTGCTCCGCAAGCTGCTGTTCAATGGCGGATAAAATATAGGGCATTACTGTTTGATTGAGACGCGAAACGGCTGCCGGATTTCCGAAAGTACGCTCCCGCAGGGCTTGGCGATCCAATGAGCCGTTATTGATAACTGCCTGCCCAAATGCGGCGGCAAGGGCGTCCAGGACCGCCTTGGAACGATAGACCTCTTCATGAACCAAGCGATCGCAGTCAATATGATGGAAGCCATGCTCCTTTAAAAGCGAGGCGACCGTACTTTTTCCGGAACCGCTGAAACCGGTCAATCCAAGGATCATAGTGTTCACAACCTTTCGGCGGGAATAATTTGAAATGATGCGGCGCGCAATAAGCGATTGCGTACCGCCAGTCCGACACCCTCTTCGGGCGGATACATAGCATAGATCTGTTTGCAGGGTAGGATGTCAAAATGGCGAAGCGCCTCGAAAAGCGCCTGGGATTGAGTGATGGGATCTTTTTCCGATCCGAAGGACAGCGCTTGATCAAATCGCTCTAAGTATTCATCAAAAGCCAGCACCCAAACATGAGGGGCTTGCTTCTTTTGTATGGCCTTGCAGACCTCTTCGGGGTCCCCCGTAACGATCGTCATAGGTGCCTTGGGCGCATAATGACGATGAAGCATTCCGGGGGAGGAAACTTTTTGCCCCTCTTTGACCGGCGCTAAAATAGCGGGATCCAATTCCACCTGAAAGCCTGCTTCCTCCAGAAGTTCGGGGGTAATACCGCCGGGCCTCAGGATTTTTACTTTTTTATTGCCCAAGGGGAGTAATACGGTGCTTTCTACTCCAATGTCGCAAGCTCCGCCGTCGATGATGGCAGAGATCTTCCCGGTGAGATCCTCTTGGCAATGGGCAAGGCAGGTAGGGGAGGGGCGACCTGATAAATTCGCACTGGGGGCAACAATAGGGACCCCCGCTTCGCGGATCAGTTTTAATGCAATGGGATGGGCGGGGCAACGAACCGCCACCGTTTCCAGCCCTGCGGAAACGATGGAGGGAATGGTCTTTTGTTTGGGGAGGACTATCGTAAGAGGTCCCGGCCAGAATCGCTCGGTAAGCGCGAGGATTTCCTCGGGAACCTCCTTGACGATCTGCTCCAGCATAGAGGGATCGCTGATATGAACGATCAACGGATTATCCGCCGGTCGGTTTTTGACCTCAAATATTTTGGCAACTGCTTTCTCATCCAATGCATTGGCGCCGAGCCCATAAACCGTCTCGGTGGGGAAGCAGACCAATTCTCCCGCGCGGATCAGCGCGCCGCAGGCGGAAAGGGCCTCGTCGGGAGAAAAAATCAAAGTGTTCATCAGTTGTTTTCGCCTTTCAGTTTTTCCGCCTGATCATTGGTGATCAAAGCGTCAATGATTTCATCCAGATCGCCGTTGAGGATCTGTTCTAATTTATACAGAGTCAGACCGATGCGATGGTCGGTGACCCGCCCTTGGGGGTAATTATAGGTGCGGATCCGCTCGCTGCGGTCGCCGGTTCCAACCTGGCTTTTACGCTCGCTTGCCAAGGCGGCTTCCTGCTTTTCCCGCTCGATCTCCGCAAGGCGGGAGCGCAGGATCTTCAGCGCACGCTCGCGGTTTTTATGCTGACTGCGCTCATCCTGACATTCCACTACCAAGCCGGTGGGCAGATGGGTAACGCGGATAGCACTTTCGGTTTTGTTTACATGCTGGCCGCCGGCACCGGATGCGCGAAAGGTATCGATCTGCAGATCGGTGGGGTTGATCTCAAAATCCCGCTCTTCCATTTCGGCCAATACTGCAACAGTAGCGGTGGAGGTATGGATCCGCCCGCCACTTTCGGTTTCGGGTACCCGCTGGACCCGATGTACGCCGCTTTCAAATTTATAGCGGGAAAAGGCGCCGTCTCCGCTGATCGAAAAGGCGATTTCTTTAATGCCTCCAAGCTCTGTGTCATTAATGCTCAATATTTCATAAGAAAAACCTTTTGCCTCTGCATACATGGTATACATTCTGAAAAGGGTGGCAGCAAAGAGCATTGCTTCCTCGCCGCCGGCCCCGCCGCGGATTTCAATAATAACGTTTTTGGAATCGTTAGGGTCTTTTGGCAGAAGAAGGATCTTAATTTCTTCTTCCATTCTGGCAACATTTTCCTTTGCCTCTTCAAACTCTTCCTGAGCCATATCACGGAAATCAGGATCGCTTAAAAGCTCTTTTGCACCCTCCATATCGGAAACATACTTCTGATACTGACGGAAAGCTTCAACAACAGGGGCAATTTCCTTCTGCTCCTTAGCATATTTTGCGTAAACAGCAGGGTCAGAATATACCT
>JAZUNB010000070.1:0-18083 GCA_045603925.1 Eubacteriales bacterium
TGTCTTCCTAAGACCGCTTGGCCTCCGACTTTCTCCACGGTTTTATGATCAATTGCAACATCAAAGATCAATAACCCAAACGCCTTGAAACCACTGTTAGGAAAATCAAAGGACTCCTCCCCATCTCTTCCGGCTATAAGAAAAACAAACTTTCCGTGCCTTTCCAATTCATCAATATGCCGAACAACAGCATCATCCATTGATTTCAGATAAGGCAAGACCTCTTTCCAATATCCGGATACCGCGGCAACCGAACGGCTACCGATCATAAAGATGCCGCAGGCATTCTTCCGCGAATCAAAGCTGCGGCGACTGCCGATCATCATTTGATAAACGGATTTTTCATCCAGTCCAAAGGAACGCAAAGAACGGTGCGCCAAATCACCCAAAGCACCGCCCTCATTGCATAAAGCAAAATAAGACAAACAGTCTTCCTCGCTTTTTTCGATAGGTAAAATCTGCGAAAGCGCAATATTTCCCTGGAGCAGATCCGAAATATCAAAATAAACATTCTTTTCCTGCTGCATCTGATCGAATGCCTCAAAATTACGGACCAAAACACCGTTATGATAAAGTTTTTCGGCCGTTCGATAATAAGTCCATTGCGTTAAGGCAGACATCGGATTGAAAAGAAATAAAGAAGTCAGCACACCAAGGATCAAAAAGGCTTCCACAAACCGCCCCGTCAAAAAGGCTGCTGTCAGTAAAAATATAACCGAGAAAACCGTGCATAAAAAGAAGACCCAATGGCCAAGATTATTCTGTTGGCGAAAGAATACCGAGCGGTGCTTTTTCATCGCTCTTCCACCGGTTTTTTCGACATAGCAATCTGCATTGATGGCAGTAACCATACACATTCCGCTGCCGGAATAAATATAGGAGCCCTTCCAAAGCATATTATCCTGCTTTTCGGGCGGAAGATTCTCCTCTCCAATGGCATTCCCATGCTTAACAGTCGGAATATGGGTATTAAAAACCCCCTCCTCCATAGCAAGCAACCCCGAGCCGCGAAGGATTCGCGCATCCGCATACAAAATGGTTCCCTCGCTCAAAAAAAGCAAATCACCAACCTTCAGTTCTTCGGGGGAAATTGACATTTTTTCTCCGTTTCGAATGACTGCAATCCCTTGATCGCCCTTCGAAATGCGATTTGCCTGCTTATTCTTTAATGCCGAAAGAACGATTTCTTCCCCAAAGAAAAGCGCAAGTGTCACCAATAAAACAGCAATGGTTAACCCAAAGATTTCCCACTGCCGATTTAATACCGAAAAAACACCGGCAATAAAATAGCAGAACGCCGGAATAATGGCAGTCAGATTAATCTTGAGCTGAAACGATCGGCAAGCAGAAGCCAATAATCTCAACAATTTTTGAAAGCCCGTTGAGCCTTGTTTCGCGCTCCGCTCAGAAAGGCCACGGTCAATATCACTATTCAGTTGTTTTGCCAAAACTTCGGCATCCATCTGATAAAAACGCATAGTTACTCCTAAAAATATATATTAATCCATTATTATATAACATTATATCCCATTCTGTCGAAAAAGTAAATAATAAAGAACAGAATCGGTATACTAATATTAAAAATGAAAGGGATGATAAAAATGAAACAAGGGAAAACCATGGTATTCTCAATGATCGCAGGCGCCGCCCTCGGTGCCACCGCAAGTATGGTTGCGATGAAGGCTAAGCCTAAGAAATGCATGACCAAAACCGCAGGCAACGCCATCAAAGCAGTTGGGAATTTTGTAGAGCATATGAGTTTTTAAAAAAAGAGACAACGCCGAGGCGTTGTCTCTTTTTTCTTGTAATTAACCAACGATACCGGTGCGTGCGATAGATTCTGTAAACTTCTTCTGGAAGATAATAAATACCGTGAGAAGAGGTGCGATGTACAGCAAAATACCGGCGCGCAATACAGGATACAGAGTCAATTGGTCTTCGCCGACGAACACATCGGTCAAATTACCAAACATTGCATCCAAAACGCTGGGCAGCGTATCCACATTGGGCAGGAAGAGAGGTACCGTGTAATAGTCGTTCCAATACCAGGTAATGCAGAACAAGAAGACGGTGATAAACGCAGGAGCCGTATTGGGCACCAGGATGCGCAGGAAGGTCTTCATTGCGCCGCAACCATCGATATAAGCGGCTTCTTCCAATTCCTTGGGAAATCCGCTGAAGAACTGACGGTAAATAAACACAAACAGACCGCTCTTCAAGCCCGAAGCAAAGGCTGCGGGAAGAATAAAGCTCCAGATAGAGTCCGTCAGATCGAAATAAGGCTCATCGATCCAGTTAAAGGCATGAGCGGCACTGGCTAAATAGACAGGGTCGAAATAACGGAAGCTGGTATACTGAGAGATCATAATGGTGGACGGCGGAATAATGATGGTAAGCAATACCAGGAAGAAGAAAATCCCCTTTCCCTTAAACTTAAACCGAGCAAAACCGTAGCCCGCTAAGGAACACATACATACCTGAAGGATTGTGGGCCAGAAGGAAATGTGGAAGGTGTTCACAAAGGCGATCTTATAGTTCAGCGCTGTCCACGCTTTACCGAAGTTTTCCAAAGTGAAGTGCTTCGGTACATAAATGATGGTTGTATCATACATATCCTGACCCGGGCGAAGAGCCTGAGAGATACTGAAGATCAGAGGATACAAAATGATATAAGACAAACCGATCAAAATCAGAGCGATAGCAAGGTTCGCAATAAACTTGGAGGCAACATAGCCCCACATCCGCTTATCGGCGCTTTTGCTGTCTTTGCCGAATTGATGCTTAAAAGCATTAATAATACGCATATTTTGCAGCCTCCTTTCTTAGTTCGAATTCTTGGTAAGGATCTTGTAGATCAGGAAGACCAAGCCCAAGATCGCAAAGATGACGATAAAGAAGGTCCAGGATGCGGCTGCCGCACCACCGAAATCAAAGATACCGGTCATCATATTGTTGATCTGCTTCAACACAGCGTTATCCGTATCGTTATAGGTATTCACGATGGTATAAACGATGTTAACCAGAATAACAGGAGCAACATTGGGGAAGGTAATCAGCCAGAAGGTTTCCCAAGCGGTAGCACCTTCTACATCACTTGCCTCATACAGCGAGGGAGAAATACCCTGCAAAGCGGCAAGGAACAGAAGGATCTGGATACCGGAATCCCATACCACATCAAAGATACGGTCAGCAACCATCGTCATATAGGTGGTAATCGTTTCGTTCAAACCCAGCTCAACCAAGAAGGAGGATGCATCCGCCACCTGGAAAAGAACGCCGTTGTTCATACTACCGGACATTGCAGCGTTGGAGTCACTATGACGGAAAGTGGTCATAACAACACCGGTGGTAACAATTACCGGCAGGAAGAAGATACCGCGAACCAGACCGCGGCCGGCGAATTTGCGGTTCAAAAGAACAGCAACAAACAAGCTGAAGATCAATACAACAGGAACATTAACTGCCAGATCCAGCAAAGTATCGATCAAAGCTTGCAGGAACACTGCCTCGGAAGTCAGCAATTCCTTAAAGTTCTCAATGCCGATCCAGGTACACTTATAGTTCTCGAATACGGCAACCTTGGAAAAGGCAAACTGCAAAGACTGGAAGCAAGGGTATGCAAAGAACAGCAGGAAGCCGATAAACCAAGGAAGGATAAACATAAACCCGGTAAAGGCCTGGCGGGATTCATAAGAAATACCGCGGCGAGCCTTACGCTTCTTTTCCTTCACAGGCTTTTCTTTAACAGCTACGGGAGCAACTGCTTCAACAGGAGCAACTGCCTCTTCCGGCTGAGGTTCCAGTGCCTCTTGTGCTTTGCGCTCATCCCGCTCTGCCTTAGCAGTGCGCAGCTTATCGATCTGCTCGGGCTTCATCTCAGAAAGACGGTTTTTAACAATTTCCCGTGCGCGATCGGGATTCTGCCGCATGATCGCAGCGACGACCTGCATATTCAGCAAAGGATCACGCTCTTCAACGGTCTCCTCCACTTCAGCGGTTTCGACTTCATCAGTCAGTTCGGTGTTCTGGTCCAATTCAACCAGTTCATCAGACTCAACAAACTTCAATTCATCATTTTGATTGGTCATGAATTAGCACCTCCTACTACTGTAAAGTCTTCGGCGTTGATAGCAACACCGTTAATGGTAACAACTTCTTCCCCATGGTTTACGTATACAACAGCTCCATTGCTGAAGGTGGTGATCCGTACATCATCGGAAACGATCTGATAATCAGTGATCATGCTGGAACCGACCGCATCATATACGGTCTTCAAACGCTTATAATTTGCAACCATATCATCATAGTGATCATCCAGTTCGCAAGCATAAGCGCCGGAATAATCAGTATCCTGGAATGCAGTAGACTCTGCATCCATTACCTGATAATACAAGCTCATACCGGTCTCGGCCAGCTTCAGAATCAGATCATCCTGCTCGGAATTCATATTAACAGCGCAGCCGGCCAGATTGACATAACCGCGGAAAACGATCTGATAGAAGGGAATCTCATCCAAAGCAATATTGTTGTGGCTTGCATAAACGGGAGCGTCCACAATATTGTCCACATAAGGAGCTGCATAAGCATTGCCGCCCAAGGTGTTCACAATACCGGTCTCCCCAACCTGCTCTCTGGCGGCGGTGAAGATCTCGTGCATAATAACAGCTGCCTCATCGCGAGTAACCAGATTTTGCAGATTATAAGCGCAATAGAGCGTATCGCCAACCGAATTGAAGGAGAAGCTCTTGATGGCCTTCTTGGCAGCGTTATTCATAAACGCTTCCGCATAGCCAAACATATTACCGGGATGGATCAGCTGCTTGGAGATGCTGGATTTATCCAGAGAACCTGCAGTAGACAAGCCGGTCTTAAACATCGTTACGGGAGAAGAATCCAAACCGTAAGCGGTATTCTTAAACTTCTTAACATCAGCACTTTCGGAATAGAAGGACTGAAGATCCAGATCAAAAGTCAGATAGTAATTGGAAATACCATCTACCTTCGAAATCAAAGAATCAACGGCGTTCTTTCTTCCGAGCTTTCTCTCGGGATCAAAGCTGGTTTCCAAAGTGGAGTCCAAACCACCGTCAGCCCAGCCGAGATAGTTGATATAGACCTTATCGATCTGATCGGCAACCAGACGATCCACCAATTCCTCCGCCTCGCTGAAGGTGGTCAGAGGATCAACACCGGTATAAGGAATACCCAGGAAATGCTTTGCTCTCTTAACCGCACCGTACAGGGAGATATTCAAAGAATTGGAAATACCGTCCTTAACAGCAGTCATACCGTTGTTCTCAATGAGATACTCGCGGTATTTCTCGGCAATGCCAACATAATCAGCATCCTCGCCGTTCAAGAAATAGAAGCGACCAACATAGTTCTCGGGCAGTTCGTCGGTATAATAGAAACCGGCGCCGGCCTTACCGGCAAAGTTGGTACGAACCTGAGTATCGCGGATGTTGATACTGGGATAAACAGCGTTATAGCTGTTCTTAAAACGGCTCACATAGGCATGAAGCTCACAAGCGGAAGCACCGCTCTCGATGATGTTCATGTATGCCTCTCCGTTCTTCACCATACCGTAGACCGGCAGACGGAAGGGCTCGTTCCAATTGAAACCGGACTGTCTTGCAGTTTCGGTGGGGTTCTCACCGTAATAAACGCATTCAGATTCCACACCGAATTCATAAGCATTCGGGATGCTCTTATTGAATTCCATCAAAGAACCGGTGCCGTCGGTCAAAACAGCATAGCCGGTATCATTGAGACCTGCAGCGCCAAAGAACTGGAAGAGGTTAACCTCCAAAACCTTGGAAGTACCGAGTTCCTTGATCTTATCGATCATCAACTCGACCCGCAGATATTCCTCCTGAAGAGTCAGTTTGATCGGAATAATGAAGTTCATCGAAGGCTCATTGAAGAAGAACGAGAGGATCAGATCGTCGCCGTTATGCTCGGTAACAAAAGATGCTCTGTTGGAATTCACAGTGTAGGAAGAAAAGCTGGCAGTCAGATACTTAACGGCAACCTGAGTATTCAGCTCTTCCTTACCTTCGGTGATGGCGATGGCTTCATCAGCGCGATCGGCAGGGTTGGAATACCAAACAGTACCGGTCTTCTGGTTCATAACGCCGAAAATGCCGGTCGTATAATCCAGATACAGCGCCAAATTAGCGTTTTCATCGATCAAAGTAAAGGAACCGGGCGCATCAAGAGTAGCGGGAGCGGCAGATGCCACAGGCAACGCCAAAACACAGCAAGAAAGAAGCAAGGTGATCGTCAGAACGATCGAAAGTAATCTTTTCATTATGTCTCCTCCCCTCTTAACCCAGTATTCGCATGCGGCACTCCGTGTAGACCGTCAGGATAAACACATAGAGCTGCTGCATCAAAACAATAAACAAGAAAATCAAGAAAAAGATTACAGCCATGGCAACCAAGGACATAACCAGATTCAAGAAGGTTCCCCAGAACGAGTAGTTATGAATCGTCATAACCCCGTAGATCATCAGGCAGATAAACCACAATTGCATACATACTGCAAAGATGTTTACAAAGACATATTCATCAGCCAGCAAGAATCTGGAGAAGAAGGTAGATACCAAACTGGAAATGATCAGCGGAGTGAGATTATAGCAGGTAAATATATAGATATCAACCAACCGCCCCTCACCGTTCAGCAAGGTACAGAGTGCCCAGTTCGCAACAACGAACAGCAAGACCAAAACACCGGAGGTACAAAGAACAGTAATAATGTTAAAGTCTTTGATCCGCAGGGTGGAATACAGGAAGCCGGTAGCAACCGTCTGAATGATGGATGCAACCGTAAAGGCGATCAGCAGCAGAGTGGCATAAATGACAGAGCCATTCTTTTTCTGCTTCAGATCTTCCATGGTTTCCACCGGATGATTCAGCATCAGAAACGGATTCTTTTTACCCTCAAACCAACGGGCAAACAGGGCCTTCAAGAATGTATATACATTACTCCACAATTTCTGCATCGTCATGATCTCCACCTCCTTGTTTCTTTTCTTTAATAGCCTCAACGATGGATTTGCCGAAGAAGCGCCAAATCAGCATCAAGACAGCGATCACCAAAACAACCGTCATGATCAGGTCAAAGTGATCTGCGATAACCTGCTCTCTATAAAGAGCGTAGGCATTTTCATAGTTCATACGGTCGTTGGAAACCTTGAAGTGAGACAACGCGGTTGCATAATCGCCGTATTGATAATAAACCTTACCAAGGCCAATGTGAGCCAATTCGCAGTTGGCATTGAGTTTCAGCACTTCATCCCAATACGACTCGGCATCGGTATACAAGCCCTGATTATAAAGGATGATACCGTTATGGAAGGTTTCACCATAATCGGTCAGTTCAAAAACGGTAACGGAACGGTTATAACCGTCGAGTACCAAGGTCTTCTTCCCCAACTTCGCCATTGCCTTAGGAGACTGGAACAGACCTTGCTGCTTACCCTTACCGCCATAGACGGCAACCATATTTGCCTCAGAGTCATACTCAAAGATCTTGCAAAGGTTGCTGTCCAGCAAGGTGATAAATCCATCCTCGTCCACCGATACGTCAACAAAAATGTTGCCGGAGCCTGCGGTGGACAAACGAATCAGATCACCGTAAGTACTGGAAAGAGTTGAGCTGATTTTCTGAGTACTCTTTGCAGTAGGATCCAGAATATTGTTGCCAAGGAAGTTCATCTTCAGCAACTGATTGGTGTTGCTCTCACCGGAAGCGGCGATAACAGAATAAACAAATCCGAAATCATCAACCACCAGGTTTTCAAACTCAGTAGGAACGAAGGTTACGAAGGATTCATCAACATCATCACCGAAGAGAGAACGGTAAACGCGTCTCCAAGCCAGAGATACCATATCGGCAACGCTCATCTGAACATCAGGAGCACCAAAATAACGAAGGAATTCGCCCTTGGCGTTAAACTCCATAATACCGTCCAGAGTACTGTTACTGATTACATAGAGAGACAGGTTCTTGGCGATAGCCACTTTCGAGGGCTTGAATTCACCTTCAAACATATCGGTCTTCGGAGTCTCAACGATCTGAACGACCTCCCCACTCTTACTCTTATCCAGCTTCAGAACCTTAGCATTACCGGTATCGCAAATGTAGATATAACCATTGACGTCTACCGCAACACTTTCGGGAAGGTTCATGGTATAAGGAGCACCCTTATAGGTAAGAGAGCTGATGGTCATTTTGAAGTTGAACTCGGAATCAAAGATATGCAGACGAGGCGTATTCTCGGTTCCGAAATAGTCCAGGATGTAAATCTCTTCCTGGGGGCTGACATAAATATCAACCGGAGTACCCAACTCGCCAATGCCGAGATCGGTACCGTAGAGCACTTCTACAGGAGTATAGCCTGCAGGGGTCTCAATTGCCTCACCGTAATAATTATAATTGTAGGAATTATAAGCGGTGTAAGCAGAGGAAACGATGGTCAGCATAGATGCAAACACAAGCACAGCAAGCATGACCGATAAAACTTTTGTCATTTTTTGTCTCATGATCTGCACCTCCTTAACCTTCCTTAAGACCGGCATGGGCCATGGTCTTAACCGTACTGCTCTGTGCCAGAATGAAGAAAATGATCGGAGGGATCATCATCAGGATAGATGCCGCATAAGCCTCACCGGCACGGGCAACGCTTCCTGCTGCAGTGATCTGGCTCAAGGCAGAAGGCAGAGTCTTCAGAGTCTCTGTATAAATATAGGAAGTAGCTGTTGCATTCCAGTTCCGCTGGAAGGAGAAGATGGCCAGTGTCAACCATGCAGGCTTTACAGCCGGCATAATGATCGTCCAAAGGATCCTCCACTCCCCTGCGCCGTCGATACGGGCTGCTTCAACAACGGTATTGGGAATACGGTTAATATTCTGTCTCAACAGATACACACCCATGGTTGCGGAAATCTCAGGCAACCAGAATGCAAAATAAGTATCGATAATACCCAGCTTAGACATTACCAAGTATACAGGGATCTCGGTAACACCACCGGTAAACAGCAACGACCAAACAATAACGCTGTTGATTCCCTTCTTGCCGGGGAACTTATTCTTTGCCAAAGGATAGGATGCCATGGCAGCGGCGATGATATGGATCACCGTACCAACGATGGTATTCAAAATGGTATTGAATACGTATCTTGAGAAAGGCACCCAAGCAGTGGAAGTCAGGTCAAAGAGCTTTTTGAAGTTCATTAAGGTCGGGTTTTTGGTGAAAAACCGAGGCGGGAAAATGAACAATTCATTATAAGGCTTGAAGGCCTGAACAACCGAATAGACTAAGGGCAACGCCATAAAAGCGGCATAGAGAGCGAGCAACAAATAGGTTGTAATGTCGCCGGCAACAGAAACTTTTGTTCTTCTTAACTTAGTTGACATTTCAGTTCACTCTCCTTTCCTTAATCTTCAGAAAACTTTGCAAGCACTTTATTGATCACCGCTTTAGTCACGATCATCAAGGCAAACAGGAATACCGCGATGGCTGAAGCATAGCCCAACTCAAAACGGGTATGACCAAAGTCTGCAATGTGCAATACCAAGGTATGACCGGCGTAGTCAACAGAGGGGTTACCCAACAGAGCGGAGGAAATACCGCCAACCGCGAAGGAAGACGCGATCTGCATAACCGCACCGAACATCAGCATACCGCCCATCTGCGGCAAGGTGATGTAGAACAGCTCCTGGAAACGGTTCCGAACACCGTCGATGGCGCCGGCTTCAGCCAAGGAGGGATCCAAGTTCTGAAGACCTGCAACGAAGGAAAGGAAGCCGGTACCCAAAGAGCACCACAACTGCACGATGATAACGATGGTCATCATGTAGTCGGTATTGGTCAGCCATGCGATAGGCTCATCCAGCAGACCCAGATTCATCAGAATAGAGTTTGCAAGACCGTACATATCACTACTGAACAAATACTGGAAGATGAAGTAGATGTTTGCCAGGGTCGGTGCATAGAACACAACAGTAAAGAAGGCTCTTGCAATAGGCGGCAGGTCATTAATAAACCATGCAAAGATAAAGCACAGCAGATAGCTGACAGGGCCGGTAATAACCGCAAACATCATCGTGTTCTTCAGAGCGATCATGAAAACATCATCCTCTAAGAACATTCTCAGGTAGTTATCCCATCCGATAAAGACCGGAGTATTGAGAATATCATACCGAGTTAAAGACAGCACCATAGAAGACGCAACGGGAAGAACCGTAAACAGGAAGAAGAAAATCAGGAAAGGCGCCAGCATCAGATAGTTGATCTTATTATCAACAACCTGTCTCCAGGTAAAGCGAACCTTTTCAGAGAAAGTAAGCTTCTTCTTTTTCAACAGTTCAAGATCTTGTTGTTTTGCTTTAGCCATCAAGTATTCGCCTCCTCCGGAACAGACAGATGATACTCAGAGCGCTTACGCCAGATCTCGTCATTAATCTGTTCATTATAATAAATAAGTTTCTCACGCGGGTTGGTATGGTTATTGGTAACATTACGGAACGCGTTAATGATGTTACGTCCCACATAGTAACCGCCGACCAACTCGGGATTCTCGCGAACCCACTGACGCTGCTCTTTAATAACCTCAGCCTCTTCAGTGGTCCACTTGATCTTTTCAAATGCTTCCACATTTGCGGTGGTGTATCTCGCCACAGAGCCGATCGCCATCTCAATACGGTTACCGTATTCACCGGAGATCTCAGCCGAAGTCCACCACTTCATAAAGGTCCATGCATCTGCAAGCTGCTGCTCGGGATTCTTGGCGGTACGGATGGTTTTGGAAACGATCATCGCGCCGCTCATACCGGTGGATTCCTCAGCGTGATTGATAACGCCGGTCTCGGGATCCAAAGTACCGGGAATGGGAGCAACATCCCAAAGGCCGTTCAGCTCAGGAGCAGATTCCTGCAAATAAGTAATATTGGAATAACTGGAGCTTACCAGAGGCATCTCACCGTTACGGAAACGGGTGTACCAGTTATAGTCCGTCGGCAAATCATATTGGAGATAGTAGCGGGTCCATTTTTCAAATGCATTAACTGCATATTGCTGGTTGAAATTGGTGACAGAACCGTCTTCGGCATAAGGAGTATGACCGCTCTGAAGGATCAGAGAGAAGAAGGTACCGCCGCCCAGATTGGTATCCAGACCAACCGTCATGTTATTCGCCTGAATGTAAGGCAGAATATTGTCCAGATCATCCCAGGTCTTGGGAACGGAGATTCCCAATTCAGCGAAGATATCGGTACGATAGAACAGCATATCGAAGTTCTGAGTCTCGGGAAGAGCAAAGACCTTCTGGATCTGCTGACCGTTCTCGTCGGTAGTCTTCAGAGTGTAGGGAGTCAGGGCATAAGTAGTAAAGCGCTTGGAGACTTCTTCGAAATCATCAAACTGGCTGATATCGTATACCGCATTACGAACACCAAGGTTCATAGGCTCGGTACGGGATACATGCAACGCGATGTCGGGACCGCGGTTTGCAACGATGGCCTTGGACAGGATCGACAGAGGAACCAGCGATACATTAACAGCAATTCCCTCCTGAGGAGTGAAATAGTTATCGCAAAGGGTCTTCAGAACCATTGCCTGGTCACGGCCGGTACCAACCCATGCAGTGATGGTACGCTCGTTGCCGTCGGCAGAACCGACAGTGGTATAATCATCCACAAAGGAGGACCAGAAAGCACGGATCTCATGGGCCATACTCTCTGCAAAGCTTGCAGTCTGGCGAGCTTCCACAGCATCGGTGCCGGTAAAGATCACCTTATCGATCTGAACAGGCTGATTCCGCAGAGCCAGCATCCAGGAGCTCAAGGTACTGATGTTATCCTTGAAGACGGAAAGACGATCGGGAATCACATAGGGCTTTGCAATAAAGTCTTCCAGCTGCATTTCGAGAGTGGTCAGGATCTGAGCCGATGCCAAAGAACCGTTCAGAGCAATAACCTCTTCCTCAACAGCCTTCAGGCTATCCAAAACCGAGACCAGCATATCCTCCAGATCGGAAATACGCTCTTCAAGCTCGTAGTCACGATAGGTATCAGGCTCGGTGCCGGTAACGATGATGATCTTACGGTAGATGTAGTTCAACTGATAAACCAGATCTTCCGCCTCACGGCCAACATTTGCCATGGGACCGATCACCGCCTCCATGGTGAAGGTATGCTTCCCTGCAGTCAGATAAAACTTATAGTCAAAAGTCTTACCTTCATCATCAACGCCGGTAGCCTTGGTGTATTGGAAGCCGCTTCCGTAGCCAAAGGTGATTTCGGAAGCTTCGGCAAAAGGAACCTTGCCATCGATCAGGATCTTACGATAAGAGATCGAATCCTCAACATAAGACTGACGATACCGGAAGCCGATGGTATAATAACCGTCTTCGGGAACATCGATGGTCCAGTTGATGGACTGACCGTTGGTATTCCAGTTTTCACCGCCGACCACGTTCATACGGGTCTTGCTGATGCTATAAGGAGTAACCTTGGGATCGCTGCGATCATAAGCGGGCTGAATCAGAGATTCGCTCTTATCATCGTAATCCTCGGTCTCCAGAACAAAGTCAGCATCCACATCAGAAGCACCGTTGGCATCGTTCAGATCCAGATAATCCTCATAAGAGATGATGTCACCGTCGTTATGGAAACGGATGGTATCCAAGGCGAGAATACCTGCGGCGAATTCCAAAGTAAAGGTATGGGTGCCGGCGGTCAGATAAAACTTCACAGGATCATCATAAACACCGTCGGGATCGCGAACATCGCGAAGCAACCACTCGGAAGCTTCTACCTGCTTGGAGTAAAGCTCGTTACCAACCGAGTCGGTTACTCGCTCATCGTCCTCATCCTTCCAATTCCGCTTCAAGATAAAGCGGGCGGCATCGTTATGAGGCAGAGCGCCATCGATATAGACGGCCAACTCGTAGTTTTTGCCGTTTCCATCGCCCAACAGCGGGAAATAATCCAGCTCCAGAGCATACATACCGGTTTCGGCAACATTGATGGTATAAGTCACGGAGCCAATACCACTGGTGACCAACACCTGATCGCGGCCTTCATAAGAAGCAACGATCTCATGGGGTGCAGTTACGGAAGTCAACTGATCCGCATTCACCAGAATTTCAGGCAGCTCCACATCATACTCCTGATACTTCGAATAATAGTCTACATATCTGCCGTCGCGATAGAAACCGACAACAGAAATGTTCGACGCATTGTTCGAAGAATCAGTCGATACCGATTCGTCTGCAGCGCCGGTGGCATCAGAGCCCTCGACCGCGGCGCCGTCCGCTTCATCCGCAAATGCGAAGGAAGACATAGAAAACGCCATAGTCAAGACCAGCAGAAATGCCAGGAAAGAGCGCAGAGCAGAGCTAACATTCTTGTCTTTCATAAACTACCTCCAGAATAGATTGACCGTATTTTGACAGGTGCAAAAATCGCTTTGTGAAATCTTGCAGATAATTTTGAGCAAAATACACAAAAGCACTTTGGCACCAATTCTCCATACTATCGTTAGAATTATATCATAACATATATATAATTTCAATAATAAATTAAATTTTTTTAAAACATTTTATGAACATTTGCGTTCAAAAAACGCAGAATCAACAAATTTTGCAATTTTCATTGTGCACTTTCAACAAAAATACCGCATCAAAAAAATTGATGCGGTATTTATTGGTAACTTTGACCATTAAATTATTGCTTTTTTAACAGGTCGTTTTTGATCGTCCAGAGAGCTTTTGAATAATCAACATAGTATTCATGGGGATTTTCAAAGCGTTTTACCTCATCCCAGAGCAGATCCACCTGCTCCAAAGAATACCTGCGAATCTCTTTGGTCGAAGGCTTTTCATAAACAAGTTTGCCCTCCAGAAAGATGGGTTTCAGCAAGGAAACCGCGCGGTAATCGGTAACCACCTTCTCCTTCCAGGTATGAATAGGATCAAACAAGGTATAGGGCTTGCTTTCATCGATCACCTCATCATGTAGGGTGATGAGATCAGCGATCGCCATGCCCGTTTCCTTGGAAAACAGACGATAAACCTGCTTGAAGCAAGGGGTAGTGATCTTCTCGATGTTTTCAGAAATCTTGATCTTCGGAGTAATGGAACCGTCAGCCTCTTCCACTGCGACCAGCTTATAAACGCCGCCGAAAACCGACTCGCTGCGCGAGGTGATCAGCCTCTCCCCTACACCGAAAATATCGATCTTTGCGCCCTGCATAATGCAATCCCGAATAATGTATTCATCCAACGAATTGGAAACCATGATCTTACAATCGGGATACCCGGCCTCATCCAAAACCTTACGGATCTTTTTGGAAAGATATGTAATATCGCCGGAATCGATCCGAACCGCTACCGGACGACAGCCTTGAGGCTTCAATACCTCATCAAAGCAACGGATCGCATTGGGCAAGCCGGATTTCAGCACATTAAAGGTATCGATCAAAAGCACGCAGGAATTGGGATAACTGCGGGCATAAGCCGCAAACGCATCGTACTCGGTCGGAAAGCTTTGAACCCAGCTATGAGCCATGGTTCCGGTACTGGGAACACCGTAAAGCTTATCGCAAAGGACATTTGAGGTCCCGGCACAGCCGGCGATATAAGCCGCTCTTGCCCCCAAAACCGCAGCGGCAGTACCATGCGCGCGCCGAGCACCGAACTCGCTGACTGCCCGACCGTCTGCGGCGCGAACAATGCGCGATGCTTTGGTTGCGATCAAGCTTTGATGGTTCAAAGTCAACAGCAACATCGTCTCTAAAAGTTGGGCTTGAATGGCAGGCCCGCGCACCGTAAGAATCGGCTCCCCGGGAAACACAGGCGTCCCCTCCGGAACCGCATAAACATCACAAGAGAACTTGAAATTACGAAGATATTCCAAAAATCCTTCGGAAAACAACCCCTTTTCCCGAAGGAACTGAATATTCTCCTCCGAATAAGAGAGATTGGAAATATAATCGATCACCTGATCCAGTCCGCAACAAATAGCATAGCCCCCGCGATCGGGCACCCGACGGAAAAAGACATCAAAATAAACCGTCTGTTCCCCTTTTCCTTCATTATAATAACCGTTGCTCATGGTAAACTCATAAAAATCGTTGAGCAAGCTTAATTCAAACTCTGTTTTCATTTGCTTCTTCCCTTCATAATGTAATAATAAGGAAAATATTTGTTTTCTTTTGCACCAATTATATCACATTTTTTCCCATATTCAATATTTTTGTTGACAAAATTAAGATTAATGATATAATATAAGGCAAATAACTGCACATGAGATGATGAGAGTGCACGGCAAAATCAGGGGAGAGCATCCCTGTTTTTGTCGTGTTTTTATTTTCTTTTGTGAAAAGAGAGGAACATAAGAATGAACGCATTTGAAAACTATTTAGTAGTATTCGCCTTCGTCTGCGCAGTCTTAGCACTTATTTTTGCTGCATTAACCGCAAGAAAAGTGCTCAAAGCCTCCGAAGGTACCGATCGCATGAAGAAGATCGCCGATTCCATCCGCAAGGGTGCCAACGCCTATTTAAAACGGCAATATACCATTGTTTCGGTCTTCTTTGTCTGTATGTTTGCGGTCCTTTGCATTATGGCCGCCTTTGGTATGCTGAATTGGGTGGTACCCTTCGCCTTTGTTACCGGCGGCTTCTTCTCGGGACTTTCCGGCTTTGTCGGAATGAAGATCGCAACCGCTGCCAACAGCAGAACCGCAAACGCTTGCCGTGATGGCTTAAATAAGGGCCTGCGGATCGCATTTTCCGCCGGTTCGGTTATGGGCTTTACTGTTGTCGGGCTTGGTCTTTTCGACATCTCTGTATGGTTTATGATTCTGAAATTTATCCTGAAAATGGACGCCTCCGCTATCACCGGCGCCATGCTGACCTTCGGCTTAGGCGCATCCTCCATGGCTTTGTTCGCCCGCGTCGGCGGTGGAGTTTTTACCAAAGCCGCGGACGTCGGTGCCGATCTGGTCGGTAAGGTTGAGGCCGGCATCCCCGAGGATGACCCCCGCAACCCCGCCGTTATTGCCGATAATGTTGGTGATAATGTCGGCGATGTAGCAGGTTTGGGCGCCGACCTCTATGAATCTTATGTAGGTTCCATCATTTCAGCATCCGCCCTGGGCGTTGCCGCTTTCAGCGGGAATATCAGCGCCATGATGCTTCCCTTGATGATGGCCGCCATCGGCATCATCTGCTCTATTATCGGAACCTATCTGGTTCGCACCAAGGAAGGTGCCAGCCAAAAGAGCCTGTTGCGCGCTCTCAGCCGCGGTACTAATTTCAGCGCCATCCTCATTGCTGTGATCGCACTTCCTCTGGTATGGTTATTATTAGGCAAAGAGAATATCAATCTCTATTTTGCCATCATCTCCGGACTGCTGGCCGGTGTATTGATCGGCCAGGCAACAGAGTATTTCACCTCCGACTCTTATAAGCCCACCAAGGTTTTGGCGAGCAAATCCGAAACCGGCTCCGCCACCATCATCATCGGCGGTCTTTCTCTCGGTATGCTCTCCACCGCACTGCCCATCGTTATTATTGCAGTTTGTATCCTGATCGCTTATTTTGTTTCCGGAGGATTTGTGAATACTGATGCCAGCATGGGTCTTTACGGTATCGCCCTCGCCGCTGTGGGTATGCTCTCGACCCTGGGCATCACCCTGGCCACCGATGCATACGGTCCTGTTGCCGATAACGCGGGCGGCATCGCCGAAATGGCAGGCCTTGAGCCCGAGGTTCGCCAGAGAACCGATGCTCTGGATTCTCTCGGCAATACCACTGCCGCTACCGGAAAAGGATTCGCCATCGGCTCTGCCGCTCTCACTGCCCTCGCCTTAATGGCTTCCTATATTGATAAAGTCCACACCATTGAGGGCGGTGCCGATAAGATCGCCAACCTCAGCCTGATGAATCCCACTGTTTTGATCGGTCTCTTCATCGGTGCTTGCCTCCCCTTTGTTTTTGCGGCATTGACCATGGACTCTGTTGGCAAAGCGGCACAGTCGGTGGTTTTAGAGGTGCGCCGTCAGTTCAGATCCATTGCGGGACTGATGGAAGGCAAGGCCGATCCCGATTATGCTTCTTGCGTGGATCTCTGCACCAAATCCAGTTTGAAGGAAATGATCCTCCCCACCATCGTTGCGATCGTTGTTCCCATTCTTTTGGGGCTGATCCTCGGTTGCCCCGGCGTTGTCGGTATGTTAGCCGGTGCCACTGCCTCCGGCTTCCTGATGGCCATCTTTATGTCTAATTCCGGCGGTGCCTGGGATAACGCCAAAAAGTATATTGAGAGCGGTGAGCACGGCGGAAAAGGCTCCGAGCAGCATAAGGCCGCCGTTGTCGGCGATACGGTAGGCGATCCCTTCAAGGATACCTCCGGCCCCGCCATCAACATTCTGATCAAACTGCTTTCGATGGTTTCCATTGTATTTGCCGCTTTGGTAGTGAACTTCAGCATTCTCTAAAAAGCACATAAAAAAGGAGCCGTAAAAAAATCATTGATTTTTTTACAGCTCCTTTTTTGGGGGTCGAAAAAATTGTTTGAAACCTTCAAACCGAGTGCCGAAGGCTGTCGCCCGAAGGCGTATGTGATACGCCGAGTGGCTCGGTTTGGAGGTAGCAAAGGGCATAGAAAAAAAGGGGAAATATCGTAAACTCGATATTTCCCTTCCTTTTTATAGTTTTGAGGCAGAGTCTTTTTGAAAAGGTCTTTGTTTTTTCTTGCCCTTTGCGGTTCGGACTATTTTTACAGCCCCCTTTTGTTACCATAAATAAGGAATTAAGCGATACCGCACCTTTTCTTTATATTCTTGATAGCCGATCAGCCCTTCGGTCAGGATCTGCTCTTCGTTTCGGATGCGGATCACCAGAAGAGGCGGATAAAGCAGAAAGATCAGCAGGGAAAACCAAGAGCCCAAGATCAGCGGCAGGGCAAGAAACAGCAAGAGCGTGGCGAGATACATGGGGTGGCGCACAATGCCGTATAGCCCGGTGTCAATGACTTTCTGGTCCTGCTGTACCTCAACGGTGCGGGAGAGA
>JAZUNB010000071.1:0-1649 GCA_045603925.1 Eubacteriales bacterium
GGGCCAAAGGAGAAGACCCAACGGCCACCGCCGTTTGCCCCTCTTCTTTATTATATTTCCCGGTCAAGACCTCTGAATGAGGTCTTTTTTGTTCTACACCATTTTCAACGGTCGATCTTCTTGATCCAGTTGTGGGTATCCGCCTTCTTCCCCCATTGGATACCCGTAAGCTCATCATAAAGCTTCTGGGTCACAGGGCCGATCTTATTCTCGTTGATGCAGTATTCCTTATCGTTATAAGCCAGGTGGCCCACAGGGGAGACCACCGCCGCGGTGCCGGTACCCCACATCTCTTCCAGGGTGCCGTTTTCCAGAGCCTCAATGATCTCATCCACGCTGATGCGGCGCTCTTCCACCTCATAGCCCATTTCCTTCAGCAGCTCGATGCAGGATTTACGGGTAATGCCGGGCAGAACCGTACCGATCAGGTCGGGGGTCACGATCTTGCCGCCGATCTTGAACATTACATTCATAGCGCCCACTTCTTCGATATATTTCTGGTGCACACCGTCCAGCCAGAGCACCTGGGTATAGCCCTTCTGCTCCGCCTTATAGCCGGCGCGGTTGGCCGCCGCATAGTTACCGCCGCACTTGGCATAGCCGGTACCGCCGCGCACCGCCCGCACATCCTGGGTCTCGATCATGATCTTTACGGGATTGATGCCCTCTTTATAATAAGAGCCGCTGGGGGAGGCGATGATCACAAACATAGCGTGATGAATGGTATGCAGACCCAAAGCAGGGTCGGTGGCAAAGAGGAAGGGGCGCAGATAAAGAGAGGTACCGAAGCTTTTGGGAACCCAATCCTTCTCCACCTCCATCAGCGCATAAAGACCCTCCAAAAAGTCGGCAGGCTCTACTGCGGGAATGCAAAGGCGCTGAGCGCTGTTATAAAGCCGCTGAGCGTTTTCCTCGGGGCGGAAGAGCTGCACCTTGCCTTCGGCGGTGCGATAGGCCTTCAAGCCCTCAAAAACCTCTGCGCCGTAATGAAAGACTGCCGCGCTGGGCAGGAAGGGCAGAGGACCGAAGGGTACAATGCGGGCATCGTGCCATCCTTTATCGCTATCGTATTCCATCACAAACATATGATCGGAAAAGGTGGTGCCAAAGCCAAGGGAGGCCTCTTCTTCCACCGTGGGCTTTGCCTTCGGCTCGGTGGTCTTATAGATCTTAATATCCAAGTTGTTCATCTTCTTTCGCTTTAATGTTTTAAATTGTTAAAATTATAACACTCTTATTTTTTACTGTCAATATTTATTTCAAGAACTTTTAAAATTCCGTCGGCCACCGAGAAGCGGATCTCCATGCCGCCGTATTCCATTCCGTAGATGCGGGAAGGGTCTTCCTGGTAGCCGGGGCGGGGATCCTGGGCCAAAAGGGCCAAAAGCTCCTGCTGTTTTTGGGGCGGAATGGTGTTAAGTAATTCTGCTTTACCGTCTACTCGCACCTTTCCGTCTTCGGGGCCGAAGGCAAAGCCGCCCTTGGCCTCGGGATGGGCGTCGGTATAGGCCAGATACGGCTTGATATCATAGATAGGGGTTCCGTCCAAAAGGTCGGCGCCCTGCACCGTCAGCACCGGTCCGTCGGGGGTGTTGAGCTCGATGCCGACCAGCTTCACCGAAGAGAGGCCGATGGGATTGGGGCGATAG
>JAZUNB010000072.1:0-8796 GCA_045603925.1 Eubacteriales bacterium
GGCGAAATGTAAAGTAAATGTAACATTTCCCTGTGGATCTGCACAAAAATAAAGCGTTTCTTTTGGAATCTTCCGATTTTTAGCATTTTTACACAACCGACCGCCGGGCAACTGCTCCGCGGGCGGTTGTATGGAAGGAATGTTATTGGAGGGGATAAATATATTCAACTTGGGTGTCAAATACATTGTCACTATCAACTAAAGAAGCTAAAACCTTCAAATAATAGCCATTGCTTTCTTCACACAGCCAAACTCCGTTTAAACCGGAGAATTCCTTTTCCGGGTATTCTACTTCGGTTTGCTGTTTGGCAAAGGCTTCAATAGAACTTTCGGTAATATTATTCAAAAGATCTTCATTGAAATCATCAAATGTTCCAACGGTCGCAATATTACTGTAATCTATCGAGCCGTTAAAATTCACCCACACAATGCAGAATTCGCCGATAATAGAATCATCTGTTCCAAATCTCTTGAAGTAATTCATATTTAAGCATGTGCCGTTATTATTATGAGATTCTAAAACAAAATCATCTAAGATGTGTTCTCCGTAGGTTTCTGCTATATGCTTTCTGGCGATAGCATCTGCTTGATCTATAGTGAATTGAAGAGTAGAAACCGGTTCTTTTGAAAAAGGTGCGCTTGTATACCCAACCAGTTTTTTTGATGCATTAAAACTATACTGGTTTTGATCGGAATCTTTATAAACATCCACAGTATTTTGACATTCGCTGAAAACAATATTTTTTGTTGTTTGATTTGCAAGGGTGACGGTTGCATTCTTTTCATTTGCTTTGGTCGAAGAGAGGGTCAATGTCGGGAGCTTTTGTAAATCCGTCTCGATTATTTCCGAATCTTTTTGCTCTGCGGAAAAAGATGTATCTCCTCCCGCTGCAATCATCTCGTCTATTTTGGGTTGTTGCTTATCGGATTTTTTACAACCGGTCATTCCTAAAATGAATATGAGTAATAGTAATGTTGCAATAATGTTTTTCTTCATAGCAAAATCTCCTTTCTATGATAATTTAACCAATAATAATCCCTGCAGCGTTGCCGGCAATAAAATAATTTGCCATGTCCAGATGTTTATGTGAGGACACAAGGGACGGTACTGTGTGTTGTAAGCAGGCAGTTTTTGTTCTTTCCACTTCTATTTTAAGGAACTTTTGAAGGGCTGTCAACGGAATGGGGCGAAATGTAAAGTAAATGTAACATTTCCCTGTGGATCTGCACAAAAATAAAGCGTTTCTTTTGGAATTTCCTAATTTTTAGCATTTTTACACAACCGCCCGCGGAGCAACTGCTCCGCAGGCGGGGTGTTTGGCCTTGTCAAAATAAAACTCAGTATTCGCTGGGGAAGGTGTCCTCGAATTCAATTTGAATTTTCGAACCGCCTTTTCGTTTGAGCCACTCAATCACTGTATCTTTTTGAGGGCTGAATTCATAAAGTGTTACTTCGACAATTTGTCCGTGTTTTTCGTCTGAAGATATTGCACAACTGATGAAGGTGGGACAATCACATAATTCATCTAAGGCTACCAATTTTCGGGTAATTTCATCTTGGAGATCTTCTAAGTCTTCGTATGTATAGTTTTTATAACACCCTGACACAAAAAACAGACTGATTATCAATAAAACCGCGATGATTACCCGATAAGCTTTTTTCATATTGTTCTCCTTTAATATCTATAGATTACCGTGCCTAGAGCATAGTATGCATTTAAGTACTTAGAGATATATGTGTATCCGTGTTCAACACTTCCTCCGGTTATTGTTCCGATAATGCGATATGTGCCTTGATATAAAATGAAGGCTGTTCCTCCGCTGTCCCCTTTTCTGGCTCGGGCAGATGTTCTAAACAAATCCGTATAAGATCTTGTCCCAGTGCCTTCGCTTAGTGTTGCATTGGCATTGCAGTTTGTTATTTGTCCTGAAGTATAAAAAGTGCTTGCACCAACTTTCATTACCGTACTCCCTAACAAAATATTATTATTTGAAGGTGGATCTTGGATGGATAATTGAACAACATCTGTCGCATTGCCCGAATCATCAGAATATGAAGTTCTGTTTGTTAAAGTGACACCGGATTGAGCATCATAAAAGGCAATATCATAAATGCCACCGCAACGAGAGCCGAAGCGTACTCCTGCTAATGTACCGTTTTTATAGATTCCATTAACTGCTCCATGGCCGCACCCAGTAAATCCATAAATGGTGTTAGCACCACTGCCTATTCTATAACCACGATAGCCGATGCTTTGATTGTAATTTGTTGCAGAATCGTTTGCATTTAAATACAATGCGCCACCGGGACTGATGGTTACAAATTCTTCAGTTTGTTCAACGCTTTCAAAACGCACGATTTCACTTGGCAAATCAAACATATTCCAAAATAGAGTGATTTTTTCGATGTTAAGTTCGTGAATTCCAACTACAAATCTATTTGTAAAAAGATCTGCATAGTCTTCAATGATAGACTGAATCAATATAAATTGCTTTTGGGTCAAATAGGTACATCTGCGATATTGATCTAACATATTTCGAAAAGATTCTGCCACAGAGTCGAGTTCGCTTTTAGTGTAATCCACCTGCTGTATAATTATATCATCAGAACCGGTAGCTTTTTTAAACAGAGAAACAATTTTTGGACTGTTATTTGTAGTGCATATTGTTAATTTTTTTTCGTCATTGAGAAAGGCGCCTCCATAATAGTCATTAAGATCAAGATTGTTTGAAGTTTGGTTTTCGTTAGACGCTTTGGCAGAAAAATCTAGATATGAAATTAAATCTTCATATTGAGCTTGAGCTGGGGCTTCTTTTTGAATGATTTCTTTAACAAAAGCATCATTTTGGGCAGAAACATCCTCAATTCGTAAATTGATTTCTTCTATAATGTCACTGTTTTCATGTGCTAAAATGGGAATGTTACAAGTTAAACAAAAAATCAAAGAGACTGCGATTATCTTTATAAATCTTTTCATAAAAACCTCCGTTATTAAACAAGCATATAGCATTTAAGTGCATAAAAGCTGCATTATTTCATTGCGTAGTATATGATATACAACATAACGTTTTTCTTCCTCTGGGAGAGTTTCTTTATTCAAATTATTTTTCGAACAATAATCGTCTAATTCCTGGGAAGTCACAAACAAGGATTCTTTTGAAGCGATGGCACCAATAATTAAGAATTCTTGTATATCCCGTTGACAACTCGTGTAGCATTTTGCGTAAAACTCATCTTTTGAAATTCCCATTGTCTGTTCAATGTACCCATCTAGAGTTTGACCTGTTGTTGTTGCTTGAAAAGCAGATTGATACGCAAGATTTGTGGCTTTTTCTAAAAGACAATCCTGGTTAAGAATAAAAGAACTGTTTTCGATGATATAATCAAGACTGTTTGTCCAAGCAGTATTCAGATTATTTTTTTCGAGTTCTTCTTTTATTGCTGTTTTCCACTCATTGACGGAATTATAGTCAAAATGCTCTTGTGTGAAATCATCATCTAATGTGTTTTGTTCAATGCGATAAATGTATAGTGGAGTTATGGTACAAGTCGCATTTGTTAAGTTCATGTTAGCGTTATCATAATTTATGGTGTATGGTTTTCCTACGGTTTTTCCAATTAAAGAACTCTCAATATTGGTATCAAAATTTACAGTTCCTGCCTTCACAACTTGTTTTTTTACTTGCATGATGATTTCTGATTGATCAATTATTTCAAATGAAATCATTAAGAGATCGTTTAATTCAACAGTTGATTTATTCAAAATGATTTCTTTTGGGTATTGATCGACATATTTTTGCATTAATTCATTTACTTCTGTTTCAGTCACGAGGGACGGCAAGATTTTATGGGTAGTATAGTCGCCAAGTTTTGAAATATGACAATCAGGATAACCCATATACTCAATCATAGCCGCAATGGTATTGTCAATGGGGAGGGGGGCCACCTCATGTGAATTGCAAGAACAGATGAGTATTGTTGATATGGTAATGATTATGGCAAAAACGATTTTTCTTTGTTTCATTTTTTCACCTACGGAACATGTAATGGAAAAACGCGCAAAAACCGCTTTATTGGATGGCGGCCTCTGCGCAGGAAAAGGACAAGATCAGCGCACCATAGCGCTTGGGAATGGGTCTTGCCCCGGCAGAATTGCCGAAATGATACACATGGATTTGCATGGCTCATTCCTCCTTTAAATGAATCTTCGATCTCAAAAGCGCTTTTGATCTTTCGGTTTTATTTTATCAAAATACGCTGATTTTGACAACAATTTTGCCTCAAATTTTCTTTATTAAATTTTTCGATTTTTGGTTTAAAAATGCGGGTTTGAAACGTTATATATAGATGGGGTTTATTGACGGAAAAGGCCAAAGATGATAGAATGATTTCATATAAATAGACGGGGGATTTATGAAATGCTGGTTTATTATTTGAGCTTGCTTGAAACCGAGGCGGAAAAAGAAAAGTTTAAGTTGATCTATCAGGAATACCGCAAAAGGATGAAGAGTTATGCAATGCGGTTTTTGAAAAACGAAGAGGACGCCGAGGACGCCCTGCAGGATTCCTTTGAAAAGCTGATCCGGGTATTGGATCGGATCAAGGACCCCATCAGCGATGACACGGCGGCTCTTTTAACTGTTATTTTGAAAAACACCTGTTTGGATATTCTGCGCCGGCGGGGGCTCAAAGAGATGGTGGCGCTGGAATCGGTAGATCCAAGGCAAATCGCCACCCACTCCGATATGTTGGAAGATATGAATGTGCGTATGATTCTGCAGGCTATTGAGCGGTTGCCGCAGGAGTGTTGCGAGATCCTGCTGATGAACTGTTATTTTGACCTGCCGATCAAAAAAATTGCTGCAATATTGGGGTTATCCCTGCAAGGCACCTATAAACGGCTGAATCGTGCCAAGGGGCTTTTAGAAAAAGAACTGGAGAAGGAGGAAGTCTCTATATGATGGAAATGGATCGGGCGGCATTTAAAAGGGCGCTGGAGTTTTCGGCCCGGGCGATCAGCGATTCTTTGCCGAGAAAAGAGAAATGTGAGGATATCACCTTTTCTCCCCGCTTTGAAAAGCGGATGGAACGGATGATCCGCGATCATGAAAAATTCTATTATTTTTGGTTTAATACCATTGCCAAGCGTGTTGCCATGGTGGCTTTGCTTGTAGTTTTGGGCTTGGCGGTTACAACCTTTAGTGTGAAAGCCTGGCGGGAATCTTTGATCGATTTTGTGGTCGAATTCTTTGAAACCTTTGCGATCGTGCGGGTGGAGCACGAGGAAGTTCAGGTTCCCGCTACCATACCCCCGGTAGAACCGACTTATATTCCGGAAGGCTTCATCGGAAAAGAAATCAGCAAAGATGAATTGGTGTTCTCCAAAACCTATTATGATTATTCCGGAAAACAAAGGGGAGAATTTAGCTATCGTCAGTCCGTTATAATTGATGGGGGAATACATATCGATATGGAAGATGTTGATTATCGCACCATTACGATCAATGGGTATGAAGGGGTCGTAAGGTTTAAACTGGGGAGTACCGCTATTCTTTTTGCTACCGAAAAGTGTGTGTTTTCAGTAAGCGGTACCATTGATGAGACGGAGCTGATCCGGATCGCTGAATCCATTCCTTTGGGATAAAATGTAATTTTTTTAAAATTTCGGTTTAAAATTGCGTTCCTTATTCGTTATTTAAAGATAGGGGTTTCCCTAAATAAAGAACGAAAGGAGGAATCGAGATGCAAAAACGGATCTTATCGGTGGTGTTGATGCTGGTGCTGATGGCTTCGATGGTGGCAAATACCTTTGCCCTTTCCAATGAACCGGAGATTATGCCTTGCTATCATTACACAAGTGAGTGTAGTTCAACATTAAGCATTTCCGGTGGAACTGCAACTTGTCGGGCATATCTAAAGGGTTATCCCGGCACTACCACCCGCATCAACGCAGAGATGATCTTGCAAAAGAAGGGCCTTTTCGGTTGGTCGGAGGCGTGGAGTTCTACTTATGGTATTTATACTCATACGCTGGATCATACCGAAACCGCTTCGGTGGGTAACGGCACCTATCGCTTGAAGGTTGTCTTTACCGTTTACAGCGGAACCGCCAGCGAGACCATCACGGCATACAGCAGTGAAGTAAAAGCGTAATTCTCTTGGTTTTAAATCGTGTACATTGTTTAAAAAAGAAAGGCCCGAAGCGGAATGCTTCGGGGCTTTCTGTTCAGCCTATTAAATTGGTGCGCCGTTTCAGGCGGGTTCGGATACGCCTCCTCTGATTAAAGGGGATAGGTATATTCAACGGGGATGACAGAGCCTGCGATTCCCGAAATAACAGCAAAGATATTCAGATAATAGCTGTTATTTTCGTCTTTGTTTAACCAAATACTTTGAATGTCGCAGGTGAAGGGCTGATCGGGATAAGCTTTGGATGCTTGCTGTATGGCGAAGGTTTGAAGGGTTTCTTCGGTAATTTCCTTTAGAAGCGCTTCGTTAAAATCATCAAGGGAACCGGCGTGGGTGACATTGCTGTAATCGATGGCGCCGTTGAAGTTGACCCAGACAACGCAGAGCTCTCCGTTGATAAATCCGTCTTTACCAAAGCATTTTATATACTGAAGATCATAGTGGGTATTGCTTTTGTTGCAAGCCTTGAGAATAAAGCTGTCTAAAATATGCTTGCCGTAAGTATCGGCGATGTGATCGCGGGCGATCTCATCGGCCTTTTCTTGGGTGATCGTTGGTTCTTTGGTGATGCTTTCAAGATCGATGGCCGCAGAATAAGAGATCAATTGATCGGATGAGTTAAAATGATATTCATTTTTATTTTCATCCAAATAAATATGGACATTCTCTTCGGTTTTGCTGAAGGCGATGTCTTTTTTGGTTTGATCCGCAAGGGTTACGGTGGCGTTGATCTCATCCATTTCTTCATTGGATATTGACAAGGCGGGGAGGTATTGATCGTTTTCTTGTTTGCAACCGACTGTTCCGCAAAGGAAAATCAGCAGTAAAGCAGAGGCGAGAATGGATCGTTTTAACATAGAAGAGTCTCCTTTTTTCTGTTGATTCAGCATATTCATTTTATCAAAAAACGCTGATTTTGACAACAATTTTGCCTCAAATTTTAATTGTTAAATTTTCTTCGATTTTGTCCGAAAACGGCTTGCTGATGCGTTATATTAATGGGGGATTATTTGACGGAATCCCTCAAGAATGATAGAATAAGACCATTCATTTACAGGGGACTTATGAAATGTTGCTTTATTGTTTGAATCTGATCGAAACCGAGGAAGAAAAGAAAAAATTTGAGCGGATCTATCTGGAATATCGCCAACGAATGAAGGCTATGGCGCTGCAGCTTCTGGGGAATGATGTTGATGCCGAGGATGCCCTGCAGGATTCTTTTGAAAAGCTGATTCGGGTCTTGGATCGGATCCAAGAGCCGGTGGGAAATGAAACGGCGGCTTTTTTGACGGTGATCGTGAAAAACACCTGTCGGGATCATTTGCGGCGAAAAAAGGTGCGCATCGCCTATGATCTGGAGGAGGTTGATGAGCAGATGCTGTCTGACCCGGCGGATATGATGGATCATTTGAATGCCGAGGATCTTTGGCGGGTCATTAAATCCTTGCCGGGGATCTATTGCGATGCGTTGCTGCTGAAGTTTTATTTTCAATTGCCGGATCGCAAAACGGCGGAATTATTGGGGCTTTCTGCCGCCGGCTTGCAAAAACGGCTGCGAAGAGCGAAAAATCTTTTGTATGAAGCTTTAGAGAAAGAGAGGGAATATGATGAATGCAGAGATTGATCAAAAGCATTTAAAAGATGCGCTTGCTTATTACATTGAAGAGTTGGCGGCCTCTGTTCCGCAGGCGAAAGAGTGCGAGGGTATTACTTTTTCTCCTCGCTTTAAAAAGCGGATGGAGCGGATGATCCGCGATCATCAAAAAACCTTTTATTTTTGGTTCAATACAGCGGGAAAACGGGTGGCCTCCGTTATATTGGCGGTTGTTGTTGCGGTGAGCGCCGGCGCATTGAGCGTTAAAGCGGTTCGGGAATCGCTGGTGAAGCTGGCGATGGAATTTTTCGACACCTTTGCGATCCTGCGGATCGATTACGAAGGAGTTGATGTTCCGAAAAGCATTGATCCTGTTGAGCCGTCTTATATTCCCGCCGGTTTTTCACGAAGGCATTTCAGTGGGGATGATTCTGAATATTGGGTCGAGTACTGCGATCCTTCCGGCGATCCCCAAAGAGAGTTGAGCTATCGGCAGGAGGTCATCGACGATTCGGGGCGGGGGATCCATACGGAAGAGATGGAATACCGCGCTGTTTTCATCAACGGATATGAGGGGCTTATTGCCAAGCGGAACGGGCGCACCTCTGTTTTGTTTGTTACCGAAAAATATGTATTTACCGTCAGCGGGACGGTGAGTGAAGCTGAAGTGATCAAGGTTGCAGAGTCCATTCCTTTAAGATATTATTAAAGAAAGCCCCGAAGCGGAATGCGTAATGTCGCTAGCGAAGTTTTTGTTTTGGCAAAAAATGATATATTTGGATAGAACCAGCATCGCATTTGTGAGTATAAAATGCAGTCGGGCAGAAGCCCAAACCCACTTAACAACAGAAAAAGAGAAGATTTGTTTTGTAACAAGTCTTCTCTTTCTTTTTATCTGTATAGTGATATTCCGACTTTGTCGGAGTGATATTTTTGCTAAGCAAAAGTGATATTGAAACCTTACGGTTTCAGTGATATTTTATTCGCCTCTAAAACTCGCGAAGCGAATAAC
>JAZUNB010000073.1:0-9220 GCA_045603925.1 Eubacteriales bacterium
AGCAATATCACCCATCTGCATAGCAGATGGATATCACTCAGCGGTTTACCGCTGAATTCTTCCGGAGCCGTCGCCGCCTGCCAGCTTTTCCACCTCGGGAACGGTCACCATATTATAGTCGCCCTCAATGGAATGCTTCAGAGCGGAAGCCGCTACCGCGAATTCCACCGCCTCCTGGGTATTCTTGCCCGAGAGCAGAGAATAGATCAGGCCGCCGCCGAAGGAATCGCCGCCGCCGACGCGGTCGATGATATGCAGGTCATACTTCTTGGAGAAGCAGTATTCGCCGGTCTTTACATTATAGAGCATGGCCGACCAACCGTTATCGAAGGCGGAATGGGATTCCCGCAGGGTGATGGCCACCATCTCGAAGTTGAACTTATCCGCCAACTGCTTGGCAACGGATTTATAGCCCTCATGGTTCAGAGAGCCGCCGTAGATATCGGTATTTTCCGCCTCGATGCCGAAAACATCCTTGGCATCCTCTTCATTGGAGATGCAAACATCCACATATTGGCAAAGCTCGGTCATAGCCGCTCTTGCCTCATTACGGGTCCAAAGCTTGCCGCGATAGTTGAGATCGCAGGAGATCTTGATGCCGCGGGCCTTGGCCGCCTTGCAGGCCGCCAGACACATTTCCACCACATTGGGGCCCAGAGCCGGAGTGATCCCGGTGAAATGGAACCAATCCACTCCCTCGAAGATGCGCTCCCAATCGAAATCGGAAGGATCTGCGGTCTGGATGGCGGAATGAGCGCGGTCATAGATGCAGACCGAACCCCGCTGGGAAGCGCCCTTTTCATTGAAATAGATGCCGACCCGCTCGCCGCCGCGCACGATCTTGGTGGTATCCACCCCATAGCGGCGCAGAGAGTTGACTGCCGCTTGGCCGATGGCATGGGCGGGCAGCTTGGTCACAAAGGAGGCGTCCATTCCGTAGTTGGCCAGAGAAACGGCCACATTGGCTTCGCCGCCGCCGAAGGTAAATTCCACATGGTCGCATTGCACGAACCGCTCATAGTTATAGGGCTGCAGCCGCAGCATCAGTTCACCGAAAGTTACAATTTTAGGCATGATCTGTTCCTCCTTATTCGCCAAATGCCGCTACGCGGGCTTCTTTACATAATGCCGTGATCTTCTCGAAATTTCCTGCGGCGATCTCCGCCTTGGGGCAGACCCAGGAGCCGCCAACCGCATGGATAAAGGGAGAGTCGAGATATTCTCTCAGATTCTGGGCGTTGACACCGCCGGTGGGCATAAACTTCACCCCGACAAAGGGGGCCGAAAGATTCTTCATGGCATTGAGCCCGCCGTAAACATTGGCGGGGAAGAATTTGATGACCTTAAGGCCCATATTCACCGCCGCGGTGATCTCGGTGGGGGTAACGCAACCGGGGGTCACCGCAATGTTATTCTCAATGCAATAGCCAACCACCTGGGCATCAAAGCCGGGGGAAACAATGAATTTTGCTCCCATTTCAACGGCAAGCTTGCACTGCTCTAAATTCAGAATGGTGCCTGCGCCCACCAGCATATCGGGGCATTGCTCGGCTACCGCCTTGATGGAGTCGGCGGCCGCCGCAGTGCGGAAGGTGATCTCCATCACATCGATGCCGCCTGCCAGCATGGCATTGGCGGTGGGAACCGCATCCTTGGCATCATCCAAAACAACTACAGGCACAACGCCTGCGTTACGCAATCTTTCTAATACAGTCATGATTATTCTCCTTTTTTTATACGCCTTTTTATACGCCGGAATAGGCGGAAAAACCGCCGTCGATGGGAAGCACAACACCGGTAATAAAGCCGGCGGCTTCATTGTTCAGCAGGAAGAGCAGACCGCCCTCCAGCTCCTCGCTCTCGCCGAACCGCCCCATGGGGGTGGCGGGTAAGATCTTGCCCGTGCGGGGGGTGGGGGGACCGTCTTCATTAAAGAGCAGCTTGGCATTCTGCTTGGTGGAGAAGAAGCCGGGTGCAATGGCATTGACCCGAATGCCCACCTTGGAGAAATGCACCGCCAGCCATTGGGTAAAGTTGGAGATGGCGGCCTTGGCGCCGGAATAAGCGGGGATCTTGGTGAGAGGGGTATAGGCGTTCATGGAGGAGATGTTGAGAATGTTGCAGCCCTCTCTGCCTACCATCTGCTTGGCAAAGGCCTGGGTGGGGATCAGGGTGCCCAGGAAGTTCAGGTTGAATACAAAGCCAACACTGTCGGCCTCCAGATCAAAAAAGCTCTTGGTCTCGGCATCCATATCACCGATCTCAAAATATTCCTTATCGGTGGTGGCGCGGGGATTATTGCCGCCGGCACCGTTGATCAGAATATCGCAGGGGCCGAGATCGGCCAATACCTGATCGGCAACCACCGAGCAGACCATCTTGTCCAGAACATTACAGCCATAGGCCTTGGCGATGCCGCCCTCTTCCACGATCTCCTTGGCATATTGCTCTGCCGCCAATTGGTTGAGATCCAGGAGCGCCACCTTGGCGCCGGCTCTTGCCAGCACCTTTGCAAAATTACTGCAAAGGATGCCGCCCGCACCGGTCACAACAGCAACCTTGCCGGTCAGATCGGTGTTCAATACATTCTTATTCATGGGTCATTCCTCCTTATTATTCCTTGATTGCCTTTTCGCAGGCTTCAAAAAGTCCGTTGATATAAGTGGCGCCCAGAGCGCGATCGAAAAGACCGTAGCCGGGCTTGCCGGTCTCGCCCCAGATCATCCGACCGTGGTCGGGGCGGACATAGCCGTCGTAGCCGTTTTCCACCAGCGCCTTCACCACCTCATAAATGTCCAGCGTACCGCAGGAGGAGAGGTGGGCCCGCTCCTCAAAGGAGCCGTCTTCCATAATCTTCACATTGCGGATATGCATAAAGGCAATGCGATCAGCCTTGGCATATTTGCGGATCATGGCAGGGATATCGTTGCTCTCGGCGCAGCCCAGAGAGCCGGTGCAGAGGCAGAGGCTGTTGGCAGGGCTGTCGTAGAGCTTCAAGAACCGATCTAAGTTTGCCTCGCAAGTAATGATGCGGGGCAGACCGAAGATGGGATAGGGGGGATCATCGGGATGGATGGCCATTCTGACACCGCATTCCTCGGCAACGGGGATGACCTTTTTAAGGAACCGCTCTAAATTGCCCCAAAGGCCTTCTTCACCCAGCTCGCCATAGGCGGCGATCAGCTCGCGCACCTGCTCCTGGGTATAGCTGGAATCCCAGCCGGGCAGATGGATGTCATCCTTTAAGGGGTCCAGCCCCTTCATCTGCTCCCAATACATCACCAGAGAGGTGGAGCCGTCGGGAGCCTTTTTATCCAATTGGGTGCGGGTCCAGTCAAAGACCGGCATAAAGTTATAGGTGACGCATTTAACACCGTATTTGGCGCAGCGGCGGATATTTTCGCAGTAGACCTCCAGAAGGTGATCCACATCCCCTCTGCCCAATTTGATATCCTCATGGACCGGGATGGATTCCACCACATCGAAGATCAACCCGTGATCCTCGCATTCTTTTTTCATCTTTTCGATGCTCTCCTCGGGCCATACCTCCCCGGGCTTCACATCATAGACCGCCGAAACAATGGAGCGCATCCCCGGAATCTGGGAGATGTATTCCAAAGAGATGGGGTCGCTGTCCCCATACCAACGGAAGGAAAGTTTCATATTCATCTTTATTGATCCTCCAAATTAAAGTAACGCTTTGCATTATTACAACAAATATCCTGAACCATAGCGCCCAGGGCGGGAATATCCGCGGGGTATTCGCCGTTTTCCACCCATTCACCCAAAAGGTTGCAAAGGATGCGGCGGAAATATTCATGGCGGGTGTAGCTTAAGAAGCTGCGGGAATCGGTCAGCATCCCGATAAAGTTGCCCAAAAGACTTAAGTTGGCAAGAGAGATCAGCTGATCCCGCATGCCCTGCTTATGATCGTTGAACCACCAGGCGCTGCCGTGCTGCAGCTTGCCGGGGATCTCACTGCCCTGAAAGGCGCCGATGAGGGTATCGAGAAAACCGTTGTCCCCTGCGTCCAGACTGTAAAGAATGGTGCGGGGCAGATGACCTTGGGCGTTGAGAGCGTCCAAAAGACCTGCCAGCTCTGCGGAGCCGTTGTGGGGCCCGATGACATCGAAGCCTGTATCGGGGCCCAGGGCTTTGAGCATGGCCGAATTGGGATTGCGCAGGCAGTTATAATGCAGCTGCATCACCCAGCCCATCTTGGTATATTCCTTGGCGCAGAACTGCAGAAGGTGGGTCTTTAAGATCTCCGCCTCCTCCATGGTCACCGCTTGGTCTCCAAGACCTTTGGCGATAATGGCATCGGCTTCGGTGCGGGAACCCTCCCGAAAGATCATCCGATCCAGACCGTGGTCGCTGGCGCGGCAGCCATGGGCATCGAAATGAGCCATCCGCTTCCCGAGAGCCTCCTCCAGAGAGGAAAGATCCTTGATGGCAACGCCGGAGACGGCCTCTAACTGTAAAATATAATCCTTCCAGCCTGCTTTGTCAATATTCAGTGCCTTATCGGGGCGCAAGGTGGGGGCCACCACCGTTTGAATGGTGGGATCGGCGGCGATTTGCTGATGCCATTCCAAAGAGTCGATGGGATCGTCGGTGGTGCCGATCATGGCCACATTGCTCTTGGCGATCAGCCCCCGAACGCCCATATCGGGCTCCGAAAGCTTTTGGGCGGTCAGCGCCCAGACTTCCTCGGCGGTCTCGCCGTTCAAAACGCCGGTATAGCCGAAATAGGTCTTCAGCTCCAGATGGCACCAATGATACATGGGATTGCCGATGGCCTTGGGCAGAGCCTCGGCAAATTTCTGAAATTTTTCCCGGGGGGAAGCATCACCGGTAATATACCGTTCCTCCACACCGTTGGACCGCATAATGCGCCATTTATAATGATCGCCGCCCAGCCAGACCTCGGTGATATTATTGAAATGCCGATCCTCAAAGATCTCCTTGGGGCTCACATGGCAATGATAATCCAGAATGGGGCATTCTGCGGCATATTCATGGTAGAGGGTTCTTGCGGTGGGATTGCTTAAGAGAAAATCCCGATCCATAAATTCGGTCATAGTCGTTTCCTTTCATCGGCAGCTTTGCCGAAATTCTCTGGGGGTGATGCCGGTGTATTTCTTAAAGGTCTTGGAGAAATACTGCACATCCAGAAATCCGCAATGCTGGGCAATGGTCTGCACCTGCAGCTGGGTAGAAGAAAGCAGCTGCTTGGCGCGCTCAATGCGCTTGCGGTTGATAAACTCGGTCAGCGTTTGCCCCACCTCCCGGCGGAAGAGATCGGATAGATATCCTGCGCTGATGTTCAGCGCCTTGGCCAGAGTGGAGAGGGAGAGGGGAGCGGAAAGATCCGCATCGATCATCAGAATGGTCTTCTGAACAGTAGGGGAATAGGTCCGCATGGAATGCTTGCGCACCAGGCGGCAATATGCGCGGAACATCTCCGGCATCAGCTCCTCCAGCTGATCCATCGAAGAGGAACCCTCGATCTTGCGGGCAAAGGAGGAGGACATACTGTCCAGATAGGTGGGATGCACCCCGCCCTGCTCCGCGGCCTTGCGCAGGAGGGTATTCATAATGACGCAATAATTCTTGGTATTACGCACCGGATCGGCAGTACGCTGCTCAAAGCGGGTGGTACCGATCCCCGAGAAGAGGATCTCCGCTTTATGAAGCTGACCGTGCTCCACCGCACGCATCAGCTCATTTTCAAAGTGATAGCGCTCCTCGATCATCTGCATATTCCAGGCGGCCCGCTCCGGCTCCGGTACCTCCTGCTCCTTTTTCAGAGAAAGGGCGGCGGCATCCCAGGTAAGATCCAGGATCTCCGAGGGGCGTTTATTGCCCCAAAGCAACTCCTCATAGGAATCCAGAAGGGCAAAAAGATGACTGTCTTCCGAGAGGATGGGGAGGTTGCCGTAGTATTCCTCCAGATCCTTGGAATATTGCGCAGGCAGATTCAATTCCTCTGCCAATTCCAGAAGGGTCTGCTCCGAAAGAGAGCGGGGCAGATAAGGGCCGATCAGAAGGGCCGCCCGATTTCCGGCCTCTTCTTGCAATAGGAAGAAAAGATAACGGCGCAGAAAAGAATCGGTCATCCGATAAACGGTGTTCTGCTGAAGGGTACCAACCATCTCTTCGATGGATCGACGGGGCATTTTCAGCCCCAAAAGTTTGTGGAGCCCCATATCGGCTCTGGGATCAAGCGGTGCGGCAGGATCTGAAAGCAGGGTCTGGATCCGGCACTTGCGGAAGGTCTCCCGCAGCATCCGAAGACTCGGCTCATGATACATACCAATTATTCTCCCCTTTCATTGTCACAACAGACAAAAAATAATCACTTTTTCTATCATTATAATATATAATTCAGCACTTTTCAACTGCCAAAACCCAATTTACATAAAAATTATACAAGAAGAGGTGAAAAATATCCTCACACAATTGTGTAGTTTCTTTTATAATTAAAATCAGGAAATACCCCACAAAAAATTTGCAGGAGGATTCTTGGAAAAATGAGTAAAAAGGTTGTTTTAGACGAAGCCGGACATCGCAAGTTCGGTATTCGCGACAGTATCGCTTATGCGGCCGGTGATCTCGGCTGTAATATGAGCTTTGCGCTGAAGGGTACCATGTCCATTTTCTGGACGCAGTTTATGGGTATGGATCTTTGGTATGCATTGCTGCTGATCGTTGTGCAGGTCTGGGATGCCATCAATGATCCCCTGATTGGCTCTATTATCGACGCCGATAAGCGTAAATATAAGAGAAATAAATTCCTGGCTTATATCTGGGCCGGCTCCATCGGTCTGATCATCGGCGGCGCTTGCTGCTTCCTGCCCTTCCCCAATGCTCCCGTTTGGGCGAAGTTCATCATCTTCATTGCCGGTTATGTGGTATGGGATGCTTTCTATACGGTAGCCAATGTGCCCTACGGCTCTTTGCTGTCCCTGATCTCCAAGGATCCCAAGGATCGCGCCTCTCTCTCCGCTTGGCGTTCCGTCGGCTCCATCTTCGGCAATATGCTGCCCATGGTGATCCTGCCCTTCATTATTTATGATGCAAACAATAACCTCATCGGCGAGCGCGTATTCATCGCCGCTCTGATCATGGGTGTACTGGGCTTCTTCTGCTTCCAGTTTATGATCCGCAATACCGAGATCCGCGTGGAGCAGGATATCACCCTCAATGAAGAGACCCCCAAGTTCAATGTATTGAAGGCCATCGGCAACTTTATGAAGAACCGCCCTGCAGTGGGCGCTACCATCGCCGCAATGGGTATGTTCATCGGGATGCAGGGCGCCGCTACTGCCGTTACCGTTGTTTTCCAGTCTTACTTTAAGAATGTGCAGATCTCCGGTATCGTGCAGCTGTTTGCCATGATCCCCATCGTTGTGTTTACTCCGTTGGCTCGCCCCATGGTTGCCAAGTTCGGTAAAAAAGAGCTGGCCACCTTCGGCTCCATCGTATCCATCGTTTCCGGTCTGGGTCTGTTTATCACCTTCCCTGAAAATACCGGTCTGGATCTGATCATTTATATTCTCTGTCAGCTGGTCTTTGCGCTGGGTCTGGGTATCTATTCCACCGTATCCTGGGCAATGATGGGCGACGCCATCGACTATAACGAATGGAAGAACGGCACCCGCGAAGAGGGCACCGTTTATTCCCTCCATTCCTTCTTCCGTAAGCTGGCCCAGGGTGTGGGCCCCGCTCTGGTGTTGGTTGTGATGGTTGCTCTGGGCTATGTGGGCGAGAATGAAGGAAATCAGGTTTGGGAGGTTGCCGTTCGGATGCGTTATCTGGTAGCCGGCACCTATCTCTTCTCTGCTCTTCTGCAGTTCATCGGTCTGGGCCTGGTCTATAATCTGGATAAGAAGACCCTTTCTGCCATGAACGAAGAATTGGAAGCGCGTAAGGCTGAGTAATTTTATAAACACGGGTGTCAGGCGGGGGAGACCCTTGCTTGACACCCCTTTTAAAAAAAGGAGTCGAATTATGAGACAAGTATTGAATTTAAACACCAAATGGGCATTTGCCAAAAATGTTGCCGAGCTGCCTACCGCAGTTCCTACCGATTGGTATTTTGTGAACCTGCCCCATTCCTGGAACGGTATCGACGGTCAGGATGGCGGCGGCGATTATTTCCGCGGCACCTGCCATTATGTGAAAGAGCTGGATAAAATGGATCTGCCCGCGGCAGACCGCTATTTTCTGGAGATCCGCGGCGCCAATTCTTCTGCCGAGGTCTATCTCAACGGCAAGAAGCTGGCTTCCCACGACGGCGGCTATTCCACCTGGCGGGTGGATGTGACCGACCATCTGGAGGCCAAGAACCTTTTGGCCATCGCGGTAGACAACGCGCCCAACGATCGGGTCTATCCCCAGATGGCAGACTTTACCTTCTATGGCGGTCTGTATCGGGATGTAAACCTCATCTGTGTCAGCGAATCCCATTTTGATCTGGAGTATTACGGTTGCCCCGGCATCAAGGTGACCCCCAATGTAGAGGGCAAGGATGCCAAGGTAGAGGTGGAGGTCTTTGTGAAGGATAGTAAGATGGGTCAGACCATCCGCTATACCGTTTATGATGCCGAAGAGAATCCCATCGCCACCGTGGAGAGCGCCGATACCACCGCGATCTTCGAGCTGAAGGATGTCCATCTCTGGCACGGCCGCAAGGATCCCTATCTCTATTGCTGTGAGGCCGAGCTGATGGAGAACGGCGAGGTGTTGGATAATGTCTGCACCCGCTTCGGTTGTCGCACCTTCCGGATCGATCCCGAAAACGGCTTTATCTTAAACGGCGAGGAATATCCCCTGCGGGGCGTTTCCCGCCATCAGGATCGCTGGGGCATCGGAAATGCTCTTCTGCCCGAGCATCATAAAGAGGATATGGACTTTATCTGCGAGGTGGGCGCGACCACCATTCGTCTGGCCCATTATCAGCATGATCAGTATTTCTATGACCTCTGCGATGAGCGGGGTATGGTGGTATGGGCGGAGATCCCTTATATCTCCAAGCATATGCCGAACGGCCGCGAGAATACCGTTTCCCAGATGAAGGAGCTGATCATTCAGAATTATAACCATCCCTCCATTGTGGTCTGGGGTCTCTCCAATGAGATCACCATGAACGGCGAGGGTGATCCCGATCTTTTGGAAAACCATCATATCCTCAATGATCTCTGCCATGAGATGGATA
>JAZUNB010000074.1:0-11796 GCA_045603925.1 Eubacteriales bacterium
CCCAGGAGGATACCACCACAACCACCAGCGATTCGGTCAATGTTTACACCTGGCATACTATCATCACCAAGAGAGCAGAAAGTTCCACCGGTGTATTGTCTGCCGTTCGTCTGACCGGTGCTAAGTTTGAGGTCTATAAGAAGGGCGAGACCACTCCCCTCTCCTTCAAGAAGGTTTCTTATACCTATACCGACACCGCCAATACCGGTGCCGCGCTGACCTTTGATGTTTATGTTTACGCCCCCGCCGGCGGTGCAGGCACCGTGACGGAGCTGGAGACCACCGTTACCCCCGACAGCTTTGAGAACATCTCCTCTTCTTTGGGCGGTCACTTCGGTGAGATCGCCGTCATCGGTCTTTCCGAGGGCGAATATGAACTGAAAGAGACTAAGGCTCCCGACGGTTATCAGCTGCCCAAGGACAACTTCTCCTTCAGCTTCAACGATGAGATCGGTGAGTTGGGTCACATCACCAACACCACCACCTCCAATTCCGGCAAGCAGGCCACCGGCGGTCAGATCGGTGAGCTGAGCTTCACCATCGCCACCCCCGCTCTGCGGATCAACATCGGCAACCGTCCCGGTGATGTATTGCCCGATACCGGTGGTATGGGTACCACTCTGTTTACCGTACTGGGTATTGTTATGATGGCAGGTGCTGTTGCTTTTTTTACCTCAAGAAAAAGAAATAGCATCGCATAAGAAACCTGCTGTTTCTTTTTCGCGTTACTGACAATAATTGAAAGGGGAAAGACCGTATGAAAAGGCATTTATCCACCATCATTGTGATCGTGGTCTTTCTCTGCGGTCTTTCCCTCTTTCTTTATCCTACCGTCAGCAATCTCTATAATGAGTATATCAACCAAAAACTGATCGGCAACTATCAGGAGCAGTTTGAGAAGGTGGAGCCTCAGGCCTATGCAGAGGCCAAGGAGCGCGCCGCCCTCTATAACGAGCACCTCCATGATCAGGCGGCCCTTTCGGCGCTTGGCCTGAAGTATGAAGAACTGCTGGATCTTACCGGCAACGGGATCATGGGCTATATCGAGATCCCCAAGATCAGCGTATCGCTGGTCATTTACCATTCGGTGGAGGAGAATTATCTCCAAAACGGCATCGGCCATCTGCCAACCAGCGCCCTGCCCATTGGCGGAGAGAGCACCCATTGCGTTTTGGCGGGTCATACCGGCCTGCCCTCTGCCAAGCTGCTGACCAATATCGATCATCTGAAATTGGGCGACAGCTTTTATCTTCATGTTTTAGACGAAACGCTGCAATACCGCATCGACAGTATTCGGGTGGTGGAGCCTCACGAGACCCAATACCTGAATGTGGAAAACGGAAAAGACTATGTGACTCTGGTGACCTGCACCCCCTATGGGGTCAATTCCCACCGCCTTTTGGTGCGGGGGGTTCGGGTCACCGAGGAAGACGCCCTTTCGGGAGACAGTACTTATGTGCCCGGCGATCTGGAGCAGGTGCGCCCCCGCTATTTAGTTACCTTTTCCATGATCGGGCTGGGGATCCTGCTGCTTTTGAGCGCAGGACTGATCACCCACCGCCGAAACCGCAACATCAGAAAGAGAAGAGTCCATGACCAAAACCCTCAAGACCATAATTAAATATCTTCTGCTTGGACTGCTGTTGCTTTCCTGCCTGCCTCTTTCGGCTCTGGCGGCGGGCAACAGCCTTTCGGTGATCCTTCCCCACGAGGGGCTTCGGGCAGAACTCTGCCAAGTCACCGACGGAAGCGGCGCTCTGACCCCCGCTTTTGAGGGGGCGGGCATTTCAGTCGGTGCCCTTTCAAGCCTTTCTTCCGACCACGCCGCCCAGCTGGACCTCTACCGCAAGGAAAAGGGCCTCCCGGTGCGCACCGCCGCGGCGGAGCAGGGCGCGGCAGTCTTTTCGGAGCTTTCGGCGGGCATCTGGCTGGTCTCCTGCGCCGAGGAGCAGGACCATTTCTTTAATCCCTTCCTGCTCCTGATGGCGGGAGAGGATCTCACCTCCGCACCCAAGACGCAAGAGACCAGACCCCAGGAACTCTCCATTCATCTCATCAAGCGCTGGGAGGACGGGCAGAATGCCGCAGGCAAGCGCCCCGCCTCCGTTACCGTTACCCTGCTGAAGGACGGTGCCGCCTATGGGACCGCCACTCTCACCGCCGAGAGCGGCTGGAGCCATACCTTTACCGCACTGCCTGCCGACGGAACATATACCGTTGAGGAAGCGGCGGTGGAGGGCTATACCGCTACCTACAGCGGCGACAGTAAAAACGGCCTGATCATCACCAACACCTATCAGCCCTCTCTCCCCCAGACCGGCCTTCTGCGCTGGCCTGTGATCACCCTGGCTGTTGCAGGTATCTGCATGATCATTCTCGGTGTTTTGCAATTAACAGGAAAAAATGCCCATGAAGAAGACTGCTAAAGGAACCCTGCTGATCACCCTGGGCGCCCTTCTTTTATCGGCGGCCTTGGGATGGTACGGGTTTAATCAATATACCGATGCCAAAGCGGGAGAGGCGGCGAAAGAACTGCTGCAGCAATTGGATCGACAGCCTCCTGCCCAAGAGGGAACCCTGCCTACTGTAGCATTAGACGGCGATCTCTTTTACGGCAAGCTGACTATGGAGCGGATCGGCCTTGCTCTGCCTGTTTATGCGGAATGGGATATGGAGCGGCTGGCTACCGCCCCCTGCCGCTACAGCGGCTCTGCGGGGGAAAACGATCTGATCATCGCAGGGCATAATTATAAAAGCCATTTCGCCGCGCTGAATAACGCGCAGGTCGGCGATATAGCGGTCTTTACCGATGCCGCGGGCATTCTCCATCGCTATCAGGTAAAGGAGATCGTCCGATTAGACGGCACCGCAGTGACCGATATGGCGGCAGGGGAATGGGATCTGACCCTCTTCACCTGCACCTACGGCGGAAAACAGCGATTGACCTTGAGGCTTACAAGAATGCAATAAAAAACGACCTGGAATTCAGGTCGTTTTTATTATTTATAGGTATAATTTTGAAATCCGCTCGAAAAGCGCTGCTCTCCATGGGGCAATACCCACATGGCTTCCGCATCGGGGAGCTCTTCCATCAGCGCCGCCCCCTCTTCATAGGACATGGTAAACAAGGCGGTGGATAAGGCATCCGCCTTCCCCGAATCGGGGCAGAGTACCGAGACCGAGAGGAAATTGGTGCCGGGCATTAAGGTGGCGGGATCGATGATATGATGGTAACGCACCCCATCGACGGTATAAAACCGCTGATAACTGCCGCTGGTCACCAGGCTTTGGTCGGTCAGGTGGAGATAGGCGATATGGGGCGTTTCGCTTTCGGTATCGGGATTCTCAATGCCGATGGCCCAGGGCTCCCCATCCCCCTTGGCGCCGATGCACCGCACATTGCCGCCCACATTTAAGAGATAGCCGGTAATGCCCTTTTCCTCCAGCGCCCTTGCCACCTGCTCGGTGGCATAGCCCTTGCCGACCGCGCCCACATCCAGAGTCATTTCAGGATCGGCCAGATAAACGGTAGAGGCCTGCTCATCCAGGATCATCTGCCCGATATCGGTATGCTTTGCCGCCTCCTGCAGCTTTTCCATAGGCGGGAGCGCCGCCTCCTCGGGATGGCTGATGCCGCGGGAGCGATATTGATGCCAGAGGGAGAGCACACTGCCCATGGCAATATTCATCCTGCCCTCGGTAAGGTCATAAAGCTCCTTGGCATAGCGGAGAAGGCCCATAATTCTGGGATCCACCTGCACCGCCTCTTGGGCGGCATTCACCGTGCAGAGATTTACCGTTCCCTCATAGGAATGGTAGATATCATAAAGCCGATGGTATTCCCCCAAAAGCTCCTTGATCCCGTCCACTACCCCGTCAAACTCCTCCTTGGAGGCGGCATAGCCCACAATGGTGGTAGCGGTATCGAAATAATCAAAGGTATATTCGGTATATTTGGTTTTTGCGGGTCTGCAGGCGCCAAGGCTCAACAGCAACGCCGCCAGCACTAAAACACTGATGATTCGTTTCATTTTTCAAAAACAAAGGGGTGTCGGTGACACCCCTTTTCCTTATTATAATAAGATCAGACGGTCGCGGCCTTCACAGCGGCGGCAACCATATTGGTGATGGCGATGGTGCAACCGGCAGTCTGAACCTCTTCGGTACCGTAGCCATTGGTAACCAGCGCGCCGATCTCGGTAGCGGTCTTGCCGACCAACGCGGCATCAAAAGCAGCGGCCTGCTCGTTCCACTCCTTCACAACACCGTCACCGTTGAGATCCTTGCCGTAAGCAGCCATTCCATAATTGGTGCCCAGCTCCTTCTTGGTGGAAAGAGCCTTGGTCTCGCCGGGGACAGCGCCCTTGGTATCAAAGGAAGCGGCGGCGATCAGCTCATCGGAGGAAGCGGCAACAACCTTGCCCTCCTTCACTGCGGCGGCAGTAACGGTAACGGTATGCTCGATGGAGCCGGCCTTCTCTTCGGTGGCATCCACCGTCTCTTCGGTCACAACCACACCCAGCTTCAGGGTATCTTCCGCGGTAGCGGCAGAATCAGCGGCATTGGCAACCGCCTTCTCCAAAGCCAGCACAAACTCTTCAATGGCGATGGTACAGCCTGCGGTCTGAACCTCTTCGGTACCGTAACCGTCCACAACCAGAGCCTTTACCTCATCAATGGTCTTGCCTTCCACCAAGGTGATGAACGCGGCAACCTGCTCGTTCCATTCCTTCACAACACCGTCGCCGTTCAGGTCCTTGCCATAGGCGGCCATACCGTAATCGGCACCCTTCTCGCCCTTGGTCTTGAAGCCCTCGGAGGCAACAGCCTTTCCCTCAGCGGTATAAGCCGCTTCCGTTTGCGCAGTATCGATCACTGCCTTCACGATCTGGCCCTTGGCGTTCAGCAGCACTGCGGCGGCAGTGGTCTCAACCTCCATGGAGCCATTGACATCCCCGTCTGCAGAAGCAGCGCCATCGCTGACGGCGATCATACCCAGCCCCAGCTTCAAAGCTTCTGCTTTTGCTCCGCAGGAAGCCATGGTCAGCAGCATCAGGGCAACAAGGATCACGCTTAAAACTCTTTTCATGGGTTTTTTCTCCTTTATAAAAAAATATTTCCAATTAGCATTATGCCATACTGAAAGGTATCCGTCAATAGGGCATCACAATTTTCTCGTTTTCAGGTATTTCAGCACCAGCCAGCCGGCCAGCCCCACCAGAATGCCCGCCGCCGTTCCGCTGACGGTGAGCACAATCATATAATACCCGATCTCGGCGGTTTCCAATACTAACATCGCCACTAAAATCTGACCCAAATTATGGAAGATGCCGCCCAGAATGCTGACGGCCACCATGGAGAAGCGGTCGATCCTTTTCAAAAGGGTCATCACCGAAAGGCTCAGAACCGCTCCCGCAAAGCTATAGGCCAGGGTCATCACATTGCCGAAAAGCAGGGCCACCGCAAAAAGGCGTACCAGCGATACCGCCGCCGCCTCCTTCCAGGAGAAGCGGGAGAGCAAAAAGAGGAGCATAATATTGGGCAAGCCCATTTTGATGCCGGGAACCGCCGCCCATAAGGGGGGAAGCAATGCCTCAATATAGGCTAAGATCAGCGCAACGGCGGTGCAAAGCCCCAAAAAAGCGATTTTTTTGGTTTTCCCTCTCATTTTATACCACCATATCGGGGGCATCCCCGCCTTCCGCCTCAATTTTTACCACAATCTCATGGGGCAGGCAGACAATGGTCTCTCCCACCCTGGAGATGGGGCGATGGTGAACACAGATCTGATCGGGGCAGACGGCCTCGGCCATCTCGGCCTTTCCATGGGCGATCACCAGCAAATTGGTAACGGTATCTCCCTCATAAAGGGGGTATTCCCCCTCCTCCGAAAGAGAATAGCGGGCGATCTCGGTGCCGTTTTTCAGCACCGCGGCGTAGGCCCCCTCCTTTCGGGTGGCAAAAAAGAGCAACGCCAAAAGCGCCGCCGCCGAAAGGACACCGCCGATCAGCAGAATATCGTTTTTCAGACGGGATCTCATAAAGTAACCAGACAATGGGTGGGACAGCCCTCGATGCAGGCGCCGCAGTCGGTGCATTTCTCATAATCGATGACCGCCAGATTATCCACCACCGTAATGGCGCCGGAGGGGCAGTTCTTTTCGCATTTTTTGCAGGCGATGCAGGCATTGGTACAGACCTTACGGGCCACAGCCCCCTTATCGCGGTTACTGCAAAGATTGGCAACCGTCGCCACCTGGGGGATCAGCGTAATGATGCCCTTGGGGCAGGTCTTGACGCACATTCCGCAGCCGATGCAGGTTCTACGGTCGATGCGGGCAATGCCGTCTTTCATACAAATGGCATTCACCGGGCAGGCCTTGGCGCAATCGCCGCAGCCCAGGCACCCGTAATTGCAGGCATCGGGGCCGCCATAGATCATCGATGCGGCACTGCAGGTGGGAACACCGTCGTAGATGGCTTTTTTGGAGGTGGCTTCGCAGGTGCCGTTGCAATGAACCACCGCCACCTGCTCCTTCACATCCTCGGCGGCAACGCCTAAGATCGCGGCGATCTCTGCCGCCACCGCATCGGCGCCGGGGATACAGAGATTGGTTTTCACGCCGCCCTCGGCCAACGCCTTGGCATAATCATCGCATCCCGCATAGCCGCAGGCGCCGCAGTTGACACCGGGCAGGCAGGCGCGGATCTCCACCGCCTGCTGATCCTCCTCCACTCTTAAGAAATGGGAGGCCAGGGTCAGCAATACTGCGGCAATGAGGCCGATGGCCGCCACGATCAATAAAGCAATTAAAATCTCATACATGGCAGGCACCTCACTTCAAAAGATTCTCCACAATTCCGCCGAAGCCGAAGAAGGCCAGCGAAACAAAGGATGCGGCGATCAAGGTGACCGGCAGACCCCGAAGATATACGGGGATGCGGGTCTCATCAATGCGGGAGCGGACGCCCGAAAACAATACCATAGCCAGAAGGAAGCCAAGGCCCGCGCCCAGAGAGCTGACCATGGACTGCACAAAACCATAGCCGTCGGTAATATTATTGATGGTAACGCCCAGCACCGCGCAGTTGGTGGTGATCAGCGGCAGGTAAACACCCAGGCTCTTATGGAGCGCAGGGATAAACTTTTTCAGAACGATCTCGGTAAACTGCACCAGGGCGGCGATGACCAGAATAAAGATAATGGTCTGCATATACCCAAGACCCATCTGATCCAGAATGAATTTCTGGATGGGCCAGGTCACCGCAGTGGCCACCAGCATTACAAAGATCACCGCAATGCCCATACCGGTGGCTTGGTTGAGTTTTTTGGATACGCCCAGGAAGGGGCAGATGCCCAAAAATTGGCTCAGTACATAGTTATTGACCAAAATGCTTCCAAAGAGGATGCTGATCAAAAGCTTGGTATTTTCCATCTTATTCGCCCTCCTTTACGCAGGAAGTGCAGTTGCCCGCCGAGGGGCAGCCCTCGCAGCCGAAGGATTTCTTCAAGGGGGCCTTGCCCTGAGTCAGGGCGGTTACTGCAAAGATCAAAAGGCCGTAGACCAGAAGACCGCCGGGGGCCTGGGTCAGAATGCCGATGGTATGATCCTTGATAAAGGGGATCTCCAGCCCTGCAAAGGTGCCGGCGCCGAAGACCTCGCGGATGACCGCCATGGAAAGAAGCGCCAGGGTAAAGCCAAGGCCCATACCCACACCGTCCAGCGCGGAGCGGCCCACGGAATTCTTGGAGGCAAACATCTCGGCGCGGCCGAGGATGATGCAGTTTACGGTGATCAGCGCAAGATATACGCCCAGAAGCTCATAAAGCTCCGGCAGGTAAGCGTGCATAAACATCTGCACAATGGTCACAAACCCTGCAATAATGACAATATAGCAGGGGATCCGCACCGTATCGGGAATGATCTTCCGCAAGAGGGAGATCACCACATTGGAGCAGATCAATACCGCCATGGCGGCAAGCCCCATGGCAAAGGCGCCGATGACCGTTTGGGTGGTTGCCAGGGTGGGGCAGGTGCCCAGCACCAATACAAATACCGGATTTTCAAGGAGCAGGCCCTTGACCAAAACCGATAAATTACTGTTCTTTTTCATCTCAGGCTCCTCCTTCCAGAATTTTTACCGTTTCTAAGATCCGACCCACCGCGGTGGTATAGCCGTTGGTGGTCAGGGTGGCGCCGCTGATGCCGTCGATCTCTTTATAATTGGTTTCGTCTTTGCCGTTGAACTGGCTGTAGAACGACGGCTCGGCGCAAACAGAGCCGATGCCCTCGGTCTCATACTGCTCCAAGGTCTCGCAGGCAATGATCCTGCCGGCGGGGGTGACCGATGCCCGCAGGAGAATGGGCTTACCCGAAGGATCGTAATACTTATCGCCGTTGATGCCGAAGCCCGAAGCCTTGATGGTCACGATATAATTGCCGCTGGCGGTCTTTTCCACTTTGGTTACAGAAGAATGGAGCTCCTTACCCGAAACATCCACTTCCGAAACGGAGGAGCCTGCCACCATCGCGGCCAGCGCCTCATCCAGCACATACTCTTCGCCCTTTCGGAAGACCATACCGCTGCCGTTATCGGCGGTATAAACGGCGGTAACGCCTTCCAGATCTTCCACCATAAACCAGGGGGTAAAGGCTCCCTCGGCGGCGGGAAGGACGGCGGAAAGATTGTCTTTCAGAATCTCTTCCTCACTGCGCAGATCCACCGAGCCGCCGCCTAAAATCACCGCGGCATTGAGGGCATCCTTTACCGCGTTGCGGTAGCCCAGGGTGGTCTTGGTAGCGGAAGCGACGGTATCCACCGTATCAATATCATTCAGGGTCTTGCCAACGGTCTTTTCCCCGTAGGTCTTCTCATAACCCAGGGTCTCGCCGCTTCCCAGGCAGGTGGCGCCGGTAACGGTACCGCTTGCATCCACACCGCACATGATCACCATGCCGGTGGAATAGCCTGCGGTGGTCAGCTTCACCACATAGCCGCCCTTACTCTCGGCGTAGACCTCCGTCACCGTCTCGGGCAGGGTATAGGAGGAGATGTCCATCAGGGTGAACTCCTCGCCCTCGGGCATCACCACCAGAAGGGCCTCATTGGCGGCGGCGGATTCGTTCTTTTCAATAATGGGCGCCGTCAGCAGATTGGTTGCCGAAAGCAGCAGCGCCACCACCGCGCAGATGGCGGTCAGTACAATAATGCTTTTACCATATTTATTCATGCCTTTTTCCCTCCAAACACTTTACGGGGGGTCCAAGCCTCAATATAGGGGTTGAGGATATTCATCAGCAGAATGGCGAAGGAAACACCCTCGGGATAATTGCCCCAAAGACGGATCAAGACCGTAATGATACCGGCGCCCAGACCGAAGAGCACCTTGCCCATAGGCGTTGCGGGAGAGGTGACATAATCGGTGGCCATAAAGATGGCACCTAAGAATAAGCCGCCCGAAAGAATGTATGCAAGGGCGATAGTGAGATCCCCCTGCACCGCAAAGGTGAAGAGGAAAACCGTTGCAATATAGGTCACCGGCAGATGCCAGCTGATGACCCCGCGGGCCAGAAGATAGATAAAGCCCATCAGCAGAGCCAGAACGCTGGTCTCGCCGATACTGCCGCCGCATTTGCCGATAAACAGCTCTAAAAGATCGGGAACGGTTCCCTCGCTCAGCTGGACCAGGGGGGTTGCAGAGGCGGTGGCATCCAAGGGGAAGGCCGCCTGGGCCATATTCCCGAAGGCGATCAGCATAAAGACGCGGCCGGTGATGGCGGGGTTGACCATATTACAGCCGATGCCGCCGAAAAAGCATTTCACGATCACAATGGCAAACACCGTACCCACCACCGCCTGCCAGAGCGGCAGGTTGGCGGGCAGGTTCAGCGCCAGCAGTAAGCCGGTGACCACCGCGCTCCAATCGCCGACGGTCTGCTCTTTTTTGATGATGAAATTAAAGAGCGCCTCGCTGACCACTGCGGTCACAATACAGGTCAGCACCACCCAAAGGGCCGAAAGGCCGAAGAGAGCGATGCCCGCCGCGGTAGCAGGCAGAAGAGAAAAGACCACATCCCGCATAATGCTCCGGGTAGAGCGCCCGCTATGGAGATGGGGAGAGACAGAGATATGCAGTTTTTCCATTATTTCGCATCCTCCTTTTGGGCGGCGCGGGCGGTCTTCAGCATCGCCTTTGCCATTTTATTGGTCTGCACCAGAGGGCGGGCGGCGGGGCAAACAAATGCACAGCAGCCGCACTCCATACAGGCATCCACACCCCATTTTTCCGCGGCGGCGGGATCTCCCGCCTCCAGGGCCCGCTCAATGGCGCTGGGATTGATGCCGAAGGGGCATTGATTATAGCAGGAGCCGCAACGGATACAAGCCGTTTCCTTGGCGGGGGTGGCTTCTCTTTGGTTAAAGGCCAGAATGGCGTTGGTGTTCTTCAAAACGGGTGCGCTGAGATCGGGCACCGAAATTCCCATCATGGGGCCCCCATACAGCACCTTGCCCGGCTCCTCTTTAAAGCCGCCGCAGAAGGCAAAGACCTCCTCCATGGCGGTGCCTACGGGAACAATGACATTTTTGGGCTCTGCCACTGCGCTGCCGTCAACGGTAATGCACTTTTCCACCAGGGGCATTCCCGTTTTAAGATAGGTGCCCATGGCAGCCAGAGTCGTGCAGTTGCAAACAATACAGCCCACATCCAAAGGAAGCTTGCCCACAGGGATCACCTTCCCGGTGGTATGATAGACCAGTACCTTCTCGCCGCCCTGAGGATAAACGGCAGGCAACGCCACCACCTTTACGCAAGGGTCGCTTGCCGCCAGCTCCTTCATTTTGGCAATGGCGTTCTTTTTATTGTTCTCAATGCCGATGATCACCTTGCGGATGCCCAGATGCTCCTCCAGCGCCCGAAGGGCATAGGCCATATCGTCGGCCCGCTCTGTCATGGTCAAAGAATCGCTGGTGATATAGGGCTCGCATTCGGCGCCGTTGATCACCAATTCCTCGATCTTTTCGGGATCCACATTGAATTTCACATAGGTGGGAAAGCCGGCTCCGCCGAGACCCACAATGCCGCTCTTGCGGATGGCCTCCACCAATTCCTCTTTATTGGTAACAACCGGGGGCGCGACAGCGGGATCCACCGTCTGCTCTCCGTCGCTCTCGATGATAATGGAGGGAACAGCCTGTCCGTTGGACTGGATCCGCGGCTCAATGGCCTTTACGGTTCCCGAAACACCGGAATGGACCGGCGCCGAGATATAGCCTGCCCCCTCGGCCAGGAGGGTTCCCACATCCACATGGTCCCCCACCTTCACCACCGCCGACGCAGGGGCGCCGATATGCATCCCCAAGGGGACGGTTACGGTTTTGGGGGTGGGCAATACCGCCGCGGCGGTATCGGCGGTATTTTTTCTGTGGGGCACATGGACCCCATGAAGAGAAAATGCCATTTTTAAACCTACCTTTCAAAAAAAATGCTTCAGACATTTTTAGTGTTCACACTTTGCCATTATATAATATATAATTTTTTAAGATTTCTGTCAATATTTATTGGCTGGATAAAATGGAAAATCCAACAAAAAAGGAACCGCCGCGCGGTTCCTTTTTTTATTTCTTTTTAAAGATCTTCGAGCGGAAGAGCAGAATGTTCATCGCCAAAAAGAAGACCAGCAGAATGACCCAGGTCAGCATGGGCTTTTGAGGCGCAAGAGTGGCCAGAAGCATCATGGGGAAGCCAAAAACAATGGCGGGGAAATTCTGATAGACCATATTATCGGCGGCGGG
>JAZUNB010000075.1:0-22214 GCA_045603925.1 Eubacteriales bacterium
TGGCAACGGGGATGAATCTTTTGGGCGGCATCGCCGCCCTGAGCCTGGGGCGAGGGGTTGCGGCGACGGTGGGGGAGTTAGGGCATTTTTCCGCCGATGGAGCGGGCAATGCCGCCTTGGGGGCGGTGTTGGTTGCGGTGATCCTATGGTCGGTGGCGGCGTGGGCCTTCGGCATCCCCACCAGCGAAAGTCACGGACTGATGGCGGCGGTCATGGGCGGCGCCCTGGCCCTGGGCGTCGGCGGCGTTTCCCCGAGAGCCTTGGGGAAGGTTGCGGTGGGGCTGGTCTTTTCGGTAACCCTGGGTTTTTTGGGCGGGTGGATCCTCTCTGCTTGGTTTCGGCGGATGGCAGAGCGGCCGCGGCTCTGGCTTTGGGGCCAGCGGTGGGCGGCGGCGCTGATGGCCTTTGCCCACGGGCTGCAGGATACCCCCAAATTTGCCGCCCTCTTATTTTTACAGCGGGAAGGAGCACCGCCTCTATGGGGGATGATCCTTTGCAGCGGGATGATGAGCCTTGGAACCCTTTGCGGGGGCGGGCGGATCATCCGCAAGGTAGGGAGTGAGATGGTGGCTCTTCAGCCCCGGGAGGGCTTCGCCGCCGATCTGGCGGGAACCGTTAGTCTGTTGCTCTCTACTCTGCAGGGCTTTCCGGTCAGCACCACCCACGCCAAGACCTGCGCCTTGATGGGGGCGGCAATGGGGGAAAAGGCGGCGGCGGTGGACAAAAGGATCGTGGGAGAGCTGTTTTCGGCCTGGCTCCTTACCTTTCCCGCCTGCGGACTGCTGGCTTTTTTGCTGACAAAATTATTTTTGCTATTTCCTTTTTAAGGTTGGCGTGGTATACTGAAGGTATCAAAAGAAGGAGCGAAAAAATGGAACACGCCGAATTGCTTCAATATCATCCGACGGTCTATGTATTTGACCGGGAATATCAGATCCTGATCCCTCTGACCCATTCCGCCCTTTGCTGGGTGAAGGTGGGGGAGGAGACCTATTACGATCATTGCGCGGGGATCGTGCGCAGTGATACCCTGCTCCATCGGGTATATATTCCCCAAGGGGCGCTGGATGCGGCAGGGGGTTATACCGTTTGCTATCGCAAGATGGTGGAGCGGCTACCCTATGACCCCGTGACCGAGGAGACGGTAGAGCTCTTCTATCCCTTCCGTCCGGTTCCGGAAGGGGAGGCGCGGTATTGCCATCTTTCGGATGTCCACGATTGCATCGACGATGCCATCCGCACGGCGGGCTTTATGGGCGCTTTTGATGCCCTCATCTTAAACGGCGACATTCCCAACCACAGCGGCGAGCGGGCCTTTTTGCTGGAGATCCTGCGGCTGACGGGGACCTTGGGCAAGGGGGAGATCCCGGTGATCTTCTCCCGCGGCAACCATGATACCCGCGGCTTCTTCGGGGAGCATTTCGGCGATTACTGCCCCCATCGGGAGGGGCGCACCTTTTTCACCTTCCGCCTGGGGGATACCTGGGGAATGGTGCTGGACTGCGGGGAAGACAAGCCCGATTCCTATTCCGCCTATGGCTATACCGCCGCTTTTCATCCTTTTCGGTTGGAGCAGACCCGCTTTATCAAAGAGGTCATCGCCCGCGCCGCCGAGGAATACGAGGCCCAAGGGGTCAAGCATAAGGTGTTGGTCTGCCATCATCCCTTCTGCCATGTGCCGAAGCCGCCCTTTGATATTGAGCAGGATATTTATAAGGAATGGTGCGATCTCATTGGGGAGCACATTAAGCCCCAGGTCTTTATTGCCGGCCATACCCATGTAACGGGGCTGTTTTTGCCCGGCGGTGCTTTGGATCAGCTGGGGCAGTTTGCGCCGGTGATCGTTGGAGGCAAGCCCCGCAAAAAGAACTGCAAGGAGGTGGAGGCCGCTTATTATGTCATCGGCGAGGATGGCATTCAGGTCACCATCTATGACGATAGCGGTAAAATCACCCATTCCATCCGCCTGCCGGAGGATGCACAATGAAGGTGGCGGTGATCGGCTCCCGCAATTTAGAGGTGGCGGAGCTGGGAAAATATCTGCCCGAGGGGGTTACAGAGATCGTTTCGGGGGGCGCCCGCGGCATCGATACCTGCGCCCGCCGCTATGCCCAAGAGCAGGGGCTGAAGCTGACGGAGTTTCTGCCCGATTATGAGCAGTTCGGTCGCAGTGCGCCCATTCGGCGGAATGTGACCATTGTGGAATACAGCGATCTGGTTCTGGCCTTTTGGGACGGGGAGTCCCGCGGCACTCGATTTGTCATCGAACAATGCAGAAAAACGGGCAAACCCATTAAAATTTTTCAAATCAAAAAATAAGAGGGAGCGTTGCTCCCTCTTATTTTTATAACTTTTCGAAACCGACCAACAGCCCGCCCTGCTCGGCATAAAAGCTGCAAAGCCCGCCCAAGGCGTAAACAGTGGCCTTGCAGGCGGGGAAGGCGGCGCGAATGCGCGCTTTTAAGTCTTCCGCCGCTTCGGAATTGAAGCTATGAGCGATGTAGAGCTTTCTGCCGTTGAAGCGATGCTTTTTCAGTTGCGCCAGCAGCGCTTCCAGGGCTTTTTCTCTGCCGCGGAGCTTCTCTAAAGGCTGCAGGGTGCCCCCGTCGCTGGCCTTGCCCACGATCCGAATGCCCAAAAGCCCCACTGTTTTGGCCACCAAGGGGCTGACGCGCCCGTTATTTGCAAAATTTTTCAAGGATTCCAGCATAAAAAGAAGCCCTGTTTTTTGCTGATAGGCGGCGATTTTTTCTTGGATCTCTTCAAAGGTTGCCCCTTGGGCAAGCAACTCTTGGATCTTCTCGGCGATCAAGCGCAGCTCCGGCCCTGCGGAAAGGGAATCCACCACCAATACCTTGCGGTCGGGGTGCTCCTCCCTATACTGCTCGGCGGCCAGCCGCGCGGCATTGAAGCTGCCGGAGAGGTTGCTGGTAATGGCAACGCAATAGACCTCCTCTGCCTCGGCGAAGGCGGAAAGCCAATCCTCGGTGGAGGGGCAGGCGGTACCGGATTTGCCCTTATAGGCGGCAAGCTCCCGCACCATTTCTTGAATATTCAGATGTTGATCATCCACATATTCCTTCTCATCGGTGACGATCTTCAGCGAGGCGCAGCCAACGCTCTCATCCGCCCAGGCAAAGGGATCGGCGGAGGAATCCACAACAATTCTTCGAGTCATCTTTTCAGGCTCCTTTATATAGTCTACTACTATCATAACAGAAATCCCGGCAAATGAAGATGAGAATCTCATTAAAAAAGAGGAAACGCAGTGCGTTTCCTCTTTTATTTTAGATTTCAAACATATAGAGAGCCAGCTGGTCGGCACCGCCGTTGTTGTACGATACAACAACAGTGTAATATCCGGTGGTCGTTCCGAGCGTAAAGGCTGTACCATCCTTGGGACCATAGTAAACTGTATTGGTCTGGCAATTGGCGGTATAGTCCACCCAGTTATCCACCTCCACCTCCTCGGTACCCATATAGCCGATATAGACCTTGCTGACGGTGGAGCCATTGGCATTCAAAGTTACCTTCTTGCCGCTCTGAGTCAGCTTGGGAGTACCAAGAGAGAGATCCGCTTCATCCACATAAACGGTGCAGACGGTATCCTTGGTGGCACCGTTGACGTTATAGTTGATAACGAATCTCCAGTAGCCGGCCTTATCCAGTTTAAAGCTCTTGCCGGCCGGAGTGCCGAAATCGGTGGTGAAATCGATAGCAGTGGCCTTGAAGGTATTGAAGTCCACATACTTGGTGTTTTCCGTACCGATGTAGCCGTAATAGGTCTTGGAGGTGTAGCCCTCATTATTGACAAAGGTAGCCACATTGGAGAGGGTGCTGTTGTCCATCGAGGGTGCGGTGGCGGGAGTCTCGGCCTTGATGGTAAAATACCGCTCCTGGCGGATGCCCTGCTCGTCCAGATAAACGATGACAAAGCGATAGTAGCCCTCTTTATTGACGATATAGCCCTCACTGTCCTTAACGCCGTAATCCGGCAGATAGGTGTCGCCGATGCGGGTCTTGAACTCATTCCATGTGGAATACTTGTAATCGGTGTCGCCGATGAAGCCCCAGTACATCTTCTGCACAGTAGTGCCGTTGAGGTTCATCCAGGCCACCTTGCCGGTCTCGTCCAGCTCCAAATAGGGCTTGCCGTAATTTTCATCCAGCGTGCCTTCGGCATAAACGGTCTGGCTGATATTTTGCGTCTTGCCCTCTGCATCGGTATATTGGATCCAGAAGAGATAATACCCCTGCTTCTCCATGGCATAGACCTCACCCTCGGTGGGATTATAGTCGCTGACGCGAATAGACGAGGGCACCGCCGCGGTAAAGGTATTCCAATTGGCAGCCTCAATTTCTTCCGTCCCTGCATAGCCCCAATAAACGCGGCTAACCTTCAGGTCGATGGTATTGAGAATCGCAAGGTTAGTATTGTCGGAATCGATCTCCAGATGGGGCTTGGTCTTATCAACACCCTTTTTATAGATCACTTCTGTAGTAGTAGGAAATGCCGATTCGTCCAAAACGATATCGGGATTATAGATGATAGCTGTTTTCAACTCGGTACAATCACCGAAAGCAAAGTAACCGATTGATGTTACGCTTTCCGGTATAGTCACCGAAGTTAAGCTGTTACAACATCCAAAGGCATAAGAATTGATCGCCGTTACGCTGTTCGGAATGGTCACAGAAGTCAGGCTACTGCAACCATAAAAAGTATACTTATCGATAGAGGTTACGCTGTCGGGGATCGTCACCGAGATTAATTCATCGCAATACGCAAAAGCCCAAGGATCGATATGAACCCCTTCGGGAATGATTGCTGTTTTGATAGAAGCATTACAAAAAGCATAGTTTTTGATTGTACTAACATCTTCTGGAATTACCAGTTCCTCAACCAATTCTCCGTTTAAATACAGATGCTCGGCATAATAAAGAGGGCTGTAAGAAGGTCGGTTGTATGCCGTTCCAAATCTATTTTCACAGCTGATCCCGCACCACGCAGAAAGATCAGTAATATAGACAGCTTGCAATGTGTTGCAGCGAAAAAAAGCGGAGGATCCTATTTTTCGGATACTACTTGGAATCGTAATGCTTGTCAGCTGAACAGATTCAAACATCGTTGATTTGCCTAACGGATCACCATAATCCTCGCCCAAAGTGGTTACCGGATATTCAATTCCGCCCACAACCATCGTAGCCGGAATCACAACATTTGTTTCGCTTCCAAGATATTTATAAAGAACGATTTCGTCATTTTCGATGGAGTATTCCCAGAGTAGCCGTGCGGCAGATATATCGTCCTCAACAATAATGGTATATGTTCCGGAGTATGTGCCGGAATAGGGCCTGGTTTCTAAAGTGTAGGTCTCCCCGGCATTTAAGAAATACTCAATTTGAAAATTATTCCCCTCACCGCTATCATCATTACTGCTTAACTGATTCATATTTTGGTCATATAGAGTGCCGTATGTGTCAAAATCATTCTCAAAGGATGAGAAGTAATATTTTCCACTTTTTTCCGGTACAAAATTAAAGCGATAGGCATGGATTCCGTCTATCGTCTGCGGCTCATTTAAAGAGAGCGAAGCGGGCTCCATAACGGTAACTGTGATTTCGTCGCTTAAACCACGTTCACTGGTGGCTGTGACCGTCGTTGTTCCTTCTTGTTTACCGAGAATATAGGATGAATCAAATGCCGCCACGGTATTGTCCGCAACGTGCCATGCCACTGTTTCAGTCCAGCAGTTTTCAGGCGCGAATATCGCTTCTACCTTGCGGGTTTCTCCAACATAAAGGTATAAGTCACCGGGAGACACCACAATGGAAGTTGCGTCAGGCTTTGCTGTTACGGTCACTTTACAGGTGGCGGTTAGTCCATTTTCGCTAGTCGCCGTAATGGTTGCGGATCCGGCTTTTAATAAAGTGAATTGGGCCGAATCATCATTTTTTGTACAGAAATCCAATACTTCAGGGTTGTCGCTGGTCCAAGTGATTTTTTCCGGTTTTCCGTCAAATGATCCATAGAGCCACAGAGTTTGTCCTTCCAGCTCAACAATTTCGGATTTGTCCAACGTAAGCAATGTGGAGACAGCTGCTGTTTTGACCAGAATAGTAAAATCAACAGCATAATACGAGCTCACTCTAAAGGAGTGTGTTTCTCCTTTGATCATTGTTCCCAAAAAAGAAACGGATCTTTGATTCAATTCACGTGCAAGCAAACGCCCGGATTCATCATAATGCGATACGTTCAGGGAAGCAGAGCTTGATTCATCGTTTGAGATATCAATGGTTGTAACGTACGTTTCGTCGTCCGGTGCGGTGAAAGAATAGTATTGAAGATCCGCACCTGAAACCACCGTTACCAGGGAGCCCTCCGTCGGAGTATCCAAATATAGTTCAGTTTTTCCGGTAGATGCCAGGGTTGTTATTCCGCCCAACGGAATCAGGCCAAGCATCAATGCAACGCATGCAATTATGGATATCAGTTTTTGATATCGTCTCATTTTTTCTTTCCTCCTGATAAAAAATAGTATCGAAGCCATATTATTTATGATTCGATTTCAAATGTATATGAGCCTTGCATTGCAACAGATAAAAGTGTGCTCTATATACAGACCACATTATACTCGGTTTATCGACAATTGTCAAGTAAAAGAGCATAGTTTATTATGTTTTTAGAAAGCGAGGAGGGAGTATATGATTTCTTATGAGCCGCTTTACGAAACTATGAAGAAAAAAGGGGTTACCACCTATACGCTAATTAAGGAATATAAAATCAGCCGAAGCCTTTTGGATCGGCTGCGGCATGATCGCCCCATCAGCACCGTGACCCTCAATGACCTTTGCCGCATTCTGGAGTGCAGAGTAGAGGACATTTTAGTGTATAAAGAAAACGAATGACCCGCAAGGTATGCCTTGCGGGTCATTGATCTTTATTGGTGCTTTTTCTGATATTGGCTGTAGTCCTCGGCGGTGGCGATGCGTAAGGTAACAGAGAGGCCGTAGTGGTCGGAAACATAGCCGTCGGCTACATTCTCCTCGGGGATGGCCAGGTGGGTATAATCATAGCCCCAGGCATCTACTGCCATATTGGGATGGCATTTGGCCATCAGGTGATCCAGAGCCTGGCTGTTGGGCGCGGCCTCGATGATGACAGGGGTGCCGTAGTTGCCGCCGGTCTCGGGCTTCTGATAGCGGGGGCAGACCGAGCCGGTATTGCCGCCCAGGGTGAGCCCTTGGTTGAGGGCCTGATCCTTCAGGTCGATCATTTTCGTCCAGTCCATACAATGCTCATACACATCGTCGCGATAGTCGATATTCAGATCGCCGCCTGCAAAGGCATACATCCCTTGGGGCAGGTCGCCGATGGTTTTGACCAATTGGTTCATACTCTGCACCCCCACCGGATCCAGGGGAGTGGGGCGGTAGTTGGGCATATGCACCGAATAGGCGCGGAAGGAAACGCCGGTGGCAAGATCCCTCAGCTGCGCCCAGCTGACAATGCGGGGATGCTCTTTCCCTTCGCAATAGGGCGGGGAGATCACATCGGGGGTCTTGGAAAACCAGAAACAGCCGCTCTCCTCCAAGGCATATTTCTCTTTTTTAAAGAGAATGGGGGAGGCGCTTTGCATTCCCGGCGGGGTGGTACCGTCCCAATGATAGACTATGCCGTAGGTGGTGGCCATATAAGGATCCTGCACCAGCCAGTCGGCCCAGCCATAGGAGCATTCCTGGGCGAGGATCACATCGGGATCGTTTTTCTTCACGATCTCCCGAAAGCGGCGAACGCGGCTATAGAGCTCATTGGCGCCGCCCTTGCGCCCCAAGGAATCGGTGCGCTGACCTTGGATCCAGGGGGTCTGATGGCCGCCGATCCGCAGGTTCTGAAGGAAGAATTTAATGGTGGTTTCTTGTTTCATAACAATGCTCCTTGATTGATTAATGAATAATGAATAATGTCGGAAGATTTTTGCCCTTTCGGCAAAAATCAACCATTATTAATTATTAGTGTTCTACTTGGTATTGCGAGTAGTCTGCATCGGTGTTGATACGGACTTTGGCCACCAGGGCGTAGTGGTCGGAAACATAACCGTCGGCCACATTCTCTGCCCCTAAGCCCACATGGGTATAATCATAGCCCCAATAATCGATGGCCAGATGGGGGTTGGGCTTTGCCATCAGGTGGTCGATGGCCTGGGTATTCTGGGGGGCTTCGATAATGGGCGGGGTACCGTAGATGCCGCCGTAGACCTCTTTTTCGTAGAGGGTATTGACCGAGCCGCTGTTGCCGCCGATCTCTGCAAGGCCGTCGGCCTTCATATTCAGCGCCTGATCTTTGAGATCAAACATCCGATCAAATTCCACGCTCCCCATATACACGGGATCCCGATATTTAATGTTATAATCCCCGCCTGCAAAGGCATAGGAGCCTTGGGGCAGCTTTTCGATAAAGGAATTGAGCACCTCCATACATTTGAAGCCGGAGTCGCCGCCCTCATAGCTGTTGTTGGGAATATGGATGGGCAGAGCATAAAACTCCGCGCCGCTTTCCTTATCCTTCAGCTTTGCCCAGGAGCAGCCGCTGAATTTCCCTTCAATGAAGCAGCCGGGCTTGGCGGTATTATCGTTGTACCAAAACATTCCGCTGTCTAAAAGCTCGTATTTGGCGGTCTTGAAGAGGACGGGGGTACAGCTGTCGTTGTCGATCCCTTCCTTGACCCCGCTGACCCATTCATAGACCAAGGTATAATTGGAGCTGAAATACGCGTCCTTTTCAAACCAGTCGATCCAGCCGGTCTTGCCCTCGCAGCCTAAGATCACATCGGGCTGTACCCGCTTCACATTCTCCCGAAAGCGCCGGGCGCGGCTATAGAGTTCGTTGGCCTGACCCGAGCGCCCCAGGGAATCGGTACGCTGGCCCTGGGTCCAGGGAGTCTGATGCCCCGAGGTCTTGAGATTTTGCACCATAATGGTAACGGCAGTACCGCTGCTCTCTTTGGTTACAGCATCGGGTGCCTTATTCTCTTCCTTTGACGGCTCTTTTTCATCCTCTTCTTTTTCCGAAGGTAGATCAGAAGGCTTTTCTTCCTCTTCCTTTTCGGGCGCAGGCTCCCGGTCTTCCGAGGTGGGAGCTTTTTCCTCTTCCTTTTGAGGTTCTTTTTCGGACTCTTCTACCTTTTCGGGGGTGGTTTCCGCGCCGATGAGCGCATCGCTTTCGGCGGAAAAATCTTCCTTTTCTGCCTTTTTACAGCCCCATAAGGCCGAAAGGAGAAGGCAGAAGATCAAGAAAAGGGCGATCTGTTTTTTCATCGGGACAACTCCTTTGCTCTATTGCCTTCATTATATAAATAACTTCCCTGCAAGTCAAGAATGAAAAACGCATTTGTACCAATTGAATTGGTACAAAAGGAATGTTCATAAAAAAAGAGAGCCGTTCGGCTCTCTTATTAAAGGTCTTTTTGGTTGGTTCTTCCGGTGAGATAGTCCAGAGAAACGCCATAAAAATCCGCTATTCGGACAAGGATCCCGATTTTCGGTTCACGGGTCATCAATTCATAATTTTGATAGGCTTTTTCGGTGATGTCACAATAGATGGCGACTTGACCTTGGGTCAATCCGCGCTCTTTGCGGCATGCTTTTAGGCGCTCTGCTAAAATCGTTCTCATTCTCTTTCACCCACAATCGTTCTTGACAAATCAAGTATACCGAATTAGGATATAAAATATACCAACGATTGTGGGTGAACAAAAATTCGGAGGAGTTTTATGATGAAAAGAGAACTTTATGCTAAAAATTACGGACAGAATTGCAGCAGTAACGAGGAGGGCGGATGGCAATTGCAATCGATAGAGGCGTTTATTGCGTTGGGAAAGGCGGTTGCCGATTTAATGGAAGCGGATATCGAGATTGTGGAAGGGGAGATCGCGATCCGCGTTTGTATTCATATGAAAAACAGAATGCTGTCTAAAGAAACGAAAAAAAGCTTTGCCGCGCTGGTTTCAATGAGTGATTCCATGTTTATTTCCGAAAGAATTCGAGAAAATGCCATCGCATATATGGAGTTTTCGTTGAAAAAGACCGAGGATACCAATTGAATTGGTACACTTCCCGAAATTATTCATTATTCATCATTCACCATTCATTATTCATTAAAAAAGGGGTGTAAAAAAATCAACGATTTTTTTACAGCTCCTTTTTATTTTGTTTTGGACCTGGTATTGGGAATAATCCGCCTTGGTATCAATGCGGAGTTTTACAACCAATGCATAGTGGTCGGAGACATAGCCCTCCACAACGCCTTCCGATTCCAGCGCAGTGGTGGTATAGTCATAGCCCCAGAAGTCCACAGCCATATTGGGGTTGGGCTTTGCCATCAAGTGGTCGATCTTCTGGGTGTCGCCGGGATCGGCAACGATGGGGGGAGTACCGTAGAGACCGCCGTATTTGGCCTTTTCATAATCCTGGTTGACCGAGCCCTTATTGCCGCCGATCTCGGTGAGACCGTGCTCCTGCATATTGAGGGCCTGATCCTTCAGGTCGATCATTTCGTCCCAATTCATGGACATCTCATAGACCGCATCGCGGTAGCTGATGTTATAGTCTCCGCCCACAAAGGCATAAGAGCCCTTGGGCAGCTTGGAGAGCACCTGCTGATACAGCTCCATGGTCTGGATACCGTTGGTACCGCCGCTATGGCTGTTATTATTGATATGGCAGGTATAGGCATAGAATTCGGAGCCGGTCTTCTTATCCTTCAGCTTTGCCCAGGTGCAGACTCGGCGATCCTTAATATCCCAGCAATAGGAATATTCCTTGTCGGGGGTGGCGGAATGCCAGAAATGGCCGCTTTCTACCAACTCATACTTATCGGTCTTGAAGAGCAGGGGAGTACCCTGATCGATCTCGGCACCTTCGGGAGAGCGATAATGATAGAGGCAGGTATAATTGGTCTTGAAATAAGCCTCATTCTGCAGCCAGTCCAACCAGGCGGGAGTACCCTCGCAGGTAAGGATCACATCGGGATCCACCCGCTTCACATTCTCGCGGAAGCGGCGCATCCGCTGATAGGATTCATTGGCCTGACCGGTTCTGCCCAGATCGTCGGTACGCTCGCCGGCAATACCCTTCTGGTTGCCGGTGGTCTTCAGGTTCTGAACCATCACGGTCACAGGAGTACCGCTGGTCTCCTTCTCCACAGGCTTTGCATCGCCGCCCTGCTCATTGGAGGGCTCATCCTTCTCATCGGCAGGCTCATCCTTCTCATCGGAAGGCTCATCCTTCTCATCGGCGGGATCATCCTTTTCGTCGGAAGGATCGTCCTTCTCGTCGGCGGAATCGTCTTCGCCGTACTTTTTGTCGTCATCCTCATCTGCACTTGAGCCGGGCTTGGAGTTGATGTCGCCGTTGTCGGTCTCCTCCTGCTCCACAAAATCGCCGATGGCGGCTTCATCGTCTTCGGTTCCGGTCTTGGTTTTGCAGCTGCAGACCATCACCAAGGTCATGGCGGCGATCAGCAACAGCGCGATCCAGCGTTTCATTTTCATAGAATGGATCTCCTTTAAATAAAGATTTACAAATTTATTATAAATAAAGAAAGCCAGGTTGTCAAATAAAATTAAAGAACCGTCGGCAGCTCCTCGCCCTCCCGCTCCGGGTAGCGGCAGTGATAGGGACTGAAATCTCCCTCGGTGGCAATACGCACCGTGGCAATAATACCGTAATGATCGGAGATATAGCCCGCCGGTACATTCTCTTCGGGGGACTCAAAATGGGTATAGTCCACCTCATAGGAGTCCACCGTAAAATAGGGGTTGGGCTTGGCCATAATATAGTCCAGCTGACGCATTCTGCCGGGGTTGGGGTCGGGGGAGATCGCATCGGCCCAGCCGCCGGTGAGGGTGCCTCTTAATTTGCCCAGCCTGCAACGGCGCACCCGATGAAGGTTGAGGGCGATATCCTGCAGATCCATAAAGGAATCCCAATCCACCACTTGGTTATAGACCGGCCCCCGATAGGTGAAGTTATAATCTCCGCCCACAAAGGCGAAGGCCTCGGCCCCCAGCGTCTCGAAAAAGTCGGTATACTGCTTGATAGAGGCCATAGGGGTAATCCCTCCGGTATCCACATGGGTGGTAAAGAAGGTGCATTCCTCGCCGCTCTCTTTTTCTTTCAAGGTTGCCCAGGTGGAGATGCGGATATGATCCTTGCCCGCCTCATAGGATTCCGATTCCCGATCGGGGGTGGCGGAAAGCCAGAAATGTCCGCTGTCCAGCAATTCAAACCGCTCCTTCTTAAAGAGCAGGGGCGTGCTTTCGGGAACGCTCTGGCGGGCGGCCCGATAATGATAGAGCAGGGTATAATGCGCGGTGAAATAGGGATCGGTCTCAAAAAAGCCGATCCAGCCGGGAGTGCCCTCCTGGGCGAAGATCACATCGGGCTGATGCTTTTGCACCAGCTTGCGAAATCGGCGGGCGCGGTTATAGACCTCATTGCTGACGCCGAGGCGTTCTCCCCGGATGCCCTTTTGGGAGCCGGAGGTTCTTAAATTCTGAGTAAGAAGGGTCAGTTTCGTTTCCATTCATGATCCTTTCTGCGGTGATCTCTATTATTATATTAAAGATCTTACCCCAAAAACAATGAATAAATCACAGACTTTTATGCACAAATCAACGGAATTGCATATTATAGAGCCCCGCATAGATGCCGTTTTGATCCAAAAGCTGCTGATGGGTGCCCTCTTCGGCAATGCCATCCTCGGTCAAAACCAGGATCCGCCCCGCTCCCCGAATGGTGGAGAGCCGATGGGCGATCACAAAGGTGGTGCGATCCTGCGCCAGGGTCTCCAGGCTTTCCTGCACCACCCGTTCGCTTTCGTTATCCAGGGCCGAGGTGGCCTCATCAAAGATAAGGATGGGGGGATTTTTCAAGAAAACTCTCGCAATGGAGAGCCGCTGCTTCTGCCCGCCCGAAAGCTTGATGCCCCGCTGACCGATGTCGCTGTCGTAGCCATCGGGCAGGGAGAGGATAAATTCATGGGCATTAGCCTTTTTGGCGGCGGCGATGACCTCCTCATCGGTGGCATCGGGGCGGCCGTAGCGGATATTTTCCATTACCGAGCCGCTGAAGAGATATACATCCTGCTGGACCACACCGATCTGATTCCGAAGGCCTTTGAGGGTATAGGAGCGGATGTCCTTGCCGTCAATAAGGATCGCGCCGCGGCTGACCTCATAAAAACGGGGGATCAGACTGCAAAGGGTGGATTTTCCCGCCCCCGATTCCCCCACCAGGGCCACATATTCGCCTGCCTTCACCGAAAGGTTCACATGGGAGAGGACGGTCTTTTCGTGATCGGGGTAATGGAAGGAGACTTCCTGAAATTCCACTGCGCCCTCAAAGCGGGGCGGCTCCTCGGCATCGGGGAGATCTCGGATCTCCACCTCCACCTCCACCATCTCCCGAAAGCGGGCAAAGGCGGTGGCACCGTTTTGGAACTGCTCGGTGAAGTTGATGAGCTTGCGTACCGGCTCGGTGAAATTGTTGATATAGAGCATAAAGGTAATAAGATCCGTCACCTCCAGCATCTTGCGGGAGATTAGGATGGCCCCTGCCACCAAGACCGCAACGGTGATAAAGGTGGTAAAGGCGCCCAGCCCCGAATGGAAGGTGCCCATGGCGCGGTAGGCAAAGCGTTTACTGGAGAGCAGACCGTCGTTGACTTTCCGGAACTTGCCTACCTCCACCTCTTCGTTGGCAAAGGATTTTACCACGCGGATGCCCGAGAGATTGTCTTCCACCCCTGCGTTGTATTCCGCGGTGCGTACGCGGTTTTGCTTGAAGGCGGCGCGCATCCGCCGATTGCACTTGCCTGCATAAAGGATCATAAAGGGCAGGATCAAAAGGGCCACCAGCCCCAGCTTCCAGCTGACGCTCATCATAATGATCAGCGAGCCGATGAGCTTGATGGCGGAGATAAAGAGATCCTCGGGGCCGTGGTGGGCCAGCTCGGCGATATCGAAAAGATCGTTGCCGATGCGGCTCATGAGAGCGCCTACCTTCTGGTTATCATAGAAGCCGAAGGAAAGGCGCTGATAATGGCAGAAGAGCTCCTCCCGCATATCATATTCCATTTTGGCGCCCATAATATGCCCATAGTAGGCGGTGAAATAATTGCAATAAGCCTCAAAGCCGATGAGAGCCAGCATCCCCGCCGCATAGAGCAGGATCATCCGCAACGCTTCATCGGCAGGGCGGTAAACAAAATCATTGGTAATGGTCCGTACCATCAGCGGCAGAATGAGGGTGATCCCTGCGCCTAAGACCGCAAAGACCATATCCCACCAAAAAAGCTTCTGATGGGGCTTATAATATTGGATAAATTTCTTGATCATACCTTCAGTTCCTTGATTCGTTGATAATAGTCGGGTAAAGCTTCCAAAACAACGGCGTAAAAGGCGGGGGAGTGATCCCGCCGCTTCAGGTGGGCCAGCTCGTGGACGATGACAGCCTCCCGCGCCGCCTCGCTCTTCTCCATTAAGTAAAGGGAGAAGCATAAGCCTCCTTTGGGGGAGCAGCTGCCGTGGCGGGTGCGGGCGGAGGTGATCTTTACCCCCGCGGGGGAGAGCCCCATTCGGGCGGCGTAATAAGCCACTCGCGGCGGGAACCATTCCTTGGCCGCCTCTCGCATAGCCGAAAGCTCCTCTTCTGAGTAGGAGCGGTGGGCGGCAAGGCGCTTCTCCAGCCAGCCCTGATGGGCGGCAAGAAACTCCTCGATCACCTGATCGGAGAGATGGAGCGGCGCCCGCAGCTCGGCCTCTCCCTCTTTATTGACGGTCAGTACCATGGTTTTTCGCTTACTTCTTACGATCTTCATAGAATTATTTTATCACTTCATCTTGAAAGTTGCAATATGAAGTGGTAAAATATCCCGCGAAGAAAAAAAGGGGGGAAATGAAGATGATCTTTGCATCGGCTGTTGCCGTCGCCACCTGCCTGGGACTGATCCTTTTGGTATTTTTAAAACCCGGCGTTTCCGTTCGGGGAGAGCAGATCAGCATTTATTGGCTGCCGCCGGTGGCGGGAGCGCTTTTATTGATCCTGGGCGGGGCGCTACGTCCCGGTGAGGTTTTTGCGGGGCTGACTGCGCCTACCGCCATGAATCCCATTAAAATACTGATCCTCTTTTTCTCCATGACCCTCCTTTCGGTGTTTTTGGATCGGGCGGGCTTTTTCCGCTATCTGGCCGAGACCATGCTGGTAAAGGCGGGGGCTTCCCAAAAGACCTTGTTCTGGATCCTTTATGCCACCGTCTCGGTGCTGACGGTCTTTACTTCTAATGACATTATCGTTTTGACCTTTACCCCCTTTATCTGCTATTTCACCCGCCATGCCAAGGTGGACCCTCTGCCCTATCTCTTTTGCGAATTCATCGCCGCCAATACCTGGAGCATGCTCTTCATCATCGGCAACCCTACCAATATCTATCTGGCGGGAGGCGCCGAGATCGGCTTTTTCGAATATCTGAAGGCCATGGCGTTGCCCACCCTTCTGGCGGGGCTTGGCTCTGTTGGCGCCCTTTGGCTGCTCTTTCGTAAAAAATTAGAGGCCCCTCTGCAGCAGGAATTCACCCCTTCCGCCAAATTGGATAAGCCCCTGGTGATCTTAGGGGTGTTGCATCTGGGGGTCTGCATTCTGCTGATGGTGCTCTCCTCCGTGCTGGAGCTGCCCATGTGGCTGATCTCCTTCGGCGCCTTTTTGAGCCTCTTTGCCTCGGCGTCGATCTGCCTTTTGGCGCGCCGCCGCCAACCCACCTTATTATTGGAGGTCTTAAAGCGGGCCCCCTTTGAGATGGCCCCCTTTGTATTGTCGATGTTCATTGTGGTGCTGGCCTTGGAAAAATGCGGGGTCACGGCTTTTCTGGCGCAGCTGCTCCATACCTTGCCTGCGGTTCCCGCCTATGGCATCTCGTCCTTTCTGGCGGCAAATCTTATGAATAATATCCCCATGAGCGTCCTTTATTCCGGCATTACCGCAGGGGTGGCGGAGACCGCGCCTCTTTATGCGGCGGTCATCGGCTCTAATTTGGGGGCGTTCTTTACCCCCATCGGGGCTTTGGCGGGAATGATGTGGATGCAATTGCTCAAGGCCCACGGTCTGCCCCTTTCCTTCGGGCAGTTTACCAAATACGGCGCCGCAGTGGCGGTGCCCGCCCTGGCGCTGGCCCTTTTGGGGCTGGGTTGACAGGGAAATGGTTGTCCTTTATAATAAGACCTATGAATAAAAATCAACCGAAAACCGAATATCCTCTCATCCTTTTGGAGGAGACCGATTCCACCAATCGGGTGGCGCGGGAGCTGGCGCAAAAGGGCGCGCCCCAGGGGGCGGCAGTGGTTGCCAAGGGGCAGACCGCAGGCTATGGCCGCAGGGGCAGAGCCTTTTTCTCCCCCAAGGGGAGCGGGCTGTATTGCTCTGTTATTCTGCGCCCCGATCCCAAGGCCTTTGATGCCGCGCGGGTAACGGTGACCGCCGCAGTGGCGGTGGCAGAAGCGGTGGAGCAGGTTTTGGGGCTTGCCCTTTCGGTAAAATGGGTCAACGACCTTTATTTCAGGAATAAAAAAGTCTGCGGCATCCTTGCCCAAGGGCAGACCGAGGGGGAGTCCTTTGCCTGCATTTTGGGGATCGGCTTGAATGTTTATGCCCCGAAAGAGGGCTTTGGGGAATTGGATCCCATTGCAGGCGCCCTATTGGATGGGGAACCCGACCCTAAGATCATGGATGGGCTACGGGATGAGATCTTAGATCGCTTTTTTGCCCTCTACGGCGGCGATTTTGCGCCTTGCCTGGCGGAATACCGCCGCCGCTCCTTTTTGACCGATAAGACCGTTACGGTGGTGCAGGGGGAGAAGCGCCTGCGGGGCATCGTGCGGGGCATTGATGAGCGGGGAGCGCTTTTGGTGGAGCTGGGCGGAACCGTTACCGCCTTTTCCTCGGGAGAGATCGCTCTGGAGGATTACCGATGAAGGCAAAGGAACTGACCCGCATTGCCCTTTTTGCCGCCCTTTTGGCGGCGCTTTCTCAATTGGCATTGCCCCTCGGCGCGGTGCCGCTGACGGTTCAGGTCTTCGGCGTTGCCCTTTGCGGCAAGGTGCTGGGCTCAAAAAAGAGCCTTTGGGCGGTAGGGGTCTGGCTGCTGCTGGGCGCCCTCGGCGCGCCGGTCTTTTACGGCTTTCAAGGGGGAATTGCCCATCTCCTCGGCCCAAGCGGCGGCTTTTTATGGGGGTTTTTGGGGTTGGCCTTTTTCAGCGGCCTTTCCAAAAAGCCTTGGTGCCTTTTGGGGCTGGCGCTCTGCCATCTTCTTGGGGTATTGCAATTTTCGTTTGTTTCGGGCAACAGCCTTTGGCTTAGCTTTTTGCAGGGCTCTCTGCCCTATTTATTGAAGGATCTTCTGCTGATCCTCGGTGGGGTACAGCTGGGAGCAAGAATCAAAAGGGAGGATCAAAAATGATCGGAATTATCGGCGCCATGGAGGCGGAGACTGCCGCCATCAAGGCGGAAATGACGAATATTCAGGAAGAGACCGTCAGCGGCATCCGCTTTTTGCGGGGTCTTTGGATGGGGCAGGAGGTGGCGGTGGCCACCTGCGGCATCGGCAAGGTCTTTGCCGCCCTTTGCGCTCAGACGATGATCTTGAAATATCAGCCTGCAAAGATCATTAATTGCGGAGTGGCGGGGGCGCTGAATCCCGCCTATTGCCTGTTGGATGTGGTATTGGCAAGGGATGTTCTTCAGCACGATATGGATACCTCGCCCATCGGCGATCCCATCGGCCTGATTTCCGGCATCAATAAGGTGGAGCTTCCCGCCGATGAGGGGCTGAATGAAGCCCTCCTGAAGGCGGCGCAGGCCTTGGGGGTTCCCGCTCATTCGGGGCGGATCGCCTCGGGGGATCAGTTTATTGCCGATGAGGAGAAAAAGGCCTTCATCCGCGGAGCCTTCGGCGCCGATTGCTGTGAGATGGAGGGGGCCGCCATCGGGCAGGTCTGCTATGTGAACGGAGTGCCCTTTGCGGTATTGCGCACCCTTTCCGACGGTGCAGGCAGTAACGCATCCATGGACTATCCCGCCTTCGCCGCCAAGGCCGCGGTGCAAAGCATTGATATTTTGCGGAAGTTCTTGCAAACTGTTTCATAAAGTGATATGATATCCTAAATCAGAGTAGATCCTTGCGGGTCAAGTGTTCGGGAGACGGGGAGTTGTTCTCGAAACGAAGGGGAATCCCGCCGTGCAAGGGTCGCATCCCGCTGGAGGTATATAAAATGTTTCAAAAAGAATATTGGATCGGCTCTGCAAGGGAGCTGAAGGATGTGAAAAAGCTGGTCTTTGCCGCCCTGATCTGCGCCATGACCGTTGCCTTAGACGGCATCGCCCGCATTCAGCTGATGCCGGGGCTGGAGATCAAGCTGACCTTCTTTGTCATCGCCCTGGGCTGTGCGGTCTACGGGCCGGCGGCAGGAATGCTGATGGCGGTGGTGGTGGATACCTTATGCTTTTTGGTGGCTAATACCGGCTATGCCTATTTCCCCGGCTATATGATCACCGAGGTGCTGGTCTCCCTGACCTACGGCCTCTTTTTCTACCGCCGCAAGATCACCGTTGCCAAGCTTTTCTGCGCCAAGGTCATTACCAATTTCGGGCTCCATCTTTTGCTCAATTCCCTTTGGAGCGCCATTCTTTACGGCAAGGGCTATCTCTATTATCTGGGAACCAGCGCGGTAAAAAACGCCCTGCTGCTGCCCATTGAGGTATTGATCATGGCGGCGATGTTTGCCCTGCTGCTGCCGCCCCTTTCCAAATTGGGGCTGCTGCCCCGCCATAGCGAGCAGGAGCTTGCCAAACTGACATTTTTTGCAAAAAAGGAGAAATAAAATGGTCAAGCATATGATCATCTGGAGCCTCAAAGAGGAAATGGATAAAGAATCGGTCAAGGCGGAGATCAAAAAGGAATTGGAAGGCCTCTTGGGCAAGATCCAAGGCCTTTCGGAAATGAAGATCCTCACCGAAGGCTTTCCCTGCTCCGCAGGGGATCTGATGATGGATTCTACCTTTGAGAGTAAAGAGGCCCTGGAGGCCTATCAGAGCCATCCCGCCCATCAAGCCATCGCCAACGGGCTGGTTCGCCCCAATGTAGCATCCCGCGCATCTTTTGATTACGAGGTATAAGGATATGAATAAGATTTACGGTTTTGATTTAGACGGTACTCTGGTGGACTCCATGCCCACCTATGCCAAAGGCATCTTAAAGCTTTTGGACGATCGGGGCATTGCCTACGGCCCCGAATTGATCGAGATCCTCACCCCCCTGGGCTATACCAAGAGCGCCGAATACTATCGGGAGGTCTACGGCCTGCCCGAATCGGTGGAGGAGCTGGTGGAGGAGATGGAGCATAATCTCTATCCCCTTTATGCCACCGAGGTCATGCTCAAGCCCCATGTGAAGGAGTTTCTGGAGTATCTGAAAAAGGAGGGGGTCTCCCTCTTTGTGCTGACCGCCTCTCCTCATCCCGCCACCGACCCCTGCTTAAAGAATAACGGGGTCTATGACCTTTTTGATCATGTCTGGTCGGTAGAGGATTTCAAAATGAGCAAATCCTCCCCCGCCATCTTTACCCATGTGGCAGAGGTCTTGGGCGCAAAGCCCGAAGAGATCACCTATTTTGAGGATAATCTCACCGCGGTGACCAACGCCACCAAGGCGGGGCTCAATACCGTATCCGTCCGCGACCGCCAGAAGGAAGAGCTCTGGGCGGAGATCAAGGTGGCAGGCAAGCATTTTATTGACACCTATAAAGACGCCTTTGGGCTGTAAATCGGCTGAAAACGGCAAAGACCGATAAGGAAAGCCCTTCCCAAGGAAGAAACGGTTTTGAGGGCATCTTTTCTGCCAAAACAAAACAAAAAATCCCCGTAATGCGTCAGCAAAGCGGGGATTTTGTTTCCCAAAATCAATATTTTTTCATTTTTGGGAAGTGAATAGATCGATCCATCCTTCCGTTTGCCCCACGAACGGACCGCAAAATAAATGGGAGACAACCTTCTTGTGAAGCGTCTCCCATTTGCTTTTTATTTAGTGTTCCAACTGATATTGAGAATAATCGGGTTTGGTATCGATACGGACCTTGGCTGTATGGCCGGATTGTGCCGGCGCACTTTGCTTGAAGGCAAAGATCTTTAACATTTCCCTAAAATCGCCGGCACAACAAAAGGTTGTGAAAACAGAATCCCCATAATTGCAGATCAAGAGCACTTTGTTTGTATAATATTCATTCTTTTTATATATTTTTCATAGTTTGTCCAAAATGGGGCTTCTCGTTCGTTATAAATATAGGAGGGTAATAATTAAACCAATATGAAAGAAACATAGGAGGAATTTATGAAAAAGCTTTTTGGTATTTGTGTGGTTTTTGTGATTATCCACATGTTTTCTGTCACTTGTTTGGCAGATACGCGATTGGAGTTTGTTAATCTTGCAAACAATAATTCGATCAACTCATTTCAGGATTTCACGGTTGAATGGTTTAAGCCAAGCGGTACAGTTCAGCACTATGTTATAAGTGTTCGACAGTTATCGAATGGTAAGACCGTTACTGACAATTTATTTATAAACAAAGTTACTGTTTCGGCCAATCAGACTTCCTATACGATTCCATGGTCCATGTTATCTAATGGATCTACTTATCGTATTTCTGTTAGCGCAGTAATGTCTGACGGAAGCACCATCTGGTCTAAATCCACATACTTTTATACAACAACATACAAGGTTGTTACAGGTAGGCCGGTATCATTTTATCTCTACAGTGGATTTAGCACAGCAGAAAAAAACGCCATGTACTACGCAGCACAAACATGGAACAATGTATATAATCTAGGCTATGAACCTGTAAACACATATTCGTTTGACCAATGTCATAACAGTACGACATTTAATACAAGTGATGGAAAAAACAGGATCACTAGTGCAACACCTGGAGTTAATGACACATATTTGATGCGTACTATTACAAGCAAAAATTCTGTCGGGAGACTGACAGAAGCAGACATCAATATCAATAAAAGAGATTTTGCATGGTCGGTTGGCGCGCAAAGCAACTGCTATGACATACAAGGCGTAATGGTGCACGAAATGGGACACGCCATAGGCTTGGCTCATAGTTATCAATCTGATGCGACTACATGGACGATGTATTATGAAGCGAATAAAAATGATATTTCTGCGCGCTCTTTAGAGGTTGGAGATGAGGTTTTATTCGGATCAATTTATTTATAATTCGGAGGAGCTCTAATGAAAGTAAAGCATATATTCTTAATCACCCTGCTTTTAGCCTTATTATTGACCGGAACTGCGTGTAAAAAAGAAAAGTACTACTTAGAAATACATAATACCGAAGCCAGATTGGACGATTCGATTTTTTACGGTCGTCCGCAGGTGGTGGCAAAGGTTCGGATCACCGATATAAAAGACTCGTATTTTACCAATCCGGATGGGCCATATGAAGAAAATGTCCAGGTGACGGTTTATGACGCAGAGGTGTCGGAAACTTTACGAGGCACACTGAATGAGACGGTGCAAATCAAGGTTTATAACGGAGAAGGGATGTCGCCGGATCTTTACCTTTACGGAGAAGATGATCAATATATTTTAGAAAACAAAGAGGAACCGTTTTTGTTGAGCCAAAATCAAGAATATATATTGGGGCTCATCTATATGGAGGATTATTACGGAGACAACGGAGGATATACCGTACCGTTTGGAAAACTATGGTGTTTTACTCAAAATAGTGAAGGGATATACGAAAACGGTGATACGGGACTTAATTCTTGGAAATTGGATGTGGAAAGCATGAAGAACAATTTGAGGTTGTTTTCTCAAAACGAAGGATATAGTAATTGAATTAAAAGCGAATAAAAGGGGCTGTAAAAAAATCATTGGTTTTTTTACAGCCCCTTTTTTGGGGGTCGAAAAAATTGTTTGAAACCTTCAAACCGAGCCGCCGCCTTTGGCGGCGGGTCACCCGAAGGCGTGAATGGGGCCCCCGACAAAACATCGTTTTGTTGGGGAAAAGGAACAAAAAATGATATAAGCGGAGGTTTCTAATACTTTAGAAACGGAGCGGTTTTCATTTTTTGTTCCGCACGCCGAGTGGCTCGGTTTG
>JAZUNB010000076.1:0-23811 GCA_045603925.1 Eubacteriales bacterium
GCCTCAATTTCAAAGGAAAGTTTCCGCCCGTCAATTTCGGTCAAAATGCTTTTGCAGGTCACCAGCATCCCCATAGGCGTTGCCGCGAGATGCTGCACATTGATCAATGTTCCCACTGAAGTGTTTCCATCCCCCAATTCATTCTCAACACTCTCCGCCGCCGTTTGCTCCATCAACGCCACCATAGCAGGAGTTGCAAATACCTTTAATGTACCGCTCCCCATAGTTTCAGCGGTCATTTCGGGCGTTACCGTGATTATAATTTCATTTTTAATACCAATATTCATAGAAACCTCCGTATTGCAATCATTCTCCAATAGCCGGAAAAACAACTTGCGCTTTCGTAATAAATGAAAACAGCACCCGTACGGGTGCTGTTTTGGTGCGAAAGACGGGACTTGAACCCGTACGGTGTTAACCACACGCCCCTCAAACGTGCGCGTCTGCCAGTTCCGCCACTCTCGCTCAAATGCTCAATTATTATAGCAATGAAATATTAAAAAGTCAATACCTAATCTTAAAATTTCCTTGAAATGATAGGCTTTTTTTGTTATGATGGTCTTAATATAATCAAAGGCGGAATATCAAAAGGTGAAAGTAGCATTTTATACCCTTGGCTGCAAGGTTAATCAATATGATACCCAAGTAATGCGGGATCGGCTGGAGCAAGTGGGCTTTGAAACGGTTTCCTTTGAGGAAGCGGCGGATGTTTATATTATCAACACCTGCACCGTTACTCAGATCTCCGATAAAAAGTCCCGCCAGATGGTCTCCCGCGCCAAGCGAAAGGCGCCCCAAAGCATTTTGGTGGTTTGCGGTTGCTTCTCTCAAGTGGCACCCAAAGCAGCGGCGGCTCTTGACGGAGTAGATATTGTTTTAGGTACCTCCAACCGAAAAGACATCCTTTCTTACATCAAAGAATTCCAAACAAACGGTAAGCAGATCATCGATGTGGATAATTGCGGCGCTTTAGATACCGAAGAGATCCAAAACTTTGGAGAAAAAAACCGCGCCGTTTTAAAAATCGAAGATGGGTGTGAAAACTTTTGTTCCTATTGCCTGATTCCCTTTGCCCGCGGGCGGATCCGTTCCAAGCCCCTATCGGTGATCCGCAAAGAAACCGAGGCTCTGGCAAGGGCGGGTTATCGGGAAATTGTTCTTACCGGCATCCATCTTGCCTCATACGGCAAGGAAAACGGTGCCCCCTGCCTTGAGAAGGCCATTGCTGAGGTTGCTTCGGTAAAGGGAATCGAGCGGATCCGATTGGGCTCTTTGGAACCGCGGATCATCACACCGGAGTTTTTGGAAAAAATCACGGAAATCAAAGAGCTTTGCCCTCATTTTCATCTTTCCCTGCAGAGCGGATGTGACCGCACCCTAAAAGCAATGAACCGCCATTATACCGCCGCCGAATACGAAGAGGCGGTTAAGCTTTTACGCACCGCCTTTCCCCAATGCTCTGTTACCACCGACATTATTGTTGGGTTCCCTGGTGAGACCGAAGAGGATTTTCAGGAAAGCATGGCTTTTGCCGAAAAGATCGGCTTTGCAAAGATCCATATCTTTCCCTATTCTCCGCGGGAGGGCACTCGCGCCGCCGCCATGAAGGAGCAATGGAGCAAGGCGGTGAAAGCAGAGCGGGTGGACCGTATGGAGGCGATCGAAGAAAAGGGGCGCATAGCCTTTTGGAATTCCATGGTCGGTACGGTTCAGTCTGTTTTACCCGAAGAAGAAAAAGACGGCTATCTTTTGGGCTACACCCGAAACTATTGCCCTGTTAAATGGAAAGGTCAATTGACCGATGAGCCGATAGAGATCAAAATCATCAGCGCCGACCAAGAAGGGTTGATCGGATAACATAAAAATGCGATGTCGAAAGACATCGCATTTTTATTATGCTTTACGAATAATACCCATAGGAGTTTGCTGACCGCTCTGACCCAAGGGGTTGTCCTTCAGGATCTTGGCATAAAGCTCGCGGCTCATGCTCTCATCGGAAACACCCAGGATCACACCGTCAATATCATTGATATCCACAATACAAACATCAAAGCCGATCCGCTCTTTAATACTGCGGGCGACCTTATCGGGATCGGTGGGGCCCAAAACCACATAATGGTTATAGGGCGGAATGGTACAATCGCAGGGACCGTCAATGGAACGGGCCTTGGGGCCTGCAATATTATAAAACACGCCGCGCTTGCCAAACAGCTTGCCGATGGCGGAGCAGAATGCCGCAAAGAGAATCTTCAGTGTTCCGCATTCCTGCAAGGCCATCTCCATGGTTTGGGGAATGCTCAGACCGATTCCGTAAGGAGATTTATAAACAAACTTGCAAAGAAGCTTGGCCAGGGGGCGGGGACGGATCTCTTCCATGGGAATAGCGCGCTTTTGGGTACAAGCCACGCATTTCTCGGAAATGAACAGTACATCCCCCTCTTCCATAATGCCCTTGGCATAGGTTTCGGAAACATCCTCGATCTGATCCTGATCGGTGATCACATGGGTCTTGATGGGCAGGCGGCGATAAGACACGCCCTCTACCTCGATGATTTCATTTTTACCTTCATTCGGTCTCAATTCAGCCATATTTAAGCCTCCTGATTATTTAAAGAATAGCGGCAACGGAGCCAGATAAGTAATATCCTTACGCTCGATGGCATCGCCCTCGGCGAGGATCGCCATTTTACCGACAATTTCGCCCCCGGCCTGCTCCACCAGCTTTTCCAGAGCCTTCAACGATTCGCCGGTAGAGATCACATCATCCACAATCACAACGCGCTTGCCTTCCATGGCAATTTTATCGTCACCGTCAATGCAAAGGATCTGCTTATGGTCAGTGGTGATGGAGTTCACCTCCACGGTGAAAACATCCTTCATGTAAAGTTTCGGTGCTTTACGGGCAAGAACATACTTATTCTCCCCCGCCTGGCGCGCCATTTCGTGAATCAGAGGAATGCCCTTGGATTCGGCAGTGATCATAATATCGTGGGGCGGCAGTTTTTTCACCAATTCCCGCGCGCAGGCCTCAGTCAGCTCCACATCGCCGAAAATCACAAAACCTGCAATATCCAGATGCTCATTCACCGGGCAGATGGGAAGATCCCGCGTTAACCCTGCAACATTCAATTTATAGTATTCCATGATTGCTCCTCCTTAACACATGGTCATGGACAGCTGCTCACCGCCCAAAACATGGAAATGCAGATGGAAAACGCTCTGCCCCGCATAGGCATTGCAATTGCTGACAACACGGAAGCCCTCTTCCAACTTCAATTCCTTTGCCAGCTTGGCGATCACTTCAAAGATATGGGCGATCACCGCGCTGTTTTCTTCGTTTATTTCCATCACATTGGTAATATGCATCTTGGGGATCACCAGGAGATGCACCTTCGCCATAGGATTCAGATCATAAAAGGCCAGGACCTGATCGTCTTCATATGCTTTATTGCTGGGGATCTCCCCTGCCGCGATCTTACAAAAAATACAATCATTCATTGCATAATCCTCATTTCATCATTTCGGTCACAAAAGTAACCACCTGACCAAGGGCCTCATCCGCCTTGGAGGAATCCCCCATACCGGCCATAGCACTATCGGGCTTTCCGCCGCCCTTACCGCCGGTAACAGCAGCCACTAAAGCAACCAGCTTACCGGCTGAAACACCCTTCTCAATGGCTTCCTTACTGCAAACGGCAAGGAGATTACCCTTATCACCGCTGACATTGGCAAGAACTGCTACAAAATTGCTGTTATTGGCCTTCAGATCATCGCCCAATTCGCGCAAGGTCTTCACATCGCCGTCCTTTAAGGAAGCGGTCACAATACGAATGCCCTCTACCTCAGCAGCATGATCAAACATCGAGCCGGACTGCTGCTCGGCGATCTTCTTATTGGCGGCCGCCAAAGCGGTATTCAGAGTCTTCAGTTCCTCCATCAAGGAGCGGCACTTGGGAAGCAGATTCTGGGTGGAATTACACTTCAAGGCGGCAGCAGCCTCGCCGATCTCCTTCTGATAATTCTGCAGAAGATCCAGAACTCCCTGACCGGTCACCGCTTCAATACGGCGAACACCGGAGGCAACACCGTTTTCGCTGATGATCTTAAAGAGACCCATCTTACCGGTATTCTGCACATGAGTACCGCCGCAAAGCTCGATGGATGCGCCGGGGATCTCCACAACGCGAACCTGATCACCGTATTTCTCGCCGAAGAGAGCCATCGCACCCTTGGCACGAGCCTCTTCAATGCCGGTTTCATAATTTAATACTTCAATACCGCTGAGAATGATGCCGTTCACACGGTTTTCCACCGCCTGCAGTTCCTCGGCAGTCAAAGCAGAGAAATGGGTAAAGTCAAAGCGCATAGCGCGGTCATTGACCAGCTGACCTGCCTGCTCCACATGGTTGCCCAATACCTCCCGCAGAGCGGCCTGCAGCAGGTGCGCCGCAGTATGGTTGCGGCGGATGGCTGCACGCCGAGCGGTATCGATAGCCGCCTCCACCGTATCGCCGACACTCAAAGCGCCGCTTTCCAGAACACCCAGATGCATAAATACACCGGAGGCATTTTTGGTCGTATTTTCAACAATAAAGCGAGCGCCTTCGGCAATAATAACACCGGTATCGCCCACCTGACCGCCGCCTTCGCCATAGAAAGGAGTCTGATCCAGGATCACGATCACCTTTTCCCCTTCCAAAACGGTGTCCTTCTGCTCACCGTCGGCTACCAGAGCAATCACCTTGGCGGTTGACCGATCTTGAGTATAACCTAAAAATGCGGTCTTATCAATGCCATCCAGAGAAACACCGTCGCTCTTCCAGGACTCGGCATCGCCGGCCTTGCGGGCGGTACGCGCTTTAATGCGCTGTTCCTCCATCAGCTTTTTAAAGCCGTCTTCATCCAGGGTCATTCCCTTTTCTTCCAAAATATCCTTGGTAAGATCCAGAGGAAATCCATAGGTATCATACAGTTTAAAGGCATCCTCCCCGGAGAGAACGCCGCCCTTAGCGGTCAGCTCCTCCAGAATGGCAAGGCCCTGATCGATGGTTTTGGCAAAAGAAGCCTCTTCATAAGAGATCACCTTTTTGATCAGGCTTTCTTTTTCCACCAATTCGGGATAGCCGTCTTTATTCTCACGGATGACCACATCGCAAAGATCGGGCAGGAATGCATCGTTAATACCCAAAAGCTTTCCGTGGCGAGCCGCGCGACGGATCAGACGGCGCAATACATAACCGCGCCCTTCGTTGGAAGGAATAATACCGTCGCAGATCATAAAGGTAGCGGCGCGGGCGTGGTCGGTGATGGCGCGGATGGAAATATCGTTTTTCAGATCCTTACCATAGGTTACATTGGCCAGCGCGCAAACGCGATCCAAAATATTGCGGATGGTATCCACCTCGAACATATTATCAACACCCTGCATCACGCAAGCCAGACGCTCCAGACCCATGCCGGTATCGATGTTTTTATGCACCAGCTCGGTATAAGTACCGTCGCCCATATTATTGAACTGGGAGAACACATTGTTCCAGATCTCCATATAACGATCACAGTCGCAGCCGGGCTTGCAATCGGGAGAACCGCAGCCGTATTTCTCGCCGCGATCAAAATAGATCTCGCTGCAGGGGCCGCAGGGGCCGGTACCGTGCTCCCAGAAGTTATCAGCCTTGCCCAGGCGCACAATATGCTCTTCGGGCACACCGATCTGATCCTTCCAGATGGTATAGGCCTCTTCATCACTTTCATAGATAGAGGGCCAAAGCAGATTTTCAGGAATCTCCATAACCTCGGTGAGGAATTCCCACGCCATGGCGATGGCTCCCTCTTTAAAGTAATCGCCGAAGGAGAAGTTGCCCAGCATTTCAAAATAAGTACCGTGACGCGCAGTATGACCGACACGCTCCAGATCGGGGGTGCGGATGCATTTCTGGCAGGTGGTTACCCGATTACGGGGCGGAGTCACCTCACCGGTGAAATATTTCTTCATCGGCGCCATACCGGAATTGATCAGCAGCAAAGACTTATCGTTATTGGGAACCAGAGAAAAGCTGTTGAGCCGCAGATGATCCTTTGACTCAAAATAAGAAAGGAACTTTTCCCGAATCTCATTCAAACCCATATACTTCATAATGCAAAAACTCTCCTTACAAAAATATAAAAGCACCCCTGAACAAATAGGGACGGAAAGATCCGCGGTACCACCCTAATTGCACAGAAAGTGCCACTCATTTCTTTTGCCGTTAACGCCGACATACGGGCAGGCTCCGAAAAACAGCCGCCGCTCATCCTTCTGCCAAGGGTTCGCACCAATTCCCTCTCTCTGTAAGCAGCCGAAAAAGCGGGATTTTTCATCAACGCCATACATCTTTTAGTATACCACAGTTTTTCCCTCTGTCAAGCCATTTTCCGCCATAAAATCGCATATTTCCCGAAAGACGGGGCCGCAGGTTTTTCCGCCGGAGCTCCCCCCTTCGGCAAAGACAGTAATGACATATCGGGGATCTTCCGCCGGATAGAAGCCGGTAAAATATACGTTCAGCTTCTCTTCCCCGTTTTCCATTATTCCTGTTTGGGCGCTGGAGGTTTTTCCTCCCGCGGAGCCCGATGAAGGCTTGGCCTGCTTACCGGTACCCTTCTCCACTGTGTAAACACAGTATTTTTGCAGTTTTTCGGCGATCTCGGAAGCAAGAATCCTATTATTGTTCTCTATCGTTTCCGCCTCTTTCCGTTCACCGCCGAGATACAAGCCCTTATAAAGTGTTACGGAAGGAAGCACCCCGCCGTTTGCAACTGCCGCAGTCATACGGGCGATCTGCAGGGGCGAGGCCAAGAGATCCCCCTGCCCGATGCAGAGATTGGCCAACGCCATATTACTGCTCTTCGGTGGAAGATTTCCCGAAGAGGCGGTCATGGAACCCAAAACCGAAATGGCCTCTCCATAGCCAAAGCGCTCCGCCATCTCTGCAATACGATCATAACCAAGCAACTGCCCCAATGCTATAAAATAGGAGTTGCAGGAAAAAGCAAACGCCTCTTCAAGACCCAATTCCCCATCGTTGCTATGGTTATTGCAGGCGAAGGACAGATCCCCGATCACGATCCCGCCGCCGCAGGAATGGCGAAAATCCTCCAATCCCGCCTCCAGTGCGCAGGCGGCAATAATGATCTTAAATACCGAGCCTACTGTTTGCGCCGCAAAGGCGCGATTGATCAATTCTCCGTCTGATGAATTCAGATAGCCCGAGATGTTCTCTTCCTCATAATCAGGGCGGGAGGTGGCGGCCAAGATCTCACCGCTACGGCAATCCATTATGATGGCGGCCCCCTTTTCAATTTGACCGCTCATAGCCTCTTCCAAGGCGCGGCAGAGAGCGGCATCCAAAGTCAACACCAGCCCGTTTTGCGTTTTTTCCCCTTCCGCACGGCCGACACCGAGCCCTGCCATAACGCCCCGCACCGCATCCGCATTATAAGAAACCTTGACCGAGGAGGAAAAGAGGCTCAAATAATCGTTGTATTCCTTTTCAACCCCCGCAAGGCCCACCTCTCCGGCGCCATCGAGATAGCCGATCAGATGGCGGGAAAGGCCGCTGTAGCGCTCTGTTCCCTCATACATATATACACCGGGCATCGCCTCCGCCTGCTCTTGGCTCTTTAAAACAAAGGGCGTCTCTTTTTTTAGTTTTTCCTTCAGTTCTTCAGGAGCTCTTTGGCTCAAGGCGGCAAGCTGCGCAAGGTTTTCCGCCTGAAAATCCCGCGGATTGACCAGCAGATAATAGCAAGGCTGATCCCCCGCCAAGGGAATCAGCCCCCGATCGTAGATCAAGCCCTTGGTATTATAAAGTAACACATCGGTTTCCCGATTTCCCATCACCGCTTTTGCCCGATCGGCATATTCTCCCGTCGATAACCCAAAGGTACGAAGAAGCAATGCCGAAAAAGCCATGATCAACGCAAGATAAAAGAGGCTTCCCCGCCGATTCAACATAAACATCACCCGAAATAGTATGTACTTTTTCCATTGACTTTTTCCATGAAATGTACTACAATTATTTTAGTACATTTGTTCTGTTATGTTGGAGGTTTTTCAATGGAGCGTGTGATCCTGCATTCCGATCTGAATAACTTTTTTGCGTCTGTTGAAGCCGCCGAAAATCCTGCTTTGCGAGGCAAAACCTTTGCAGTTGCAGGAGATCCCAATAAACGCCACGGGATCATTTTAGCCAAAAACCAGGCAGCCAAGCAATGCGGGGTTTCCACCGGCGAGCCCATCTGGCAGGCAAAGCAAAAATGCCCTTCCTTACTCTTGGTTCCGCCGCATATGGCCTCTTATCAGCATTATTCCCAATTGGTGCAATCGATCTATCGGCGCTATACCGATGAGATCATTCCCTTCGGGATCGATGAATGCTGGCTGGATGTGACGGCAAGCACCAAGCTGTTTGGTTGCGGCGCCAGGATCGCCTACGAGATCCGCCGTCAGGTCCGCGAGGAATTGGGACTCACCGTTTCGGTGGGCGTCTCCTTCAATAAGATTTTCGCCAAATTGGGGAGCGATTTTAAAAAGCCCGATGCCACCACCGTCATTTCCAAGGAAAACTACCGTTCTCTGATCTTTCCTCTGCCGGTCTCCGCTTTGCTTTTTGTCGGCCGATCCACCCGAGAGAAGCTGGCGCATTACGGGATCAATACCATCGGTCAGCTGGCCGATACCGATCCAGAGTTTTTGGTTCGGATTTTCGGGAAGATCGGTCTGGATCTTTATCGCCACGCCAACGGGATCGATACCGAAGACCCGTTTTTGGAGCCCCAGCCGGAAAAATCCGTCAGCAACTCGGTAACCACCCCTTATGATCTTACCACCCCCGAAGAGATCCGCCTTCAGCTGATGCTGATCGCAGAGCATGTTGCCGCGCGGCTTCGAAAGAAACAGCTTGCAGGCGATCTGATCACCTTATCCGTGCGGAATAATCAGCTCCGTACCATCACCCGTCAGCGGCGAATTTCGGTCTGTACCAATCACGCTATGGAAATTTTAGAGACCGCCCTCGCCTTATTTGAGGAAAATTACGATCTGAAGGTGCCGGTTCGCTCCATCGGAATCGGGGTGGGGCGACTGCAACACGACGACGGGAATCTCCAGCTGACCATCTGGGATACCCGGCGCAAGCGCCTTCGGAATCAGAATCTGGATCTTGCAGTAGATCATCTGCGGGATCGCTATGGCTTTGATTGCGTTACCCGCGCAGGTTGCTTAAATCGCCATATTAAAAATTACACCCTTTACGATCCTCAAAACCCAACCCCTTTTTGCACCCTTCCCACCTGCCATAAATAGTCGTTTTTTATTGATTATTTTCAAATATTATGATATAGTTAGAACAATAAAACTTCTCCAAAGGCAGAATCAACCATGACCAAGAATGAAATTTTAGCGCTCGTTGAAAAAGTTCACGCGCTGAAAAAAGACGCAAGCAACACCTTGCCTGATAATTCCTATTTTCTGGAAGAAAATACCGTTCTCTGCTATCCGCGCGTTGCGGGAGATTCCCGTTATCCCTATTATAATGACGGGTTGCAGATCTTTGCCCATACCAGCGGCTATATCGACTGCACCAAGGGGGCATACAGCATCTTTCGGATCCAGCATTTCAACGAAGATGCGCCCATCGCCTTTTTTGCAGGCGAAAAGGAGGGCGAGACCTTCTTCCCCGTTTCGGTGACCGGCGCCGCGCGGCAATTGACCGAAAAGAATGTGGAGCGCTATATCATCTACACTCCCGTATGCGCTTATTACATTACCGAAACCGAAAAGGCGGTTTTTGCCCTTCGGGTCTATGTAGACCGCAGCAGTCATCTGCGCTTTTCTCTTTGCGCCATCAACCGCAAAGAAGCAAGAGAAATCTATCTATCTTCCTATTTTGATCCCATGCTCTCTTATGAGATCGCCGAAAAGTTCTATATGCGGATGGGTAAATTTTCCTATCATTATGATAACGGAAGCTTTTTGCTCTATCGCCGCGCCAAGGGCGGAGTTTTCAACTGCCTGACCATCAATTCGGCAACAGAAGGTACCGTAACCGCCCGCTATTCCACCACCGCAAGAAGAGAAGCCCGCGGCCGCGCAGGCGCCTGCCTTGCCAACAGCGTTCCTCTCTTGACCGGTCGCTATGATCAGCAGATCGCCGCCACCAATACCACCGATATCGCCATTGCCTCCGAGATGGTTCATTTTCACTTGGAGGAAGGCGGTTTTGCCTGCATTCATTATGAGATGCTCTCCACCGAAAGCAAAGAAGAAGCAGAAGAATTTTTGGGAAATACCATCGATGTTCGGGCCGAGGATGCCGCGCTGCAGCAACGGATCCCCGAAGAAAAAGCAATTTTCGACCGCCTGAAGATCCGCTTTGAAAATTGGCACAACGACGGGATCCATACCGATGTATTGAATAACTTTATAAAATGCGTGCAGCGGCAGATCAGCCTTTGCGCTCTGGGCGATAATTATGCCGATTACCTTTTGGGTATCCGCGATGTATTCCAGCAAGTGGAAGCGGCGCTGATCTGGCAACCGAAGGAAGCGCGCCGCCAGATTGCGCGGGTGATGAATTTTATTTTGGAAGACGGTCGCCCGCCGCGGCAGATCTCCTTCCCCTCCAAGGAGCGTCCCATTCCTCAGATGGATCTGCGCCCCTTTATCGATCAGGGCTTCTGGATCATCTCCGCCATTCATACCTATCTTGCCTATACCGATGATTTTTCCATTCTGGATGAGGAATGCGGCTATTATAAAGCGCTGGCCACTATGGGTCCCTTGGAAAACAGCACTCAGCGGGATGATATTCTCCGCCATCTGATCCGCATTTTAGATTTTCTTATCTCGAATCTGGATGAAGAGACCCATTGCATCCATGTACTCTTCGGAGATTGGAACGATGCTTTGGATGCTATGGGTCATACCACCGACGAAGGAAAAGAATACGGTACCGGCGTCAGCGTGATGGCGACCCAGCAGCTGTATCTTGCCATAGAGCAGCTTTGCGAAATTCTGAAAAAGACCGGTCAATATACCGATCGGATCGCCGAATACGAAGCCATCCGTGATCAGGTGGCCGAAGGCTTTATGAAATACGCGGTAGACAGCAATCAAGAAGGTGAAAAACGCGTGATGCACGGCTGGGGCGATAAGCGCTCCTACTTTGTCGGCAGCTATAAGGACTACGACGGCAAATCCCGCATCAGCCTGACCGCCCAGGCCTTTTTCGCCATCTCCGATATGGTGAAGCGGTATCCCGAAATGAAAGAGGATATTGTGAAAAACATCCTCTCGCTGGATTCCAAATACGGCCTTTTGACCTTTGCTCCCGAATTTGAATATTATTCTCCCGAAGTGGGGCGGATCTCGGGAATCATGAAGGGCTCTGCCGAAAACTCCTGCGCATATATCCACGCCGGAACCTTTGCTATTATGGCCCTCTTTATGATGGGTCATTCCAAGGAGGCTTGGGAGCAGTTCCAGAAATCGCTGATCATCAGCCATCCCAATGCAACCCTCACCACCTTTGTAATGCCCAATTCCTATTGCTATAACGAAGAGTTTTATACCGACGGAATCTCCATGGGCGATTGGTATACGGGAAGCGGCGCAGTAGTAGTCAAAGAGCTGATCCGCAACGGCTTCGGCATTCTGCCGACCTTGGAGGGCTTAAGCATCGCGCCCCCGAAATATATGCCCGCCGATCAGGCGGAGATCACCCTTCCCATCAAAGGCGCCGAGGTTACGGTGCAATATCGGAATAAGGGCGAGGGTACCCGCAAGATCTATCTGAACGGTACCGCACTCCCCCTCATCTACGATGGGATCTCCGATACCCAAACCGCCTTTATCCCCAAGGAATCCCTCGGCAAAACCACCACCATATTAATCACAGATTAAATAAAAAAAGACCTGCAATTTCTTGCAGGTCTTTTTTGTCATACTTCGTTCAGGTGGTTCATGGAATGGGTTACATCCTGATCCATGCAGGAGAATTCGCCGTCGAATTCATTTAAGAGTTTGATGGCATCTTCCATCTTATCGATCAGCTCGCCTTTGGCGGAGAGCAGGTTGGTTTTCAGAAGATCATAGTCGGTAGTCAGCATACGGAACTTATGCTCCGCCTCCTCCCGCAATTGGCGGGCATGCTCCTCGGCATCCTTGATGATGCCTGCGGCATCATTCTTCGCCTTGATCATCAGCTCGGCCAAAACCTCGCGGTTATCATCATAAAGCTGAGCGCGGCGGCGAAGCTCCTGAATATCTTCGGCCTGGCTCTGCAGGCGGGTCTGCAGTTCATTGCGAACCGCCTCTTCATACTTAGGCGCCATTTCGCTCTCCACCGCGCGGCGGATCTCCTGCTCCAGGATCGGTCTCAGCTCGGCCTCAACCTGCCCGCGAAGCTCTTCCCGCAGAACAGTCTCATCAATGGCCGCCTGCCCCTGCAGCTCGGCATTCTCTACCCGCTCCTGCTCCATGATCTCCAAAGAGGATTTCGCCTCATTAAGTTCTTTTTGCAGCTGGGTCAGCTGGCGGTTCAGGTTTTCGATATAAGCCACAACCTCTTCTTTATTGTAGCCCTTAAATACGGTTTTAAAAATTTCGGCGTTTGCCATAAATTATCCTCCGTCCCGATTTTCAATACAAACATTGTATCATAAGAGTTTTAAAAAAGCAATACAGAAAAAACTCTTGACAATTTATTTAATTATAGTATAATATTAAGGTCCTTGCTCATTTCAAGGAAAATGAGCCAAAAGTCCATAAGGAGGTGTAAATCATGGCTGAAGGAAATCGCAAGTATGAAACTATTTTCATCACCCGGCCTAATTTAGCAGAGGAGGAGTTCACCGCTCTCGTTGAGAAGTTCAAGGGACTGATCGAAAAGAACGGTACTGTAGAATCTGTTGATGACTGGGGCGTCAGAAAGCTTGCCTATCCCATCGACTTCATCAGCGAAGGCCACTATGTGCTGATCAACTTTGAAGCACCCGTTGCTTTCCCTGCCGAGCTCGAGAGAATTTACGGCATTACTGACGGCATTCTTCGTTCCATCGTTGTGAACAAAGAAGAAAAGTAAGGAAGGATTCTGAAATATGATCAACAAAGTCATTTTAACCGGCCGCCTGACCGCTACCCCGGAGATCAGAAAGACATCCTCTGATGTATCTGTTACTTCGTTCTCTGTCGCTGTTCAGCGTCAGTATAAAGGTCCGGACGGTAATTATCCCACCGACTTCATCAATTGCGTAGCCTGGAGAAACACCGCAGATTTCATCTGCAGATATTTCGAAAAGGGTCAGCTGATCGCTTTGGTCGGCTCTCTGCAGTCCCGCAACTATGAAGATAAGACCGGTGCAAAAAGAACCGCTTTTGAGGTTGTTGCCGATGAAGCGCACTTTGTGGAATCCAAAAAGGACTCTTCTCGTCCTGTTGCTCCCGAATTCAAGGCGCCCCCTGTAACCGGCGGTAATACTGTTGAATTCGAAGAAGTTCAAGATGACGAATTGCCCTTCTAATCTATCAAGGAGGATTTAGCTGTGGAGAGAGAAAAGAATTACAGACCCAACAGAAAGCCCCGCCGCAAGGTTTGCGCTTTCTGCGTGGATAAAGTAACTGAAATCGATTATAAGGACACCGCGAAGCTCAGAAAGTTCATTTCCGAGCGCGCCAAGATCCTGCCCCGCCGCGTAACCGGCACCTGCGCTAAGCATCAGCGTCAGCTGACCAGCGCGATCAAGCGTGCTCGCGTTATCGCTCTGCTGCCCTACGTCAGCGACTAATTAAAATAAAAGACCTCCCCAATCGGGAGGTCTTTTTATTTTTGCATAAAGGCTTCAAAGCTTTCCAGATCAAAGCGGCGGTTCAGTTCTTTTAAAAGCGCGTTATTGGAAAGATGCGGAGGAAGCTTAAGATCAGATAATAGCTTTGCTTTTCTCTCTCCTGCTCCTGCCATTCCGGTAAGACCAAGAGCATATAGATCCTTGGCGCGAATGGTTTCCCGAACAGGCTCCGCGCGAAATTCCTCAAACAACTGCCGCAATACCGCAGAATCCATCCCTTCCACCCCGAGATACCCCTCCTTGGAAAAGGAGGTTTTTCTTTTTTCCTTGCCTTCGATGGCAGGAGTGTATAAGATATAAAACTCGGTTCCTTGCAGAATACGCTGAAGATGGGAGCGGATCACGCCGCCGGCGCTGTCGGAATCGGTCAGCAAAATAGCGCCCCGCTCCTTGGCCATGGCTTTTAAAGCGGATTGCTGTTCTTTATTTTTAAAAATACCGAAACCGTCGCAGGGCAGGATGGTTGCATCGATTATATTCTCTAATGCGATCTTATCATACTTTCCCTCAACGATCACGATCTGGCGAACGGGAATCTTATTCATGATCTTTCATCTGGAAGGTCAGCAATTCCGCCGCAAAGCCATAGATCAAATCCTTTTTGTTGACCCCCGAGGTCTTCAGTTTTCGATCCAATTGGCGGCATTTGCGAATTCCGTCCAACGCCTCCCCTTCCTTTAACCGCGCCGCAGAGCGCATAATATTGGCCGCCGCATAAGGGCTGATTCCGGAGACCATAGCCAGCTCCGCCGAGGATTTTCCTTCTTTGAGAGCCGTCTCGCCCCGCCAAAGGTCAATAAACGCCCGATGGAACATTCCCGCGATCACAGTATCATCGGTATTTTGAGAATAGAGATCATGAAGAGTCTGCATCAGCTGATCAAAATCATGGGCCGCCAAGGCATTGGAGATGGCAAACCAGGAGGCGTTTTCCTCCGGCGCTACCATACGGTCGATCAAGGCGCGGTCGATCTCTCCCTCTTTCAAAAAGGCGATCATCTTTTGCATCTCATTATGAACCCGCAGCATAGAGCCGCCGGTCATCTCATATAAATAAGCGCAATCGGCGGAGGAGATCTCAATATTGGATTTGGCCGCCATTTTGCGGATCCAGACCGCCATCGCCTCCGGCTTCAGCCGCTCGGTCTTCACGATCTCGCCGCCCAATTTCTTGATCAGCGTTTCCAGTGCGCTGCTCTTCGCCTTCTCTTTTGCGTGGTCGCGAAAAAGAACCGTTACCCCCGGGGCAATATCCCCCAAGGCAGCCAGAAGTTTTTTCTCATTCTGCCCCTTCACCATAGAGGGCTCCAGATCGGCAACCACCACCAATTTCCGCTCCGCCATAACCGGATAGGCCGTGCAAGCGTCGGCAAGAAAATCAAAATCCGGCTTTTTTCCATCGATCTCAATATAGTTGAATTCCGGCAACACCGCCGCGCAGCTATCCTTTAATTTATCGGAATAAAAATCAATAAGGTATTGCTCTTCGCCTAACAAATAATATAGCGAAGAGAAGGTATTCTCTTGGATCTGCTTTTTTAATGCTTCAATCGTCATAATAGACCCTTTCCAAAATCGCGCCGTCGGTTTTGAACACAACGGTACCGTCTATATATGTATTATAAACCATCGGGCAGACGGTTTCAAGTCTTGAAATCACCGTTTCATCAGGCAGTCCATAGGGGTTCTCCCCCACCGAGATCACCGCAATTTCCGGGGAAACGGCTTTTAAAAAGGGATAGATGGAGGAAGTCTTACTTCCGTGATGAGCCACCTTCAATAAGGTACAGTCCTTCATTGATGAAAGGATCTTCATCTCTGCCCGCGCTTCGAGATCACCGGTGATCAGCGCAGATGCCGTCCCGTATTCCACACGATAGCAGATGCACCGCTCGTTGTTGGTTTCCAAAGAGGGATCCAAAACCGCATCAAGGATGGGATATACGGTCACATCTCCCAAAACCGTCAGCGGTTCCGCCTTATTTAAAGGCATTGCATCTTCGTTCAACATCAATGCAAAGATCTTGGGCGAATCATATTCCAGCTCGGGATAGAGGATCCGATCTACATAAACATTTTGCAGTAAGGTCGACAGACCATTGGTATGATCGTTATGAAGATGGGTAAAGGCAAGTAATTCTACCGAAGTAATGTGATTCTTTTTCAGGTAATTGATCAGATGGTAGCGTTCCGAGGAGGTTCCGCCATAATCCAGTATGACTGCTTTTCCGTCTTTTGAAAGAACGGTGCAATCCCCCTGCCCCACATCCACAAACGCGATCTGCAACGGTTCCGCGGGATGAGAAAGCCGATCAATGCCGCTATACAGACCGCAAAAGCAAAGGAGCAAAAGAAACAGCGCCCCAAAGCTGCGGCGTTGATAGCGAAGAAAGTGATAAAGACCGACTGCCAGAATCACCAGTAATAATCCGAGGAACAGAAAGCCCGAATAATGAATAGATGAAACGCTGGCAAAGGGTATCCGCCCAAAGAATTCCGCCACTGCTTCAATAACGGCATACAAAAGATCGCACATAAATCCGAGAACTGCGCCAACACCGGGTATAAACCCAAAGAGAACCATAAAGATGCCCAATTCAAACAGCAATTGAAAGGGCAGGATCAATACCGCATTGGCAATAGGGGCAATCAGGCTGACCGATTCAAACACAAATAAGGAGATCGGCAAAGTAGTGATCGCCACTGCCACCGAGCAGGCAATAATACCGGTAGTATTCCGATATAGACTATTGATAATGGGTGCGCGCTCTTTCAGCTTTTTCGGAAACAGAAAATTCTCAATGGGGAGGCGGATGGTCAGAATGCCGAACGTGGCAAGTACGCTCAACAAAAAGCCCACATCCCGCACCGCCATCGGTTGAACGGCAACGATCAGAAAGGCCGCCACCGAAAGAGAAGTCAGCCCATCAGCCTGCTCATTAATCGCCATACCGATGGAATAAAGAATCAGCATCACACAAGCGCGGATACAGGAAAGCGGAAAACCCACTAACACGGTAAAGGACAATGCCACAAGAATGCTCAACAAATGACGGACCCGATAAGGGATCCCCATCATTATAAAGAAAAAGCTGAACAATGCTACCGTAAAAGAAAGATGCAATCCGCTGACTGCCGTAACATGGGACAATCCATCCCGCCGCAGAGATACCAACAGCGCGGGATCCAGATCGCTTTTATCGCCGAAGCAAACCGAACGAAGCAGGCCTTGGGTCTTTTCGCTTCCATAAGCGATCCGATTCTGAACAGAAACACGAAAGGCATCGATCTTTTGGCGCCATTCTAACACTTTGGGAGCTTCAGCCTTGATCTTATCAATATCCTGATAGCCTGCAATATAGATCAGTTCTTCCCTGCCGAATCCGTAATCAATAGCCGTATCGAAAAAAGAAACATCACAGCGAACAATGCTCCCCACCGCAAGTTCTTTCTCCGCCTCGGTATAGAGATAAATATTAAACTCTCTCCGCTCAGATAAGGGCTTCCCATTGACGGAAGAAAGCTTAATTCGGTATCGAGCCAAGGTTTTGGCACTGTTGGAGCCGACATTTACCACCATTCCTTCGATCTTTGCATCTTGATCGACCAAGATGCTCTCCAATTGATGGACCGGAACGGTTGAGAAGGCAAAAAGTCCTACCGAAAGGATCGCAGATACCAGGCAGGAGATCACCGTAGCCTTTAACGGAACGGGAATAAATATGATCGGAAGAATTGCAAGCAGGCAGAATAACGCCAGATAAACAGCGGCGTTAAGTCCAATATGGGTACAAAGAAACAGGGTAACCGTAAAAGTTCCCAGCACCCACATTAAATAACGACCTGTCACGCGCAACACCTCGGAAAAATTATAGCCTATTGCGCGAAAAATGTCAAAAGAAAACATCCCGCTTCAGCGGGATGTTTTCTTATTCAGCTTTATTGGTTTTTTCATCCGGCCCATTGGCGAAATTGCGGGCAATCTCCTCTAATTCATTGCGGGTACTAAACGACACACCCGATTGAAGAATATCCTCACGCAACCATTTCGGCAGGGTATTGAATAAAGCCTCTGCTTCACTGTTCATTCCTACTCACCTCATAGAGTAGGTTCTCCGTATTTTATAGGATTATGCAAATCAAACCGGCACTGCCCTCATTGATGATACGCGCCAGGGTCTCCTGAAATTTAAAGCGGGCATCATCCGGCATACGGGACAATTTATTATGTAAACCTTCGTTTATGAGATCGTGTACACTTTTGCCGAAAATATTGGACTCCCAGATCTTAGAAGGATCCTCTTCAAAATCCTTCAGCAGATAATCGATCAGCTCTTCCGACTGCCGCTCGCTTCCTACAATAGGTGAGATCTCGGTGCGGATATTGGCCTGAATGATATGATATGAGGGCGCCTCTGCCTCCAGACGAACACCAAAGCGACCGCCCTGCTTAAAGATCTGCGGTTCGCCCAGATGCATTTCCTCTACTGCAGGTGAAACAATTCCATAGCCTTTGGTTCGGGCCTCCTTAAAAGCATCCTTGATCTTTTCATATTCATTTCGCGCCGTCGCCAGTTCGCGGATCATAGCAACAAGGTCGCCATCGCTTTTGATCTCTACGCCTGCGGCCTCACTTAAAATATTATAATAGAGTTCCGGCTTCAGATCGATCTTCAGGCCTGCGCTTCCCTCCCCGAGATCAACGCTTTCGATCTCACAACGAGTCAGAGGTTCCTCCTTAGAAAGATCCATTGCCATTTTTTTGACGGTTCGTACACGGTCAATTCCCTTAGCGCTTTCCAAAATTCCGGAATAAACCTTTTTCTTCAGCCAATGATCCTGCTCTAACCGCCCCACCCAGGAAGGCATATCAACCACAATTTCTTTCAGAGGAAACTCCAGCAACACTGTTTGAATGATCGAAAGGATCTTTTCCCGATCCAATTCCAGACAATTAAAGGTCAGAACGGGTACATCATATTGACGGCTGAGGCGCGCCTGTAATTCCCGCGCGCTTTCGCTTTCGGGAAACATGGAATTGATCAAAACAGCAAAAGGCTTATCAATGCTCTTAAGCTCGCGGATGATCCGCTCCTCCGCCGCCACATAATCATCCCGCGGGATCTCCCCGATACTGCCATCGGTGGTGATCACCAGACCGATGGTGGAATGCTCACAGATGACCTTTCGGGTTCCGATCTCTGCCGCATCCTGAAAGGGCATTTTTTCCTCGCTCCAAGGGGTCTCCACCATACGGACTTCCCCATTCTCAGTCTGCCCCATGGCGCCGTCTACCACATAACCGACGCAATCGATCAGCCGCACCTGAAAGCGGGTGTGATCCTCCGTAACGATCTCCACCGCTTCATCGGGAATAAATTTAGGCTCAGTGGTCATGATGGTCTTCCCCGCCGCCGATTGGGGCAGTTCATCGATGGCACGCTCCCGCCGATGCTCATTGGAAATATTGGGAATCACCAAATTTTCCATAAACTTCTTGATAAAAGTAGATTTACCGGTGCGCACAGGACCAACTACACCGATATAAATATCACCGTTTGTTCGCGCGGCAATATCCTGATAAATGCTTGTATTGGTCATTGGGAAACCTCCATACTTCCATATTCTTTGTATATGGATATGAAGGTTATATTGCCGTTATGCTAAATTTTATTGAAACAGCTGATCGATCAGACTGCAAACTTCTTCCTTCCGGGCGGTAGTTGCATCTTTATCCAGTTGATAGGTTTCCCCGTCAAAGAGCAGAATATCGCCTTCTTTGGCTTCTTGGGGTAATAATTCCTTTGAAATATGTTGAATAGCTTCATTTTCATCGATCAATACTGCGATATTTTCCTCAAAACGATCAATGCTGTATTCCATTATGCCGCCTCCCATTGGATATTCTTTCCATCGGTATAAGCCGTTACGGTTCCCATTGTATCGGTACGATAATATTCAACCTGGTATTTGGCAAGTCGCTCCAGAGTCTCTCGATGGGGATGGCCATAGGAATTCCCTTCTCCGCAGGAGATCACGCCAAACTGAGGAGCAACGGCCGCTAAAAATTCCTTACAGCTTGATGTACTGCTTCCATGGTGACCTACCTTTAAAACGGTTGAAGCCAGATCATCGCCGTATTGTGCCACAAGAGCCCTTTCTGCTTCCGCTTCCATATCTCCGGTGAATAAAAAGGAGCAGTTTTCGTATACACCGCGCAAGACAATAGACTGATCATTGAGATCCTCATACTCCTCCAACGGACCCAAAACAGTAAAGGTGAACCGTCCGCAGGTAAAGGTATCGTTCACCTTAACGCTATGAACGGATTTTCCCTGCCCTTGGATGGTTTTAAGCAGATTCAGATAGACCTTGCTTGATGGTTCTGTTCCCGCAGTTGGGCGCCTCATATAAACCGTTTCCACCTCAAAGGTCTCCAAAACCGCTTTTGCTCCGCCGATATGATCCTCATGGGGATGGGTCAGCACCAAATGATCAATGGTTGTTACCCCGCGGCTTTGCAGATGATCGATCACCTGCTCTTGATTTTCACCGGTGGTGGCATCGATCAAAGTCACTTCCCCTTCGGAGATCAGCAGAGTACTGTCGCCTTGTCCGCAGTCGATGAAATCGATAACCGCCGATTCAGCGGTATTGACCGCCCTATCTTCAAAAAGATCCGTCTCTTTCAAAACCGAAACAACGGCAACAACAATGAAAACAAGGATTCCGACACCCTTAACTATATCTCTTTTCTTCATATACGCTCCCCTATAAGAAACGACCCGCAAAACGGGTCGCTTGATATTTATTCGATCACTTGGTCAATTAAACCGTACGCCTTGGCTTCTTCGGCAAAAAGCCAATACTTCCGCTCCAGATCTGCTTCGATCTCTTGCGCATCCTTTCCGCAAAGGGCGGCAAGAAGCCCATTGATACGGTTTTTAACCTTCAGCAGATGCTCCGTCTCCAATTCGATATCGGAGGCCTGACCGAAGGTGCGGCCTCTTTGAACCTGAGCGAGCATCACCTCGCTGTTGGCATAGGCCTTGCGGGCGCCCTTGGTACCACCTGCAAGAAGCAGAGCGGAGAGACCGTTTGCTTTTCCGACGCAGATCGTCTCAATGGGGCAAGGCAGCTGCTTCATTATATCGTATACCGCCAGAATCTCCGTTTCAGCGCCGCCCTCACAGTTGATGAGTATGGTAATGGGCGCGGAAGCATCCTCATCTGCAAGATACAACATCGCAGAAATGACCGATGCCGCCTTTTTCTCATCCAGCAAACCGAAAAGAAGAATTCTTCTCTTTTCCAGATGATGAATATTCAATAATTGATTTTCATTTTTCATATTTTTATCGCACATAGTTCTCTCTCCTTTAATCCTAATTGTCGGCAATCCTTTTGATCTTTAATCGGCAGAATGGATCTCTGCCTGGGTATCATTCTTAGCCAGGAAGAAATTTCCGGTCATCAGCGCCCGCAATGCATCATCGCAAAGCAATACCGATTTTCCCTCCTTGGTAGCAAAACTCAAGGTAAACTCTTCGGTGATCTGCTCCATCTCATAACCGTTTTTCGCATAGGCCAGCATCATTTCCCTTACCAGGATGGAGGCATTCTCATCATTCTCCGAAAGCTTGGTTAAAAGCGCCTCATCCTCCAGCGCCATATTCAGTACCATTGCGCTGATGTCCGAATACAATTTTTGGACATTGGGCATTGTTACCGATACCGCCAAGCGCCCATCCTCAACCTTCACAACCGAATAGGTAAGATCCGCGAAAAGGATGCGGTACATCTCCATATACTGAGTATCATTGAAAATATCATCGTAATAAACATAGGGAGTCTTATCGGGAAACTCCGAAAGCAGCTCGGTCATCTGCTCCCGATCATAGACCCTCAAGGCCTCCATAAAAGCAGAAACCGTCTGCTCCATTGCCTTTTCTTTCTTATTTGCGCAGCCACACATCGACAGCAATAAAACACCGATCAGCAACGCAACTAAAACTCTTTTCATCAAACAAACACCTTCTTAATGTTATGATGTAAGTATAGCATAGCATACACTTATTTTCAATAAATTTTCACAAAAATAACGCATACACATAGAATACAACAGATCAAATATAAGGAGGCTCCCTATGGATACAAACCATACCGAAAACAATAGCGTTCAAAACTGTCAGGGTGAGATCTGCGTAAACGCGCAAAAGATCTATGATACCTGTAAGGATAAAGATTGCCTTACCGATATGCGCGTCTACTTAAGCCCTGCCGATCAGACTTTGATCGACAATGCAGTCAACATCCGCGCCCGCTCTGCCGAATTGGTCTGGACGACCGTTAATGTGGAAGAGGTACCCTTCAACAAGGGGTTTTACGGCATTGATCTGATGTTCTATTTCAAAACAGGCTTCGAGGTTTATACCGGCGATTGCCGCCCCTCTATTGTGGAAGGTCTTTCCTATTACAATAAGAAGGTGATCCTCTATGGCGGCGAAGGAAACACTACCACCTTCTCCTCTTTGGAGGACGGTTGCCATGGCAAATGCGGCGCTCGGGTCACTCTGCCCACTGCCGAGGTTGAGATCGTGGATCCTATTGTATTGAGCACCCGCATCATTAATCCCTCTTGCAATTGCTGTTGCTCCGAGTCCGATACCATTAATCTCCCCGATTGCGTTGCCCGCCTCTTCTGCGACGGTCTTACCGATGCCGCCAACCGCAGATTGGTAGTTTCCCTCGGTCTCTTCAGCGTGGTTAGAACCTTGCGGGATGTTCAGGTTCGGATTCCCTGCGCTCCCTTTGCCCTTCCCGAGAAGGAATGCGCAGGACCGAAGGAGGAAGAACCCTGCAGCTTCTTTGAAAAGCTGGGCTTCCCCACCAATGAATTCTTCCCCCAAGGAGACGGCTGCTGCTAAAATAGAAAAATCCCGAAGAAGGATTCCCCTTCCTCGGGATTTCTTTATTTTAATAACCCAATTTGCCGTCTAAAGATTCATCGTTCTCGATCCAATCATTAACATTGAGAATATGATATTCCTCTTTGGTATCGCGCACAATGACCTTTTCAATGCCCGCATTGATGATCAAACGCTTACACATAGCGCAAGGGGCAGTATTCTGCACATAAGAGCCATCGCTTACTTCATGGCCTACCAAATAAAGGGTCCCGCCGATCATATCTCTGCGCGCGGCGGAGATGATGCAGTTGGCCTCCGCATGGACCGAGCGGCAGAGCTCATACCGCTCACCGCGGGCAATCCCCTGCTCCTGACGGATGCATTTACCGGTATCACAGCAATTCTTCCGCCCTCTGGGCGCACCGGTATAGCCGGTGGAAACGATCTCATCGTTCTTCACAATAATGGCACCGAAATTCCGCCGCAGGCAGGTTCCTCTGCCGGTCGCGGCATCAGCCATATCCAGATAATAATTGATTTTTTCTTTTCTCATTTGAGCCTACTCCTAAAACAAAAGTTTTGGACATTTGCATTAGATACATTATATAAAATTTGCAGAAAGTTGTCAACGGGAAAAGATGGATATACTCTTGAAGGAATTTTTCAAAGGTCGACAAGTAACCTCTTTGATAATATTGGTAACAAAGTTTTCCATTGGCGCCTTTTGAGGCGTTTACGGTAGCATGTAAAGTCTGTCGGGTGGAAAACTCTTTTTCAGTATTATAAACGAAGCGAGAAGACAGTTTCCATATGTACGCTCTCGTCATTTAAATTTCAAAATACAATTAGATATAAAACTTACTGCGCCTGGTTGCCATAATACATCTCCGTAAACAGATCGCTCATCTTGTAGTAGCCCTCTTTCGCGGTCGGCTCCGTTTCCGCGATCTCGATCATTTTTAGCAGCATCGCGTTCTTTTTTTCTTTGGTCGGTATAATCGTCAAGAACCCTAAAACG
>JAZUNB010000077.1:0-5763 GCA_045603925.1 Eubacteriales bacterium
TCATACTTATTGGCTGCTTCGTAATTCTCCACAACCTCTTCCTGGGTTTCGGGAGCCTTTACTTCTTCCTTTTCGTCTTCCTTTTTGCCGTCGTCTTTTTCGTCGTCTTTTTTGCCGTCTTCCTTTTCTCCGCTGCCTTCATTTTTCGGATCATCGGATTCGACTTCGGTTTCGCCCTCGCCGGACTCGTTTTCATCCCCTTCTTCGCCGAAGCCGGAGGACTCATTGCCAACGATATCCCATTCGTCATCATCAGCCTGCTTACAAGCGGTAGCCATGGTAACCAGCATCAAGACGGCAAGGATCATTGCCAACACTCTGCAAAATTTATTCATGGTCATACTCCTTTCTCCATTCTTTTGCACTATCATTGTATTATAAAATCAATGGAAAATCAAGGCATCGGGGCAAAATGTAACATAACTGTAAACTTTCATCAGCAGGTTGCACAAATTTTATGATGAATTTTTGTTTTTTGCCTTTTTTTGTAAAAAATGCGGTATGCCTTTCGGCATACCGCATTTCATAAAAGATTCGATTATTGAGCGAATGCAACGCATTCCTTAACGCCCTGCTCTACCACGTTCGCTACCTTGGTATGAACGGTATGATAGTTCAGGTTCTTATCGGTGATGGCCCAGATCAGACCCTCGCCCTCCTTACGCATGGCATCGAAGTTAGCGCCGGTCAGGAACCGCCACTCATACATCTGCAACGCAAAGTAAGTATTCTTGATCGCAAACTCAAAGTATTCTTTCCTCTGAGCATAGGTCCACTGATAAGCCTTAGAGGTTGCAAAATAGTCGGCCATAGCTTCGGTAAAGCGGGTAGCCCACAGCTCTGCAAACTTCACGGCATAGGGGATATTGGACTGAGTCTTGACCTTCTTGGGGATCTCCATACAGTAGCCGATATTGAAGGCTACATACTGACCGTCTTCATAGGGAGACTTGGGGAAGGGAACCCAGTTATACTTCCGATTATGGGAGTATTCCTTATCGTCCATCTCCTGCATCAAGATCATCTTGGAGGCCATAGTGATGGTACCCTCGGTATACATATGGGTCTCGCTCTTGCCGTTGCCCATATTGGCCAGGCCCTTGATAACATCGGTATAGAAATCCATGGCCTGAAGAGTTCTCTCATCCATCCAGTTATTGATGAGATTCATATCCTTATTCTCGGTATCCAGACCCACGGTATAAACACCGTTGGTCATGGGCCAATAGAACCAGTCACGGTTGATGGCGGCGCCGTAGGGGGTCAGGGGCTTACCGTCGGAGGTGGTGGTGGGAATGCTGGTAACGAAATTACGCCAAGCATTCCAGTCCCACTTATCCTGCTGCCACAGGGTATGAGGATCCTGCAGACCGAACTCCTCCACCTGAGACTGATTATAGAACAATACGTCTACAGCGCCGATGGGAGAGATGCAGCGGTAACCGCCGCCGTACTTGGTCTGCTCCAGAGTCATCTGATCCACACCGGGAGAGTTACCCATGTTCTGGGTATTGATATAGGGATCCAGAGGCTGAGACAGGTTCAGGAACTGCGGGAAGCCACCGATATGGGTGGGGATCAGATCCAAAGCCTTACCGGCATTCATGTAGGTGAGGATCTGGTTGATACCGTCGGTATAACGGGAAGCGATGTACTTCACATTTACACCGTACTCACCCTTCATAGCCTCGAACCAGTTCCATTCATCGACAGTTTCACCCTTTTCGTTCTTATACTCCCAAACGCCGTATTTCAGCGCGGTGATCAGGGTGAAGGTCTTACCCTTCAGATCCGCCAGCTTTACATTATTCTTAACAAAGCCGGTGGAGTCGATGTCGAAGGAAGGCTTATAGCCGGTATTGGGCTTCTTGGTCTCTGCGAACAGAGGGTTCAAGGTAACCTCATACTTATTGGCTGCTTCGTAATTCTCCACAACCTCTTCCTGGGTTTCGGGAGCCTTTACTTCTTCCTTTTCGTCTTCCTTTTTGCCGTCGTCTTTTTCGTCGTCTTTTTTGCCGTCGTGTTTTTCGTCGTCTTTCCCGCCGGTACCTTCGTTCTTGGGGTCGTCGGACTCTACCTCGCTGCCGCCTTCGCCATCGTCGTCATCGCCGTCGCTTTCGAAGCCGGAGGACTCATTGCCAACGATATCCCATTCGTCATCATCGGCCTGCTTACAAGCGGTTGCCATGGTAACCAGCATCAGTACGGCAAGGATCATCGCCAGCACTCTGCAAATCTTATTCATTGCTTTAACTCCTTTCATTTATAATATGAATACATTTGCCCTTTCATTATAATATAAAGGAAAGGCAATTGTCAATAAAATACAATAAAAAAGAACCGCAAAGGGCAGCCCTTCGCAAGGAAGAAGCGGTTTTGAGAGCATCTTTTCCGCCCAAACAAAACAAAAAATCCCCGTAATGCGTCAGCATTGCGGGGATTTTGTTGTCTCGCCTGAACGAAAAATCTGTATCTCAAAACTGCTCCGCACCTTAAAATTCAAAAGTTTGGATGCAAAGCAAGGCATAAAATGCGAGGCATCCTGACGGATGACGAGTATTTTTAACACAGATTTGCGCCAAAATCTTGAATTTTAAGGCGCTTATTCCTTACGAAGGTCTGCCCAAAGACAGGTTCTTTTTTTATGGCTTCGCATCGGTGCGACCGCTCGGCGTATCGCATACGCCTTCGGGATCACCCCAATGCGATCTGCATCCGATTTGAGCAGTTTTATCGAAAAACTCTTTTTAGTAGCAAAACTATTTTCATAGTTCCTTTGTTTATTTTTTATACAAAGGACCATAGGTGGCGCAAGCGCGATAGTCCTGCCCTTCCTTATCCATACCGAAGGCATTCCATGCGGCGGGGCGGTAGATCTGCTCCTCGGGCACATTATGCATACAAACGGGGATCCGCAGCATGGAGCACATGGTGATCAGATCAGCGCCGATATGACCATAGGAGATGGCGCCATGGTTGGCGCCCCAATTCATCATCACCTCATAGGCGGTCTTAAAGGGGGAGCCTTCCTTTCCGTCGCAACGGGGTGCAAACCAGGTGCAGGGCCAGGTGGGGTTGGTACGCTCCATCAAGGTATCATTGACCTCCTTGGGCAGGTTGACGGTCCAGCCCTCGGCGATCTGCAAAACCGGGCCCAGGCCCTTCACCAGATTCAGGCGGATCATGGTCACCGGCATTTCGGCATAAGTATCAAAATGGCTGGAGAAGCCGCCGCCGCGAAAATTATCAAAGCCCGCCTCGCACCAGACGGTGGCATCGGTCATCTTCTTGATATCCTCTTGGGTGACCTCCCACCATTTCTTCATGGTGGCATTCCCTTCTTCATCGGTGCAAACACCGGAGGCATCCAGGCAGGCGGCACCGGAATTCAGCAGATGAATGATCCCATCGGAGTCTGCCGCCTTCCCTTCCAGCTTATAGCCGGTGACCCGCTCCGTTGCCTCCCCGGACCAATAGGTACGCACATCGGCAAAGATCTGGGCGCGATGGGTCAGAAGCCGCATCATCAGCATTCCCATACCGTTGAGAACATCATTTTCCGTTGCCAGAGTGAAGGGCTCGCGGGCGCCCTCATAATCAAAGGTAGAACTGAGCAGAGCCTCGGGATAATCGCAATTGGGCCAATGATCGGTCCACTGCCGCTGGCCCTGAAAACCGCCGACAATGGCATTATGGCCAATCTTTTCCTCTTCAAAGGCATCGGGCAGGTTAGGATTGCCCGCCATCAGATCCTTGATGATGCAATACATCTTGACCGTGAATTCCCATTGCTTTTCCTTTTCTTCGGGCGTGAATTTTATGGCGCGCTCCTCACCCAAGAAGGAAACGCTTTTAGGATTATCATCCCGCCCTTCCTTGCAATGCTCCTTGGTCCAGGCAAGGGCTTTTTGATATGCCTTTTCGTCATAAATGCCTTCTTCCATACGGCGGAGGATCTCTACCTCATCCACCGATTCCACCCGCAGACCGAAATAGCTTTCCATCATATCCTGATCCACAATAGAGCCGGCAATGCCCATACATTGAGAGCCGATCTGCAGATAGGATTTGCCCCGCATAGTAGCCACCGCCACTGCGGCGCGACCGAAACGCAACAGTTTTTCTTTTACATCCCCGGGGATCTGGGCGATCTGATCCAGATCCTGAACCTCATGGCCATAGATACCGAAGGCAGGCAGACCCTTTTGAGCGTGGCCCGCCAAAACAGCGGCAAGATACACAGCGCCGGGGCGCTCGGTCCCGTTAAAGCCCCAGACACCCTTGATGGTCATAGGATCCATATCCATGGTTTCGGAGCCGTAGCACCAGCAGGGCGTCACGGACAAGGTGATATCCACGCCCTCCTTTTTGAACTTATCGGCGCAGGCCGCCGCCTCGGGCACCCGCCCGATACAGGTATCGGCCAGGATCACCTTCACCGGTTCTCCGTTTGAATAAAAAAGGTTCTCTTCAAAAAGTTTTTTGGCCGCCTTCGCCATCGCCCATACCTGAGGCTCCAAAGATTCCCGAAGCATCATAGGACCGCGACGGCCGTCTACCACCGGGCGGATCCCGATCACCGGATAATCGCCTACATATCTTTTTTCTGCCATTATAAAAGCTCCCTTCTGGTTGAATTCTTGATTTCATTATATCATTGACAGGGAGACCATTCTTGAAGTATAATGGCATAAACTATAATTATATTCACTTTTTGGGAGATGATCTGATGCATCCATTGGCATTTTATGAAAGAAAACAGCATGGCACCAAGGAATTTCCCGCCGAGTATTATTATGTGGATGCCCGCCATCCCCGCTATGTAATGTCTGCCCATTGGCACACTGAATGGGAGTTGATCCGCATTCAAAGCGGGGTCTTTACCCTTTGGGCAGATGACCAAGAGATCCGCGCCGCCGCAGGGGATGTCCTTTTGATTCGGGACAGTATGCTTCATCGCGGCATCCCCGAAAACTGCGTCTATGAATGCTTTGTTTTTGATCTTCACGGGCTGTTTCGTACTGCGGAACTACTTAAAAAGCAGCTTCGCCCCTTTTACCGCCTGGAATTGCTTCCCCGAATCTACTTTCCCGCCAAAGAAAAGGATGGAGTTTGTTTATTTGCCGAAAAGCTGATGAAAAACTGCAGAGCCGAAGAGCCCGTTTCCGCCCTTGGGACAATCGGCTGTTTATGTCTTTTATTTGAAAATATTCTAAGCAGCGAACGGTATACTCCTTCCCTCCGCGATCCCCTGCCGAGAACCCATCGGATCGACCGGATCAAAGCGACCCTGAAATACATTGAGGAGCATTACGGCGAGCCCATTACCCTTCAGACCCTGGCTGATATTGCCGGGATGAATACCGGCTATTTTTGCCGCGTTTTTCAAGCCGTCACCCGCAGTACGCCCATTGATTATCTTATTGATTACCGCATTGAGCAGGCAGCTATGATGCTTCGCACCACCGAGCTTTCCGTAACGGAGATCGCCTTGAGCTGCGGCTTCAATGACCACAGTTACTTCACCAGGATCTTCAAACGGATCAAAAAACAAACACCGAGAGCCTACCGCAACGAACAACCCCGGATCCTTAAATAATAGAAAACAGAGCCTGCAAATCTCTGATATAATCCCCTTAGAGTAGACACTTGAAAAAACAAAAAGTTTTCAAGACTACACTAAGGGGGTTATTTTATGTCAAAAAGAACGCACAAGAACAAGAAATACAGTGCAGAAATAAAGTTGCAAGCAGTAGAGTCATA
>JAZUNB010000078.1:0-32396 GCA_045603925.1 Eubacteriales bacterium
CATAAACCTCTAAGGTTTCTCTCGCTTTTTGGCGTTGCTTATCCTCAGACTTTGCCTTTATAGTACGCATATTGTGAAGACGGTCAGCAAGCTTAATTAAGATAACCCTTACATCCTTTGCCATTGCAAGAAACATTTTTCTTAGGTTTTCAACCTGTTGCTCCTCGGCGGTTGTGTACTGAATTTTACCAAGTTTTGTAACGCCATCAACAATTACTGCAACAGTTTCGCCAAACTCACGCTCAATGTCTGCTATAGTATATTCAGTATCCTCAACAACATCATGCAACAGTGCTGAAACCAGGGTTTCTATATCAAGCTCTAAGTCGGCTAATATATACGCAACTTCTAAAGGGTGTGAAATATAAGGCTCACCCGATTCACGCATCTGTCCCTCATGGGCATAAAGTGCTAAAGCATATGCTTTTTCAAGCTTTTCTATATTCTGATTGGGATTTGTTTCTAAAACTCTTGCTTTTAGCTCATTATAGCTATGGCCTGAATCGTTCATTATCTCGCCTCTAATCACTAATTTTGCTTAACTTTACATCCTTAATTAAAACCTGAAGCTGACGCATTCCACGATATATATTTATATCAAGATTAAATGCTATATCAATTATGTCATTATTATTTAATGTTTCTGAAAGCTCACCCATATTAAAGCCAACTGCGTCAACTGTAAACTCGCCTGCGCGAAGCGAAAGTTTTATGTGCTTTCCATTGCTCAGCGGTCTTATATGTGTTACTGTAAGATTTTCTGCGAAAAACACAGGGCTTGCATTGCCCATTCCGTAGGGTTCTAAAACCGTCAAACGCTCAGCAGTATTCATATTTATGTACTGTGGCGGAAGCTCTGAATCAATATACAAAAGAGGTGTAAAATCCTCTTCGGTTAGCGTGTCCTTTGCAATAGCGTTAATTTTTTCTCTGAATTCATCTACCTTGTCAGGATAAACAGAAAGTCCTGCTGCAAGCTCATGCCCTCCAAATTTTAAAAGTGAATCCTGACACTGCTCTAAAGCTTTAAAAAGGTTAAAGGGTTTTATACTTCTTCCTGAACCTTTTCCCATTTCATCATCTGTGCTAATCAAAATACACGGCTTATTAAACCTTTCAGATAGCTTTGATGCTACTATACCGATAATTCCATGATGCCAGTTTTCGTGTGATAAAACAAGCACTAAATCATCATTGTATGACGGCGTACTTTCAATCATATGAAGTGCATCTTCATATATTTTAATTTCGGTCTCCTGACGCTCACGATTTTCGCTATTTAACTGCTCTGCATATCTTTGTGCTGACAAATCATCGGTTGCAAGCAGAAGCTCTACCGCGCACCTCGGGTCGCCCATTCTTCCTGCAGCGTTAATTCTTGGAGCAATCATATATCCTATTGTGCCCGTTTGCACATTAGATAAATCAATTTCAGCAATATCGGCAAGAGCCTTTATCCCTTTGTTCATAGTATACTTTAAGAGCTCTAAGCCTTTTTTTACAATTATTCTGTTTTCGCCAACCAAAGGCATGACATCGGCTATTGTTCCTATAGCAACTAAGTCAACATACTCCTCGATGAGCTCTCTCATATGAAAACGCATCTTAAATGTTAAAGCCTGCAAAAGTTTAAATGCAACACCAACGCCTGCAAGCTTTTTAAAAGGATACGGGCAGTCAGGCTGCTTAGGGTTTAACAGACAAAAAGCATCAGGTGTTTCGTCCTTACACTCGTGATGGTCGGTAATTATGGTGTCTATTCCTTTTTCTTTAGCATACTCAATTTCCGAAACGGCAGTAATGCCGCAGTCAACCGTAATTAAAAGAGTAACACCGCTGTCTGCAATCTTATCAATCGCACCCTTGTTAATTCCATAGCCCTCTTCCAATCTGTCAGGAATATAGTATGAAACATCCGCTCTTCTTGACCTTAAGAACTTTACCATTATTGCGGTTGAGGTTATTCCGTCGACATCATAGTCGCCGTAAATTGCAATTTTTTCATGGTTTTCTATAGCCTCAATTATTCTTTTAGTTGCCTCTTCCATACCACGCATCAAAAACGGGTCTAGAAGTAAATCCTCTTTAGGATTTATAAATCCTTAAGGCTCGTCAATTCCCCTGTTCATTAAAATCGTTGCAATAACAGGAGGCACGCCACATTCACGGCTGATTTTTAAAACATCCTCAGCACTGTGCTCATGCGACATCAATATCCACTTTTTATTCTTCATCGTCTATAAATTCCTCTTTATCTTCCTTTGTACAAAACTATATATAGTACAAATCTATCATATTTATACTAATTATACTACTTTTTAAGCTTTTTTGCAATATGTTTTTAAAATATAATGTTTACAACGAAATAAAAATATCTTATAATATAAATGGAACGCATTGTGGAGGGATAAAAGTGAAATTTTTAGTTTTTTCAGACAGTCATAATTACACAAACGGAATGGATAAGGCTATTGAAACACACAAGGATATAACGCATATTATTCATTTAGGCGATATGGCAGATGATGTTTTTTATTTAAACTCCGTTTATGGCAAAACCCATGCAATAAAAAGCGTTTGCGGAAACAATGACTTTTTAAGGAACGATTCCTATTTTCACATTGTTCAGGCTGAGGAGCACAGAATTTATATAACTCACGGTCATCTCGAGCATGTTAAAATGTCTCTTTACGAGCTAAAATCAAAAGCAATCTCTTCAAATTGCGACATTTGCCTTTTCGGACACACTCACAGACAGTTTTATGATTTTTCTGACGGACTGCATATTTTAAACCCAGGTTCTATTGGCTATTTCAAAGAACAGTATGCAGTGCTTGATGTTACAAAAAACAATGTTAATATAAACTTATACTAAAATAAGCACCCGAAAATTCGGGTGCTTATTTTACACATATTTTATCTTTTATCTCACTGAATATAGCATTTCCAATGCCTTCTATATTATAAATATCTTCTATGGTTTCAAATGGTTTGTCCTTTCTGTACTCAATTATTGCCTCAGCTCTTTTTTTGCCTATACAGTCTAAGAGCATAAGCTCCTCTTTTGGAGCTGTGTTAATATCTATAAGCATTGATGCAGGTGAATCTTCGCTTGGTATATATGTCGTTTCTGTGTCCTGCACGGTTTTTAAAAACTCGCTCTCATTATCAGCTTTAAGCAAAAACACACCAATCAGCGTAATAGAAAGCACCACTACAACAGACAAAAACATATTTAATATGTTATTTTCTTTATTCTTACTCATACTCTCTTCACATCTTTTATATTTTTTATCATTTTATCACTTATTTTGTCGAAATTCAAGTCATAAAATAAAAAAAGCCGGTTTTGAGACAATAAAAAAAGCCATCCTACAGGATGGCTTTTCTTGGTGCTCGAAACCGGAATCGAACCGGTACGGGAATCACTTCCCACGGGATTTTAAGTCCCGGGCGTCTGCCAGTTCCGCCACACCGGCGGCACTTTGAAAGTTTAGCACAAACCAATGGATTTGTCAATTGATTTCCTTGATATTTATCAGCTCCAAGGATCGACATTGTTTGCTTTTGGGGTCGATCTCCGCCAAAAGACCGTTGATCATATAGGGGGCTTCCCCGTCGGTGATCTTCATGCGGTTTTCGGGATCCACAAAGTTATGGATACAGGGCGCAAGCCCTTTTCCCAGGATACTATGCTGGGAGCCGCACATTCCGAGATCGGTAAGATACCCCGTTCCCTTGGGCAGAATGCAGGCATCGTTGGTCTGTACATGGGTATGGGTGCCGAAAATCAAGGCCACCCGCCCATCGGCGTATCTTGCCAGCGCCTGCTTTTCCGAAGTGGCCTCGGCGTGGAAATCCACAATGGTCACATCCCGCGGTGTGCTCTCGGCCAAAAGCCGATCCAGCGCGGTAAAGGGGTTTTCGCAGTTGCTCATATAAAGAGAGCCCTGCAAAGAGATCACCCTTAGATCAAAGGCCCCCAGATCCAGTCGGCATTCTCCGCACCCATAGGGATCATTGAGCCAATTGGCAGGGCGCAAAAGGCATTCGGTCTCTTCGTGCAGTTCCTTGGCGCCCTTACGCTGAAAGGAATGGTTTCCGCCGGTGATCACATCGGCGCCGAGGGCGAAAAGGTCTTCCACCGTCCGACGGTCAATGCCGTTGCCGATGGCACCGTTTTCTCCGTTAATGATGATGCAATCGGGCTGATATTTTTGTTTGATGCCCGCCAACCGCTTTTGCAGAGCGATCCGACCGGCTTCGGAGACAATATCTCCCAAACAAAGGATCTTCATTCTTGATACTCCTTTTCTAAAAAAGACGGAATAAAGCTTTCCTCAGCGGTTCCGCCCTCCTGGATATAGGCATATTTGAAATGGAGAGAGCGGGCATAGTCCACCACCGTTTGATAGGCGGCCTCGGCCAGCGGTTGCCGCAGCTCCGGCGGCAGATCCTCTCCTATGGGGGTATATTGGTTCATCAGGCTGATGATGATCCCATCCCCGAAGGTCTCCTTGAGATACCGAAGGTTCATCATGGCCTCGTGCTCGATTCCCGGCAACACCAAAAGCCGCACGATGACGCCCTTCTTCAGCATCCCCTCTTCATCGAAGGAGGGTGCACCAACGGTTTGCACCATGCGCAGAAGAGCGGCTCTTGCCGCCGCGGGATAATCGGGGGCGGCGCTGTAACGGGCGGCAGATTCGCTTTCGGCATATTTCAGGTCGGTGAGATAAATATCCACCGTCCCTTTCAAAAAATCAATGGCCTCTTCCCGCTCATAGCCGCCGGTATTATAAACGATCGGCAGTTTTCCGCCCGCCTTGCGGTAGCGCGCAACACTTTCGGCAATGGCAACGGAGAAATGGGTGGGGGTCACCAAGTTGATGTTATGGGCGCCCTCCTGCTCCAGTCGGCCGAAGATCTCCGCCAATTCCGCAGAAGAAACGCTCTTCCCCACTCCATCGCGGCTGATCTGCCGATTCTGGCAATAGATACAGCCCAGATTACAGCCCGAAAAAAACACTGTTCCGCTCCCCCGCTCGCCGGAGATGGGCGGCTCCTCCCAAAAATGAAGGGCGGCGCGGGCGATCTTCATCTCATCGGAGGAGCGGCAGGCACCAAGGCTCTTGGTGCGATCCACTCCGCAAAGCCGCGGGCATAAATTGCAATTTTCAAAGGTCAGTTTTTCCATTTTACATTCAACAGCAGAACCCCTGCCAGCACCAAAACGATCCCCAGGAAGCTGAGGGGCGAGGGGATCTCGCGGAAGACGAGCAGACCAAGCAAAGTCGCCACCACCGGCTCCAGGGAGGCCATTACCGAGGCCTTGCCTGCCTCCAAGGCCGAAAGGCCCAAGGTATAAAAGGCATAGGGCAGAATGGCGGTGACCACTCCCATCAGCACCATGATCCCCCAAGCCGCGGCGCCTGCTCCGTTCAATTTTTCCACCGTTGCAGGCAGGTCGGCAAAGGGCAAAACGCCGAACAGAGAAAACCAAAAGGTATAGAGAATGATGGTAAAGGAATGGTAATGACGGTTCATGGCGCAGCGGCTGAAAATGCTATAAAGCGCATAGCCCACCGCCGAAAGGACCCCCGTCAAGAGCGCCGATAAAGGGATGGAGCCGCCCTTCAGGTCGCTGACCAGAACACAGCCCAAAAAGGCGATCAGGCAGGCGGCGGCCTTGACCCAGGTGATCTTTTCTTTGAAAAGGAGCGCCGACAGCAATACCACGATCACCGGCGCCGAATACAGCAGCACCGCCGCCACTCCCATAGAGGTTGCTTGGATGGTGCTGAAATAGCAATAAGTAAACATGGCGATGGAGAGCATACCGGTGCCGAAAAAGACCCAAAGATCCTTCCATCGCACCCGAAAACCGTCGGGCTTTAAAATGCCAACCACCGCAGGCAGCGCCACCGCCGCCACCAGCACCCGAAGGGCCACAATGTCCATGGACCCGAGACCTATGGCAGAGAAATAGCGCACAAACAGCCCCATGGTTCCCCAAAGGGCCGCCGCTAATAATACATATATAGTTGCAAGGGTTTTATTTTTCATTTCTTTTCCTTACTGTTTGCTTTCGCCGTAGTTGCGGAAACCGCCCGTTCCAAAAGAACGACGGTTTCCACATGATGGGTTCTCGGAAACAGATCTACCGGCGTTACATTTTTGATCTCGAAATCCTCGCTCAGAATTTTGAGATCTCTTGCCAAGGTGGCGGAATTGCAGGATACATAGACCAATTTTTTCGGTGCCATTTTGCGGATGGCATCGAGGGTCTGCTGATCACAGCCCTTACGGGGCGGATCCACCACAATGCAATCAAATTGCTTACCCTCTTCCGCAAAGCGCTTGGCGGCCTCTTTGGCATCGGCGCAGAAAAATTCCGCATTGGCAACTCCGTTGAGGCGGGCGTTTTCTTTGGCATTCTCAATGGCTTCGGGGACGATCTCCACCCCCACCAGCTCCTTCACTTTTTCTGCCATGGAAAGGCCGATGGTACCGATACCGCAATAGAGATCCAAGAGGCGCTCTTCGCCCGAAAGCTCCAGAAGGTCGATGACCTTTTGATACAGCACCTCTGTCTGGCGGCGGTTGACCTGATAAAAGGCCTTGGGGGCGATGCGATAGCGCTTCCCCAGAAGCAGATCCTCCATAAATCCCTCACCCAAAACGATCTCGGTATCTTTGCCGAGGACCACATTGGTATTGCGGTTATTATAATTGATGCAAACGGTCTTGACCTGCGGGAACGCCTCGGTGATGCCCCGGGCGAACCGCCTTTTTTCTTTAAAATCGGTGCCGTTGATCACCAGGCAGACCAATACCTGCCCCGTTGCCTCCCCCTGCCTTAGATACAGATGGCGCACTACTCCGCTATACCCTACCTCCTCATAGGCGGGGATCCCCTCTTTTTTCATAAAATCAAGGGTCCATTCCAGCAATTCATTAAAGAGAGCGGGCTGGATCTTGCAGGGCGCGCCGCTGACCACTCCATGACTGCCGGCGGCATAAAAGCCCCCTTGGGGCTCCCCCTTCAGCTGACGGATGGGGAATTGCGCCTTATTGCGATAGGCTGTCTGGCTTTTGGCGAAAAGGATGGGCGAGATGGCGGTTTCGATGCCGCCGATCCGCTTGAGATGGTTTTCCACCCGCTTTTCCTTGAGGCGCGCCTCCTCCTCATAGGAGAGATGCCAGAAGGCGCAACCGCCGCAACGGCGGGCAAGAGCGCACTCCGGCTCCACTCTGCAGGGAGCGGTCTTCAAAAAGCGCAGGACCTTGCCGTAGCCAAAGCTTTTTCCCGCCTTGACCACCAAAACCTCCGCCTCTTCTCCCGCAACGGTATTGGGGATAAACAATACATATCCCTCGTGGCGGGCGACGCCGAAGCCCTCATCGGTATAGTCTTCAATTGTCACAATTACTTTTTCATTCTTTTTCATAAAACTTATTTTAGCATTTTATACAACTATTTACAACCCATATTTTTAATGGTATAATATCAAAAGAATGCACTAAAGGAGAGTACCATGAAAAAAGCCATTCGTATCATCAGCGTTTTATTATTATTGCTTCTGCTCAGCGGTTGCGGCAAGGAGGCCTATGCCATCAAGGTGGGCGAGAAGATCATCACCGAGGGTGATTATTCCCGCACCATTATGCTGACCCGCAAGAATTACCTTACCGCCCTCAACCAGGCGGATTCGGCGGAGCTTTGGCAGACCGAGGTGGAGGAGGGAAAGACCCTCTCCCAGATGATGGTGGATACCACCTGCGATCAGCTGACCAACTTAAAGCTTTTTGAGATCCAATTTGAGCAATTGGGGCTGACCCTTTCGGAGGAGGCGGTCAACGATATCAAGACCGATCTGGAAGAAACGGTGGAGGCGGCAGGCGGTATGAGCGCCTTCCATACCATTCTGGAGGAGCGCAATTATACCTATGAAGAATATGAGGCCGAGCTTTATGCCCACGCGCAAAAAGACGCGGTGGTGCATTATTACTTCGGCGAAAAGGGCGTCCGTAAGGACACCTCTCCCAAGGATCTGATGGATTGGTATAACCTGCATTTCGCCCAGGTGAAGGCCCTTTTGCTCTATAAGACCGATGCCCAGACCGGCGAGAGCCTGACCGAGGATGAGATCGCCGCCGCCAAGCGTAAGGCGGAGGAGGCGCTGGAGACCGCCACCCGCCCCAGCGATGTGGATCTTTTCGATGAGGTGATCCAGCTTTACGGCGATGAGGGCACCGATGGAGACGGTCTCACCATCAGCGAAGAGGGGGGCTACGATGAAGCCCTCACCACCGCCGCTTTGGATATGGCGGTGGGAGAGGTGCGGATGGTGGAGATGGAATCCGCCTTTGCTGTTATCAAGCGCTATGAGGGAACCACCGAAAAGCTTTGGACCAAAGAGGTTCAGCAGGAGACCTTAGAGCTTTTGCGATCCGATGAGATCGATGAGCTTTTGGCCAAATGGAAGGAGGAGAACCCCGTAAAGATCAATCAGCGGGTCATTAAATCCTTCCGCCCCGAAAACTTTATTGAAGAATAAACAAGACCGCTCCCGCATAAGTGGGAGCGGTTTTTCACAAACTACAGTTGGAGGAAAATATAATGAAAATTGCTTTTTTTGATACCAAGCCCTATGACCGCCCTTCCTTTGAGCATTACGGCAAGGAGCGGGGGCTGACCTTTAAATTTTACGAAACCAAGCTCAATGAGGATACCGCCACCCTGGCCAAGGGCTGTGAGGGGGTCTGCGTTTTTGTGAACGATACGGTCAATGCCGCCGTGATCGACCGCCTTCGGGAGGAGGGGGTCAAGCTCATTGCCCTGCGGTGCGCGGGCTATAATAATGTGGATCTCAAATACGCCGAGGGCAAGCTGGCGGTCTTCCATGTGCCCGCCTATTCCCCCTATGCGGTGGCGGAGCACGCGATTGCGATGCTGCTGACCTCTATCCGCCGCATTCATAAGGCCTATATCCGCACCCGCGACTTTAATTTCAGCCTCAACAACTTCACCGGCTTTGATCTCCACGGCAAAACAGTGGGGGTTTTGGGCACCGGCAAGATCGGTTGCTGCTTTATCGATATCTGCAAGGGCTTCGGGATGCGGGTTCTGGCCTATGATAAATACCCCAAGGAGCTGGAGGGGGTCACCTATGCCGACCTTCCCACCCTCCTTTCCCAAAGCGATATCATCTCTCTCCATTGCCCCTTGACGCGGGAGACCGATCATATCATCAACGATGACGCCATTCGGCTGATGAAAAAGAACGCGGTGATCATCAATACCTCCCGCGGCGCCCTCATCGATGCCGAGGCCCTGCTTACCGCCATCAAGGAGCGGCGGATCGGCGGTGCCTGCCTGGATGTGTATGAAGAAGAGGAGGAGTTTTTCTTTGAGGATTTCTCGGGGCATATTGTGGCCGACGATACCTTGGCGCGGCTGATCTCCATGCCCAATGTGATCGTCACCTCCCATCAGGCCTTTCTCACGGAGGAGGCCCTGGACAACATCGCCGAAACCACCGTTTCCAACATTTTGGGCTATCTGCAGGATGGGTCTGCCGAGAATAAGATCGTCTGCCCCGACGCCGAACTTGACACACCCTCAAACAAATAATATAATGAAGGGAAAAGGAGGCGATGATATTGAATAACCGCATTTTACGGGCAGGCCTTTCCGCCGCCGCGGCGGCTTTGGGGCTTTGGGGCTTTATCTGCTCCCGCCGGACCGAGGTCTTTCTATGGACCTTTGGCAATATCGCCCTCCTGCTCTTTTTGGCAGGCGCCTTCTTCGGGCTTTGCTATCTCGCCTTCCCGCGGATCACCGCCCGCAGGCTGAAATATACCCTTCCTTTGGGGGCCTTTTTCGGCCTTTGCACCGCCTGCGGCTGTGAATTATTCCTGCAGGATCGCCTTTTATGGTCTTGGGGCGGCCTCTTGGAAAAGGGGCTGATCACCATAGGTCTTGGCGGCATCTTTACCGCCGCCCTTCTCCTGCTCTTTTCCTGCACCTTTTCCAAAAAGGCGCAGGCGCTCTCCCCCAAAAAGCTGTTCTTTATCAGCTGGGGCGCGATCTTTATCTGCTGGCTTCCCTGCTTTATTGCCTTTTACCCCGGCATTCTTGCCTATGATATCCCCACCCAGCTGGCAGGGATCAGCGAGGGGACCCTCACTGCCGATCATCCCCTGCTCCATACTCTCCTTGCCTGGGGTTGCTTTTCTCTGGGGAAGGCCATCCGCTCCTATACCCTCGGCGCCGCCCTTTATTCTTTGGTTCAGATGCTGGCCTTAAGCGCCTCTTTTGCAGGGGTGGTTGCCTTTTTGCGAAAAAAAGGATCCGCGCCCATTCTTCCATGGGGCGCTCTCGCTTGGTTTGCCCTCTTACCCATCCATCCCCTTTTCGCGGTGAATGCCACCAAGGATGTTTTGTTCGCTGCCTGCACCATTGGGGTGTTGCTGCTGATCGCCCGGCTGCTGCAGCAGCCGGAGCGGCTTACTCGCCCTTGGTTCTGGGTGGTTTACATTTTCGCCGTTGTGGCCATGGCACTGATGCGCAATACCGGCATCTATGTCTTTTTGGTCTTTATTCCTGTTTTGGTATTCCTGCTCCCCCGCCGCCGCTGGGCGGCGCTGGCCCTTTGCCTCCTTTGCGTGGTGGGTTTTTACGGTGGCCGCGCCGCCTTGAACCAAGCCCTCCGGGTGCAGGAGGGGCGGTTCACCGAAATGCTTTCGGTGCCCCTTCAGCAGATGGCCCGCTGCGCTTATGACGGTCTGCTCTCCCAAGAGGATCTTCGGGAGCTGGAGCAATACCTCCCCGAAGAGGTCTGGAAAAACTATCATTCCCGCCTGGCCGATCCGGTGAAAAACTTTGCCGATCGGGAGGCCATCAGCAAGGAGCCCATGAAGGTGGTCTCCCTTTGGCTCCGCCTGCTCTTCAAGCACCCCGCCGCTTATATCGATGCCTTTTTGGGGCTGAATGTGGGGTATTGGTATCCCGAATCCCCCTATCCCGATCCCCGCATCTGGCACGCGTATATCGAAACCAATTCCAAGGAGATCAGTGCCGCCATTTCGGTGACCGATCCCGAGCTTTGGCCGCAAGGACGGGCCTTTTATCAGTCTATCGCCAAGGGCAGCTTCCAAGAGCTTCCCCTTTTGGATCTGCTCTTTAAGCCGGGCATTTATTTCTGGGCGGTGCTCTCCCTTTTGGGGCTCTCCCTCTATCATCGCAACCGCACCGCAGGGGGCCTGCTGGTCTTTTTACTGTTAAGCTGGCTGCTGCAGCTGCTCTCTCCCATCGCCCTTTTGCGCTATGCCTACCCGCTGATGACCGCAACCTGGCTGGCACCGGGATGCTTTTATATTTCAAAGGATGTGAAATGATGAAAAAGGTTCTTCTGATCATACCCGCTTATAACGAGGCGGAAAATATCGCCGCCGTCTGCGCCCGCATTGAGGACTTTCGGCGGGGGCATACCGATCCGCGGTATACGGTGGACTACATTGTGATCAACGACGGCTCTGCCGACGATACCGAGCAGATCTGCCGCCGAAATCACATTCCCGTGATCACCCTTGCCCGCAACTTAGGGATCGGCGGAGCGGTGCAGACCGGCTATAAATACGCCGAGCGGGCGGGCTATTCCATCGCGGTGCAGTTTGACGGCGACGGTCAGCACGATATCTTCTCCCTCCCCGCTCTTTTAGAGCCCATTCTGGCGGGGGACACGGATCTTGCGGTGGGCTCCCGCTTTATTGAACCCAACAGCAATGAATTCCAATCCACCTTTATGCGGCGGGTGGGGATCCGCTTTTTATCCCGCCTGATCCGCCTCTTCTCCAAGCAGACGGTTCTGGACTGCACCTCCGGCTATCGGGCGGCCAATGAGGCGGTGATCGCGCATTTCAGCAAGGATTATCCGGTAGACTATCCCGAGCCGGAATCCCTGGTGGATCTTTCCAAGCACGGCTTTTCCTATCGGGAGGTGGCGGTTCGGATGTTTGAGCGAAGCGGCGGCGCTTCCTCCATCAGCCCGCTGAAATCCGTTTACTACATGATCAAGGTCTCGCTGGCGATCATCATCACCGGCACGCAGAAGGGGGTGCGCTGATGCTTTCTCTTGCCATTCGGATCGCCCTGATCCTTACTGCCACCATCTTTATTCTGATGGTCATTCATAATGTCAACCGCCGCAGACTGCTGTTGAAATACTCCCTTTCCTGGCTGTTGATCGCCCCTGCCATGATCCTGGTGGCGATCTTCCCCGAGATCGCTTCCTTCCTGGCAGAGCTTTTGCAGGTGGAGGCGCCCTCCAACCTGATCTATATGGTCGGCTTCTTCCTCCTGCTGTTTTTCTCTCTGCTGATCACCGTTCGCTTATCCAAGCAAAGCTCCGATCTAAGAGAGGTCATCCAGCAGCAGGCCATTGACCGCTTTATATTTGAGCAGTCCCTTAAATAAAAAGATTTTTGAAGGTTATAAGACAAAAAACTCTCTGCTGAAATTCAGCAGAGAGTTTTTTATTATTTGCGCGTCGGTTTTACATTTGATGCAGGAGCAATATCCCCGTCAATAGCACCATTTGCTTCTTCAAAAGCCTTAATATTTTCTCTTATTAATACCAGCACCTGACTGTTTACACTTCTTCCCTCATAATCAGCAATGTACGCGATTTTATTCAACATTTCTTCTTCAATTCTGATGGAAACACTCTTGATGGCCATAAACACACCTCATTATAAATATATTGTGTATTTATTTTAGATGTATTCTGTGTTACAATGTTGATAATAGATATATGGTATATCTATTATTTTTTAGAGGAGGGTGCTATGAAGAAAAACACCTGTTGCTTTTTCGGCCACCGAACAATCAATGAAACCAAGGAACAAAGAGCACAACTTTTTGAGATCGTTGAACGCCTGATCGTGGAGGAAGGGATCGATACATTCCTTTTTGGAAGCAAGAGCCGTTTTGATAGTCTGTGCCTTGAAATCGTAACCCAAATAAAAGAAAAATACCCATACATAAAGCGCATTTATGTACGGGCAGAATATCCTTATATAAGCGATCACTATAAAAAATACTTGCTGGAAAACTACGAGGACACCTATTACCCCGAAAAGATCCTCCATGCCGGAAGGGCTTCTTATGTTGAGCGCAACTACGAAATGATCGATCGTAGCCGGATCTGCATTATTTACTACAATGAACAAATCGCACCGACCACCCGTAAAAGCGGAACCGGGATCGCCCTTGATTACGCCGTAAAGCAACACAAAAGAATCATCAGGATATAACGGTTTTTATTGATAATCTTTCAGCTTTCCGCGGTAAACGGTGCGGGCGGCGGGCAGGGCGCAGAAATGAACGGGATGGATGATGGGCGGCAGCTCCGCCGCGCCCTCCACCTGCTGGCGGCAGAGCATTTCCTTCACAAACTCGGAGCAATAAAAATAATTGTCCCATTTCTTATGGATCCGAAGGGCGGCCAAGGTCAGCCCCAGATAGTTATAATGGTATTTTTTGCGGTCGGCCGCCATGGTCTCCAGCATCGCCGAAAGAGCCTGATGCTTTTCCTCCTCCATAGGCACCGCCAAGACCTGCGCACGGGTCTTGGAAAACCGCTTGAAGGTACCGAAATCCTTGGACTCCACCACAAATCCGCCCCAAAAGGGATTATAGGGATGCCTTCTGCCGAAGGAATACATTTTATGAAGATCCTTATAGGGACTGATGGAAGCGTGGTTATATTCATCGCCGGTAATGACCTTGAGGATGCGGGAGAGCACCGTTCCGGTCTGGCTCAACACAATATAAGCGTTTCTCATTGCATCAGCTTCTCCAAGGTCTCCCCTTCATCAATATAGAAGGTGGCAGTAGCCTTTAGCTTATCATGGTCGAAGGTATGGGGATCCCAGATGCCAACCGTGGGGAAGCCCGCTTCGGTGGCGGTCTTTACCGCAAGATAGGAATCTTCAAACACAAAGGTCTCCTCCTTGGGCGTTCCGAGGCAGTCCAGCGCCGCCAGAAAAACATCGGGCTGATCCTTCCCCTTGCCGATATCGGCGCAGGAGATGAGGGTATCCACATAAGGGGCAAGGCCGCAATATTCTACCGCGATCTCCACCAGATCCTTGGCAGAAGCCGAGGCGATGCACATGGGGATCCCCTGCTCCTTCAAATAGGCAAGAAAGGGAAGCACCCCTGCCTTGGCCTTTACATCCTCTTTATAAAACCGAACGGTATCGGCATTGGCAAAATCGGTCAGCTCCTGACCGTTTTTTCCCAGATGATACCGCTGATGGATCAGCTCCATAGCGTCGCGGATGGTCATGGTACGCACCTGCTTATCATCGGCGGCAGAGGGGCGGAAGCCCTCACCATAACCGAAATGCCGCCCCATTGCCTCCCAGAGCATCTGCCAATAGCCCAAGGAATCCACCAGGGTTCCGTCCATATCGAAAATAGCACCTTTGATCTTCATTTTTGCGCTCCTTGTAAATACTAATATCCAAATTATATCAAAAGAAAAGAGCGGTTGCAATACCGAATGTTCTATGTTAAACTGGTTTAAAAAGGAGGGGTGAAAAATGAAGGTCTTGTTTCTGGATATCGACGGTGTGCTCAATTCCTTAGGCTATCTGCGCCGCCATAGAGAAGCGGGGGTTTGCCTGGATCCCTCCCGTATGGCCCTTTTAAAGGAGCTGACCGATGCCACCGAGGCCGCTGTTGTATTGACCTCCTCCTGGCGGGAGCATTGGCAAAAGGGCTCCGCGCTGGACCGTCTTTTTGCATCCTATGGGCTGACCGTTTATGATAAAACCCCTGCTCTTTCCGAAGGAAGAGAGCAGGAGATCGCCGCTTGGCTGGCGGCCAACCCCACCGAAACCTTCGCGGTATTGGACGACCGCTTTTTAAGCGCCGATTTCCTCCGCGGACATTTCGTCCGCACCTCCAATCTGCGGGAGGGGCTTTCCCCCGAGGATGTTCGCGCCGCTATTTCCATTTTGGGAGGTGCTTTATGAATCCAACCATCTTTTTAAAACATCTTACAGAGCAGGCCGAGCGCATCCAACGGGAGCTGGCGCTCCCCTGCCTCACCGCCACCTGCCTGCTGATGGCCATGGCGGAGCATTGCGCCCAAAAATACCAAGGGCTTACCCCTTATGATCATGGGGAGTTCCCCCCTTTTGAGGAGGAGCGGCTGCGCTTTCTCTTCAAGCGGGTCTTTCGGGGGAGCGGGACTCTGCTTTATCGGGGCTTTCGGGCCAACCGCGCCGCCGATACTGCCGATTTCTTCAAGGAGAATACCGCCCTTTTGCAAAAAGTACTGCAGGAGCGGGGCGGGACTCTCCTTTCCGCCGATCTTGCCTTTTTGGCGGCGGTAAAGGCCTTGGAGCCTGCCAACCGCCCCTCTGCCAACCCTGCTTTTCGGGAGGATTTTTCCATCGCCGATACGCTGGCAATGACCGATCGGGAGATCTATGACGATGTGATCGCCGAGCTGGGTCTTCTGCGGCAAGCCTTGCAGGAAAAGGCCCACCGCGCCAAGGCTTTGCGGGATTGGCGCCCCGCCGCCAAATTTATGGAGCCCGAGGCGCTGGAGAAGGTCTTTTACGCCGCCCTGCAGGTGCAAAAGGAGCAATATGGGCTGGTAATTCCCCATTTCTTCGGCGAGGAGAAGCCTCTTCGGCTCACTTTTGGCTTTTGGGAGGGCTGCCGGTATGTCCACGACAACGGTTGCGCCCTTTCCTGCCTTCGGGAGCGTGGAAATTTTGATGCGATCTTTGCCCGCATCCGCAAAAACCTCTCGGTGGAGGAGGGGCGGATCATCGGTGCCTTTTCCCAGCCCTGGGGCTTTTTCCATTACCTGCAGACCCTGGTCTTTGCCGCCCATGCCGATCTCTATTGGGCCCATTTAGATGAGCAAGGGCTCCACTGCGACCCCGATATTTCCTTTCCACGGGAAAGTGAAGACTTTGATTTTGATGCCCTGCTTCGCTCTCTCGGAGAGAAGATCACCTTCGGCTATGACGAGCAGCTGGGCTCCACCCTTTTCATCGGCACCCGCTATTCCCTCAATTCCCATTCGGTGGGCTATCGGTTTGAACTCTCGGAGGAGGAGGTCTGCATCCGCGATGCCTTTGCCCATCAATTGGAGGGCTCCATTCTGGAAAGCTTTTATTGGGGGCATGAAGATCCCGAAGTCTGCCGCGCCGATTTTGAGCCCTATCTCAACCGCTTCGGGGCAACTCTTTCGGAAAAAGAGCTCTCCCTAAAGGCGCCCTCAGAAAATTGGATCCCCGCCCTCTTCCGCTTTTTTAATTTAGCGGTGCTCTGCTCGGAGCTGGGGCGGCTGATCGATTTGGAGGAAGACCAATGATCTGTTTTGCCGTTTCCGATATTCACGGTCATTATACCGCCCTCAAGGCCGCTCTGGATGAGGCGGGCTTCGACCCGAAAAATGAGCAGCATCTTCTCATCGGCTGCGGGGATTATTTTGATCGGGGCAATGAAAACCTAAAGGTGCTCCAATATCTGGATCGCTTGAGAAATAAGGTGCTTCTGCGGGGCAACCATGAGGATATGCTCTTAGAGATCTTCCGCAGCGGGCGGCTGAAGGAGCATAATTTCCGCAACGGTACGGTGGAGACCATCAGCGAACTTTTCGGGAAATACGCCATTGATGCCCTGGGGCGGGTGGATTTTACCGGCAAGAGCCGAATGCTGGATCGGATCACCGATTTTATCGAAGAAACGGTGGACTATTACGAGACCGCGCAGTATGTGTTTACCCACGGCTGGCTCCCCACCGGCATCCGCGGGGACGGTTTTTATATCGATCCCCAATGGCGAAAGGCCTCTCCTGCCCGCTGGGAAAAGGCGCGGTGGGTCAAATGGAACGAGATGTATACCTCCTGCGACCGCCTGCCCGATAAAACCATCGTTTGCGGCCATATGCCCGCCTTTTACGCCCATAAATTCGATCCCTCCCGCGAAAATACGGATCCTTCCATCTTCCATGGAGAAGGGGTCGTGGTTTTAGACGGCGGAACCTATACCTCGGGCACCGTCAATGTTTTCGTCTTTGAAGATCAAAAAAGTGGTTCAAGCAATGCTTGAACCACTTTTTGTTATAATAATGCTTCCGCCTCTTTGCAGCGTTTTTCATAGTAATGAGGCGCGTTTTCCTTCAGCTTTTCAAAAAGCCCCAGAGCATGGCGGATCAATTGCTCCCCCTGCTCCTTGCGCCCCTCTGCCTGCAAGACCGCTCCGTACTCCAGATAGCATTCCGCCACATCATGGAGCAGATGATCATCCCTGCGGCCGGTGCCCTGATACAGCTTCAGCGCCGATTGGAAATAGGCTTCCGCATCGGCCGCTCTTTGAAGCTTGCCGCAAAGGATCCCCGCCACCATCAGCGTCTTGGCATAGGAAAAGGCATATAAAAAGGGCGCCGCCGTAAAGCGTTTTTTCCAGATCAGTGCGGCGCTCTTTACCCAAGAGAAGGCTTCCTCCCATTGCTCCTGCCGCCGCAAAAGGGCCGCATAGTTCAATTGGGTCTCTGCCAGCAACAGCTCTTGGCGGGAGTCGCCCTCTGCAATGGCCGCCCTGCAGGCCTCCATGGCTTTTTCAAAGCAGGCCTTGCTCTTCTCCTGCGCATCGCATTGGAGATAAAAGAGCCCCAGCATCCCATAGCATTTGGCCTTCAGCCCTTCCGGTCGGGACTTTTGGTGGGCGCGCTGTTTTTCAGCCATCTCCGCCGCCCCCGAAAGCCACAGTTCCGCCTGCTCATAAGCGGCATTCCCGCCGCTTCGGCGCCCTTGATCGCGATAGGCGATCCCTAAATTGCCCATCAGCTTCACGGTGATGGCGCCATAGCGCTCGGGGTGCTCCTCCGAAAGCCCTGCATAGACCGCCAGAGCCGCCTGAAAGCATTGGATGGCTTCTTCCTCGCGGTTCAGCCGCAGATAAACGGTTCCTAAATTATAGCGGATCCGGGCCAGGGGCTCGCCGCGGTTGTCTCTCTCGGCCAGAATGCCCTCGGCGCTTTCCAAAAGCCGCGCCGCCTTGGCATCCTCTTCCCGCTCCAGCAGGTAAACGCCATAGGCCTCCAAAACCTCGGCCAACCGCTCCTCGCTTTGCTCACTTGCCAGCTTCAAAGCATCCTCATAAAGGCCGCGGCATTCCGCATCCCCATCGGCCTCATCATAATAACGGGCGGCAGTCAGCAAGCCCTCCAGCAGTTCTTCGGCCCCTTGGGCGGTTTGACGGGCAAGATGCTCCTTCAAAAGGATCTCCAGCCAACGGTCCACCCAAGCCAAGCCCTGCTCCCGATCGGGCTCTGCTCCGATGCCGCGGAAATACAGCTCCGCCAGCAGTGCGGCGGCAGGGGCATGCTCTTCTGCGGCGTGGGAAAGATACTCCATGGCATAAGGATAATGCCGCTGGGTGCCGATGCCGTTGAGATAGGCGCATCCCAGCCGATACAGCCGCAGAGCTTCGGGCTTCGGCTCCTCAGAGACCGCAAACTGCGCCGCGGCGGCCGCCTCCTCTATGGGGCGGCACTCCCGAAGGGCAGGAAAAGCGGCCATGGCCTCGGCGGGATCCACTCCGCAGGTGATCCCCACAATGGGTTTTCCCTGTGCCTTTGCGTAAGGGTATTCATCGGTGATAATATAGTTTTCTTTTTCCAGAGTATTGGGGGTGATCAGCATCACGACCCCTTTGGCTTCGCGGATGGATTCCTTGATCTCCTCATTGAAGTTCTCGCTGGGGGTCAGAAATTCATCATACCACAGCCCCACCCTTCTTAAGGCGGGATCCTGCCGCAACCGATCCATCAGCTCCAGGGCGATGGCCCGATCCTTTTTACGGTAGCTGAGAAAGAGCGAGCCCGAAAAGGCGCTTTTCAGCTCCTCCTCCGCCGCCTCCGCAGTGAGGACTCCCTTCAGATACCGCTCCAGCTTCTCAAAATAACTAAGAGCGGTCTCATCCTTGGTATAAAGATCCAAGACCTGCCGATTCTCAAATAAACGGTTGGTCTCATCAAACAGCCCCGCGGCGGTGATCACCGGCAAAAGGGGAACCTTCAGCTCCAGCAACCGGGGGATCTCCCGATCCCGCACCTCATTTTCGGTAAAAAGCAACCGCTCTGTCACCGGCACCAACACCAGATCCATGCCCCGATAAAAAACCGTGCGGTTTTCGCCGGTCAGCGGGGCGCCGTCGTCGTGCCAGAGGGCGCAGTTGATGAAATAATAGAGATCCTCTTTGAGCTCCTTTAAATAGAACTCCCGATCCTCGGGATGGGCGCAGAGATAAATCTGCTTTTTGCCCTGCAGGGGGGAACCGTCTCGCGTTTGGCAAAGCATGGCTTATTTCTCCAATCGATAGCCTAAGGAGAGGATCAGCTTGATGGTCTCCATGGCGGTTTTGCGGTCATATTCCTTTTCGATCTCGGGCAGGTCGGCATAAGGGACCAGGCAGGGGGTCTCTTTTTTACTGTCGTCCCGCTTCTCCCCATAGGTCCAGCCCTCCCGAATGCGGCTCTCTGCCCATACCTCATGAACATTTTCGGCAATCTTCTCCGTCAGCTCCAGCAGCTCTTCGGGCAATCGGATCTGATCGGTGGGAATGGGTTTGGGTGTATACATAGCTTACTCCTTCTCCCCAAAGCGAATGATGGCGGGGATGGCTTTGATGATATCCTTATTGGATTTTTTGAAATTCTCCGGCTTGAACGAGGGATCAACCTCCTGCCGCGTCTGATTATAGACTTTTGATAATTCCTCCAGCGCTTCCCAATCGGTAATGGCGGGATGGATCTTTGCCAGCTTATCCCGATGATCCTTCAAAAGATTGGCATAACTCTTCATAAAGGTATGATCGGCGCCCCGCCAGCCCTCGCTGCGCATAAAGGCGTTCCAGCGGGCCTGCTCATTTTCCGCCAGCATCATAAGATGCCGCTCCACCTGCTTCTCAAAGGAAGCGGCGGCCTCTTCCGTCAGTTCATGATCCTTGCTGTCCATGCACCCGCAGCTGACCAGCTTGGCAGGGATATGCAACGCCACAGCCATGGAATTACGGCGGTTATATTCCTGGGTCTCAAAGGAGCGTACATCCATTTTGAAGGCTTCGCTCCGAGGATCTGCCCCCAGAGAGCCGCAATAGCTCAGATGCACCGCCAGCGCCAGCCGCTCCAATTTGGTATCAAAGAGGGTGCGCTCGGCAAAGATACTCTCGGTATTGCCGAAGAGGGTAATGGCGCGGGAATCCAGATAGGAGGCGTGGGCCAGGTTCTTGGCCTTCTCCCCCGCCCGCACGCGGGCAAAAATGGGGGGAGTATTATCGTAGGCCTGATTACGGCGGCGGAAGATCCCCCGCAGCCGATCGGCGGTGGTGATATTCAGCTGATCATCCCCCGTGGCCACCACCACATAAGTGGCATCCAGCCCATCCTGAAGGGCCTTTTCAAAATCATCGGCCGTTACATCGGCGGTGATAAAATCAATATCGTATTCCTTGCTCTCCAGCTCGGGGCAGAGGGCGTAAAACTCCTTGCGGATGGATTTCGCCTCTTTATCATAGGCGCGGATCTTCAAAGAATAGCCCTCGATCTGCCCGCACCAGACAACCGTCTTCAGCATCTGCAGACCGCACCGCCCGCAACCGATCAGCATCACCGAGATCTCTTTTTTGCCTTCGGGCAGATCATAAAGGGGATGCTCAAACAGCAGATGGTTGCAAAAGAGGGCGATCTCGTCAATAAACCGTAAGGTCACATTCCCCTTCACCATACTCTCCGCCGCATTGATATTGGAGCCGCTTTGGGCAAAGGCATTTACCGTCAGCCGCCCCGCCTTGGCGCGAAGGTGCTTCTCCACCGCCCCGATGGCGGCGGTGATATTGGCATCCTCATCCTCGGCGATCATATAAAACTGAAAATGACGGTGACGCCAATTAAGCTTGAGATCCTCGCATTTCTTATGGAGCAGGATGCCGCCCATCTTCCGCGCCTTTTCCGCCAGCTTTTTATCGGCATTCTTGGTATTGCAGAAAACGACGGTCTTCAGCCCCCGCTTCTCCTTGATCCCTTTGGCAAGGGAGAGGGCATTGTCGTTGAGGTCGGAAAAAACATGGCAGGTCTTCCCGAAGCGGAAGAAATAGCGCATCCGCTCTCCCATATCCCCGAAGCCGGAAAGAACCAACCCGGAGGTCAGCACCGGTGCCAGGGCGAAGCAGATATCATTGACGGTGATATAAGCCGCCTTCCAATTCTCCGGTAAAACAATCGAATAAAGCTGCTTGATATCCTGCCGCCCGCCCAGGGCCTTGAAGCTATAGAGCAGGGCGGAAAGGCTCCGATGGAGCCAATCCTCATTGCCCCAATCGGTAGGCAGGATCATAAAGAAGGTACAGCCCAGAATACCCAGCATAATATCGCTGATGCAGCGGCTGGTATTATGGCGATGAGCAATGGCGGCGATCCCTGCGATCACCAGAAGAGCAAAGCCGATTCCGACCAAGATCATTTCTGTCATTTTTTCACATCTCCTTTAAATAGGGAATGGCCTCATCGATGGTCTTCAGCTCCCGATACAGCAGGCTGCGAAGTTCCTCATCAAAGGGCACCACATCGGGAACCCCGAAGCATCTCATTCCTGCGGCGGCCGCGGCGCGGATGCCGTTGGGGGAATCCTCAAAAACAATGCATTCGGCAGGCTCTTTCTCCAAAGCCTTCGCCGCCTTTAAAAAGATGTCCGGCGCGGGCTTACCGTTTTCCACCGATTCACTGCCGAAAAAGCCCTTAAAATAATCCGCGACCCCCAGGATCTCCATATTGCCGCGCACCTGGGAAACATCACTGCCCGAGGCCACCGCCATGGGAATCCCCTCGGTGTGAAGCCAATCCAGCAGCTTTCGCGCGCCGCTCTTGAAGGCGGTTTTGTAATGAGCCTCCACATAAGCGTCGGCATCCCTGATGAACCGCTCCAGCTCCAGACCGGGAAAATGATCCACCAGATATTGCCGCCAGCCTGCTTCGTTCATCCCGCAAACAGCGGGAATATGATCCCCCGCATGGGGAAAGCCCTGGTTGGCGCCCGCCTCATTCCAGGCGGGAATATGCACCCATTGGGTGTCCAGAAGGGTGCCGTCCATATCAAAAATTACTGCAAAATTCTTCATCCGATGTTCAACACTCCGCAAACCACCAATAATGCCAAAACAAAGACCAATACACTGATGGCCATACATAACCAATACAGCCATTTGATGCAGGAGGAAAGGTGGGCGATGGGCGCCGCCGTCAGGCTCCCCAGCAATACCTTCTCCGAAACGCCCCGCTCAATGCAGAGCGCCTCTATCAGCTCCTTGGCCTCTTCCGGCAGATCGCTCTTATCGGGCGCCGCCTTATAAAAGGCCCGCAGGCGAACATACCGCGGATCACCGTTCCGCTCCTTCTGATCATAGCACCAATAAACATCGTCCTCATTGCTGAAGACCCCATAGGCGCGGGAGTTGCCCTCCTCGGGCTTATGAAGCCCCAGCGCCCGCTCATATTCCACAATTACATGCTGGCTTTCCTTCACATCAAACTTATTTCGAAGGTCGATCATATAAAACAAAACCGATACGACCCCCAAAAACACCGCCAGCAACAAGCTTGCTACAGGGAATTTATCGATCAGGCTGCCGTAGACCGCCAGAGCGCCGGCAAAAACGGCGATGAAATAATTGATCATGGTAGTCCGCTGCTCGGCGTGGTAATAAAAATAAGAGCAGGCCTGCTTATAAAACTCACTGTCATTTAAACTAATGTTGCGTTTTTCCATCCTTCATTCCCCTTTAACAGAATCAATTCATTTTATCACAGTTTTTAAAAATGAGCAACCATAAAAAAATGAGCCGAAAATCGGCTCATTTTTTATTTCATTTCCGCAACTTGAATATAAATATCGAAGTCTCCGTAAGCGCGCGCTTCACTTTTATATTGATTGATTGCACGATTTCCATCCAATACACGGTAAAAATCACCCTGCTTCACCGCGAAAATCAATTCTTCCGGCAGATAAGCGCCCTTTACCTCTGAATGCAAGCCTTCGCGAAGCCAAGGCATCAGCTTATTTTGAATCTCATCCGAGAATGCTGTCTGTTGAATTGCTTCGGTTGTTTTTAACAGCGAAAGAGAAACGGCTTTCTCACGGATCCGATCGGTTTTGAGGGGCACTGCATCACAATACCATTGGGGATATTGATCGGCACGCACCACCTCTGCAACCATTCTGCAGAGCTCTTTTGGCAATACCCTTCCGTAATCCATCATCCGCGTGCAGTATAATTTAACGGTATTTCGAATGGAGGGATTTCCGAAGAGAATGGGGATCAGCCGCGTTCTTTTTGCAAAAATATAAAGATCTTTTAGTTCCATGCGGCTGTTGGTTTTATAAAAATAACGAAGCTGCCCGCAATACTTGGCAATGCACTCCATACAAAGAATTGCTGTTGCTTCCGGTTTTTCTTTCAAAACCTTGCAAAGATGAAAAACGGCTGTTTCAAAAGCCAGACCGGTTCCCTTGATTTTTTGTTTCACAAGAAAACTGTCTACCCTCTCTTGGCAATCCGATTCCAGCAAAAGATTCTTATAAAACTCATCCGATGTGGGCGCTTTCCCCTCAAACAGCTCTTCCCGTTTAGCAAAATGCTCCACCGAATTTCTGACCTCTTTCGGCAGGCGCTCACGCTCTTCAAGTAACCGATCAATAAAGAGAACTAAAAGATCGGCGTCTCTTTCGCTTTCTTGAATCCGAAACCGCCGTTCCCGATCAGTCAAAACTGTCGCCAGCGCTCTACTGTATGGGCGTTCTTCTTTCTCTGTTTCGCCGCACAACGCCTCCACCATTCGGTTAATACCGAGCCCTTCAATCAAGAATGCCAGAATCCGAGGCGTATTTCTTTTTTTAATTTTTCCCATTTCCGCAAAGCAGGTAAACAGGGCGGTTTCTGCCTGATGATAACCACTGTGTTTTAAGTAGTTTAATGCATGGTTCACATCTTGACGCTCTTGCCTGGTATAGTCACAACTCATCAAATATTCCCGAGCAAATGCATTGCACTCATCCATCAGTTCATGACAATTGGCAAAAGCATAGGCACGGCGACCCAACACCAAGATCGTTTTATAGTATTGCTGCGGCTCCTTCAAATAACAATGCAAAAGCTTGACTGTCGCCCATTTCAACGCATCGAAAAACTGATTCTTTAAAACTAATCGATGCAGATACTCTGCCGCCCTTTTTAAGTCTTGCGGCGTTGGCGTCTCCTGTTTCGCAATCTCGATCACCGCTTCTCTCATTGCTGCTTCATGCATGGGAGCATCCACAACAAGGGTGGTTTTTCTTATGTCACTATAGCAGGAATCCTCCCAAGGGATATCTTTAAACCCTTCGCAAAAATCCATTGGCCATTCCTTAAGGATCAGCCGCATTCCGTATTTTACGGTCGGATTCCGAAGAGTGGGTAATCTTTGCAGAATAAAATGCAAAAACGCCGAAAGCTCATGATTATATTCTTCCTCCTCCGAGGGACGATATAGATAAGCGCAATTGTCCGAACGGATCATCTGAAAGAACGAAAAAATATTCTTCCACGCATCTTCACGGCCGCTCCGTTCTTTAAACACTCGTTGGCAGACCAACCATTTTAATGCCCGCTCGCCCTTCATTGCCCTGAAGTAATTCCAGAGCTTTGCATCAAAGCAATGCCCCTCGTTGATCAGATCATAAACCACCGCCGTATCCTTATGGCACCACTCCAGCAATTTATCCCCAAAAATGATCGGCGATTGATCGGTTTCCCATACATCCTCGTAAAAGTTCTTAATGATCTGCAACGCCCGTTTACATTCGGCATCCTCTGCGCAATACTTTTTAAATAACCACGCTTTCCCGTCCCGCGTTTTTTCAACCAACGCAAAAATATAATCATTATGATGATTATGGGTACGAATAAGGCAGTCGCAAAGGGCCAACAATTCGCTTCTGGCAGCCTCTGACCGGGAGTAAAAGCCCTTTTCTGCCACAGCTCGAACCATTTGGGATACGGTAAAATTCAGCTCGATCTTCGCATTGGACCGAACATGCTCATGAAACTCTTGGGGCAGGTTTTGATAAGCCCTTAACAAAAAGTCCAGCGCGTTTTTTAAGTACGGTTCCTCAACACTCCCTGCGGCGGTTTCTTTGGATGCAACAATAACACGCTTTGTCGCCTTCCCCTGCTCCGTTTTTTGCTGTTGAAACATAAGCTCTGCTTTCAATGTGTCCAGTTCAAAATGCGAAACAGACACAGCAGGCAATGCCGCATTCAGTTCTTCAGCTGTTTTTGTCTCATCACCCAAGAGCATCAACATTTCCGCTTCCGCCGGATATTGATATCTGACCAGAGAATACAGCGCATAACGCGTCAATTCCACCGACTTATTCTTTGTATTCAGCCCTCGCTTATCAGGGCGGGAAGCCGAAAGAATCGTATGAAGGCATTGGCAAAACGCCGACTCTTGCATCAGAGCCTTGATTTCCTCCTGTATCGGCGGAAGTTCTTGCCCGCGTTTTACAAAGAAAACCAACGCCCCGTACAGTGCATATGCATATAACCTTTTCGGCAGTTCCTCATCCTTGTTTTCAGAAATACGGGCCACATAACGAAGTTTCTTAAAAATAAGCGTCATTTCTTCAAAACGCTTTCTCTCCTCTAAGAATTCTTCTGTCTCATCTGATCCTTGCTCAAACTCCTCAGCCAAGCGATCGATTTGAAAAAGTACTTCGTTTGCCATCATCTTCTTTTTCTTAACTGCTTCCAAAAGAATTTCATAGCCACGATTTACCAAAATATTTTGATCTTCTTGCGAAAACGGTTTATTACCGTTGATCTGATTATTCAGATTGCTTTTATTCGGCTCATAATCATAGAATTGCTCAAAACAACCTTGCTGAGAAGATACATCAAAAACATATGCCAGATGATTTTTAACGAACATTTTAAATGTGCATTTCCCAAATCCGATAAACACTCTGTTTCTGCTCCTTTTAAAGACAACTTTTGTATACTTTTTGAAAATTTACTGATTTAGAAAGCTATGATAAACTGAAATCAAGGGAGGCGGATCGCTTCTCTAGAACAGTATATCAAATTGAAAAGGAGAAAACAACCATGAAAAACATCATCAAACGCATCACCTCGAAAGAAATCACCACACGTATCACCTCACTCAGCATTTGTTTGGTCACAGTCCTCTCTATGCTGCTGGCAACCCCTAAGGCTTCAGCTGCAGCTCCGTCCCTCTATGTGGGCGTATCCGGCATCAGTGTCCAAGTAAACAAGACCACCCTTAAACAAGGCGAAAAACTGACAGTAAAGCCTGTTGTGAACGCCTCGGCAAAGAAGAACATTAAAAACATTGCCGCAACGATTAACGGAAAGACGTACACATTAAAGGCCAACGGCACCACCACCGTCACTCTTCCCCAAACACTCAAGAAACACACCCTGACCGTCCGCTTCAACTTCAAGGTTAAGGTTCCGGTCAAAAAATCAGCCGTTCAAAAGGCGGTAAACCAATACAGCGCAACCACCTCCGCGACCATTACGATCATTAAAGATATAAACGCTGCCTTAAAAGCCTTGAAGAAGGCATATCCCCAAGGCTCACGCGTTGGATATTTGCCCAAGTATAGAGCGTCTCAATGCCATGCCTTTGGGTGTGCCGCTATGGATCTGTTTTTCAACACCCAAAAGCCAACACCGTCCAACAAAAACTATACCTATACATATGCAACAAAATCCAATGGTCGGACAAATGCCATCCGCCCGCTCGATCTTGTTCGCTACAGAAACGGATCCTATGACCATACCATCGTTATAACCGGAATGGACAGTAGCTATTTCTATTACTGCGATGCTAATGCATACGGTGACGAGCTTGTTCGGTATAATCAGAAGATCAAGCGAAGCACTTTGGAAAGCTATATGAAACAGAGTTTAAACGATCAGACGATATCACCAAGAGGCTATCTCTGTCACTTCACACTTAATTTTTTATGATGGAGGGGCCAATGAATACCTTCTTTCGGAAATCGGTTCTTCGCCATCTGCGAAAAGAGCGGTACGCCGTATTATACGAAGAATACCTTCTGCTCTTTTTCGGCGATATAGAATGCCTGATTCTTTGCTCCCCCAAACACCTCTATTTATACCACACCCCGGACGGGGTGCCTGCCCCACCCCTTCCGAAGGGGTGGGGCATGGAGACCAAGCCAGAGCGATCTGCCTATGCCCTTGTCTATCAGAAAACCTTTTTGGTTCCTCGTTCCCCACAGCATTTGGCTCGATCCATATTGAACGCTCTATCTTTATTACAAGGAGAAAAACAATGACCTATACCATTCAATATCCCCGCTCAAAAACCATTTCACGCAAACAGGCCCTGCCTTCTCTTCTTCAGCGTGCCCTCCTCTCTGCCATCCTACTGTTTTTATGGCAAGCGCCCCCAATCCCCACCCTCAAGAATACCATTCTTGTCTGTTCTCTTTTCTCAATGTATTGGCTTTGCGCCATAAAACTCTTTTGTAACACGAACATCTGGATACAGATTGTTTTCCCCAAAGCAAAAGGCGGCATAAAAATGCTGGGCTTCTTGCTTCTTCTGCTTTTTCCCATAGGAGAACTCTATGTTATCAGATCCCGATGCTCCGGCTATACCGTTTACCCCTTTTTACAGTTTACCCGATACCCCGACGAAGAAGAATTGATGATCTCTTTGCCGGACTCTATGGTATGGTGGCTGAAAAACGATTATATTACTTATATGAAAGGAACGAAACAATGAAAAAAATCAAAGAAGCACTGAATCTTCTCCTACAACGCGAAATTATTTTAAATGTTACAAAGCAAGACGAATACTATTTTCTGGAGCTTCCGGACTATTTGTGCCTGGAAATGCTCTTAGACATCAGTGATGAGGCGGTTTTTTATTTAGTAGGCATGGAGGACCCCTTCCCTATTGATGCAAAAAAAGCCGCCGCCGATGTTTTATATGCCCATTTATTGACCAATAATATGAATCTGTTTATGACCGACCAACCCCATTGTCATCTGGGGCGATGGTGCTTAAATCTGAATTCCGATACTATCGAGGAAGCGTTTGACTCCCGCGGGCAAGGCTCTTTTACTTATATCGGCGGAATTCCGTCTGCCCTTTCCGCCGAAGGGATGGCAGAGCTGATGGGCAAGATCATCGAATCCTATTCCGCAACCCGCCTCAAAATGATTCGCTTCGGCGATCTGCTTCGCCAAGGACAAAGGGTTGATTACTCATTTGTTGCCTTTGAGAATGCCGAACCCATCGTCACAATCGACCCCTTACTCCAAAAACTGCTGAACGAACGCGCCGAAATCGGTTCACCCTCCATCCCCACTCCGACTTCAAAAGAAGCGAAATTATACTCCTATATGGAGGAGCTCTATGAAGATCTTTTCTTAAATACATTAGCGAAATCCGAACAGGAGTTCATTCAAAGACACCGGGAAAATCCATATCCCTTTAAGACGGTTTTCAACATCGAAAACGATACCGTCACCATTGGATTCTCTCATGGCGATCTCATAGAAGATCCTATCCTCTCTTTCCCCATCTCCATCATCCATGAAGATCCGGAAGAGTTTGACCGTCATTGCTGCATTGCTCATATTATACGCGTTGTAGCAGGAGACCGAGTCTATGGTACATTCGATAACCCCTTTCGCGCCCTTCCTTTTGACGGAACTGCCAATTTTGGTTTGTCAAAAGCCATTGTCAACGCAATTGAACACTAAAAAACTGCCCTGTCGAATATCCCGACAGGGCAGTTTTATATATTCTTTTTTCGCCCGAACAAATAATAGGCGGGTTGGTCTTTTTCCACCTCTCTGTGAAGTGTTTCAAAAGAGCAATACAAGTAGGGCGCGTGTTCGGTACGCACCCTGCCCGCCCGCTGAGGATGGGTGAATTTATCTGCGGTATAGGAAGGATCCAGAATACAGAATTCCTCTCCTTCCGCTCCGATCAGGCTGATAAAATGCCCCCGATGGGAAAAAAGCCCCACCGCGTCTTCGGCATCGCCGTGCATCAGCGCCACTGCCTGCCCGCCCTTCCGAAGATGCGCCAAAACCACCTCCAAGCGGTCCGTGGCCTCATAGGTCAGATCCAGTTTTTCGGCGATCAGCGGGCCGTAGACGGTCATATCGGTGCCCAGCTTATGGTTGGCGCCGCTCTCTACCGCCCATTTTACGCTCTCCTCCAGGTCCAACCAGCGATCTGTCAGCAATTCCACCGCCATCGCCGCCGCGCAAAGTCCGCAGCCGGAAGAAGCTACCGTTTTCAGGTGCCCCGCCACTCCGCCGCTGGCCATGGTATGGGGATAAGGAATATACGGGTAGTCCTTTTGATTCAAATAATGCATGAGGTCACTCCATCTTCGGTACCGAATACCGTGCAGAGGAGAAGCAGACCCAGGTGTTGCCGGCGCTCATGGTCAAAGGAGTGCCGTCGGGGTTGGTGAACTTCAGAGGTGCATTGGCCTCGCCCTTGGTCCATTTGATGGGCTGATAGGTCCCGTTGGTGCAATAATAGCCCTCGCCGCTTGTCAGCCCGATAAACCGATGCTCCCCGTCGGGATAATCCTTGATCTCGGTCATACAGACCACCACATTCTTCACCTTGGTGGATTCCTTGGTAAAATACTCGGTGGGGATGCGATCCTTAAAGTTGCGCTCATACAGACCGGTGGCGCTGTCGTACATAAAGATGGATTTGAAATTACCCGAGAAGGCAACAGTCACCTTATTGGCGGCACCGCCGGTGAGCGTCACCGTATCGGTCTCCTTGGCAAAGCTTTGCCAGGGCTGAACCCCCTCCAGCGCGGTATTGAAGCGGGAGGCGATCCCGCCCCATAATACAGGGCCGTGGGTATATAAGGTATGCTCCAGCGCCAGGCCGTTCTTCAACCGCTCGCCGTAGTTGCCTTCGTGAATATCAATGTCGTCCATATCGTGGAGATGGGGGCCTGCATACCGCTCATCACTGCCCCGATGGATATAGACGGCATTATGCCCCATAGCCAGATCGATATAGGCATAGCGGGCAGAGCGGATGGTGCCGATATTCTGCACCTTTTCCACATCCTGGAAAACCGCCATCAAGCGGGTCTCCCCGCCCTCGATCTCGCTTTCATAAATGATGTCTGCCTCGGGAAGACCCGCCTGGGCATCCTGGGCGCGCACATCGTTATTGATCATCACCGCAACAGGACGGAGCTTTGCGATCCCTTCGGTCTCATAAACACCGGTCAGGGGATTGAGACTGTCGGCAGGCTTTACCGGCTCCTGAACCACCGGCTCATTGGGCGTTTCCTCGGGGGGCTGCTCCACCGGCTTCTTGCCGCAGCCTGCGGTCAAAAGCAGCATGGCGATCAAAAATAAAGCTGTAACTCTTTTAAACATAATATGCCTCCTTAAAAGAACATTACGATACCACTGATGATCATCCCAATATAAATGATCTTTTTCAATTTATCGGAATCCAACTTGTCAAAAACCTTCTTGCCGATGAAATCTCCCGCCAGGCAACCGGCAACGCCGATGGCCGCATAGACCAGCAGTTGCGGCGTTATAATGCCGTTGATCACCCGCACCGTTGTGGCATAGGCGTCGGTAAAGGCAAAATAAAAGGAGATGGTGGCAAAATAGACCAGATTATCGGAAACCGCATTGTTCAGATATAACACGATAGGCGGGCCGCCGGTGGAGAAAAGTCCACCCAATCCGCCGCCCAGGGCACCGGCCAGAACACCGTTCACAGGGGTCGCCTTGATCTTTACATTTTTATTGAAAAAGATAAAGTAAACGCTTAAGACGATCAGCACACAGCCCAGAAGGATCTTAAAAATACGGGCTGAAACCGCCGCTGAAAAATGCACCGCTATGGGAATGGAGATCAGCGAGGCGATGATCATGGGCCAGGCGGTCTTAAAAGCGATGTGCTTACGATAGGAAAAGGCGTTATAGGCCGTCAGGATACAGGAAAAGATCCCTGAAATGGCGGCCGCCGCGGTATGGGAGGGCATAAAATGCGGCAAAAAGACCATGGCAAAGATGCAAAGCCCAAAGCCGCTGACCCGTTGCACAAATCCTGCGCCCAGACCGATCAATATTAAAAAGATACTGTGATACCAAGTCATCTCAAATCCCTCCAAGGTTCAGTATAACACATTCCGAAAAGGAGCGCAAGAGGGATCCTGCCATCGTTGAAAAAGCCTCGTTCGAAAGAACGAGGCTTTTTCTGTCATTCGTGTCCGAAAAAGAACTGGTCGAAAAACCTGATTTTCTTATAAAATATCAATCAATCTCTTGATTGTTCCACATTTCTACAAATGCATAGATTTCTTTTTTATCTTTTGCGGTTCTACCACGCCAGGGCCACCCATCCATAAATTCCAAATGATCCATAATCTGCAATACAACAGGTTTAAAAACCCTTTGTGCCCTAACATTTTCAATCAAGTCGTTTGGAACACTTTCAACAACGTAGCGACCAAACCGATTTTGACCTATTACTTACACTTACTCTCCCTTGATTTAGACTGTATGTTAAATCATCAATATATACTTTTGTTCCGCCAGAAAAAGCTTTACTGCCATATAAAAGTTTTCCATCAGCGTCAATGTGCTGTGCGATAATATTACCAACAACACAGAATCTCCAATTCTTTGTTTCACTCATATCATCACCGCCTTAATTTCATTATAGCATAAAAGCGGCGGAGGGGCAAGATGAAATGATGTATCGCCTTTGGCGATATGATGCATTTGCTTTGGCAAATATGATGTTGCTCATTTCATTCGCAATGATGCGATGTTTGCCAATTCATTAGGCGAAGCCGACATCATTCACGAAGTGAACATCATTAGCGAAGCGACATCATTTGCCGAAGGCAAACATCATTGAAAAAGCCTCGTTCTTTCGAACGAGGCTTTTTCTGGCTCCCCCTGTTGGACTCGAACCAACGACCCTGCGGTTAACAGCCGCATGCTCTACCGACTGAGCTAAGGAGGAATATGTGAGCTACCTTGATAAAGGTAGCTCTTTGTGTCGGCATTGACCTATTTTCCCGGGCCGTCGCCAGCCAAGTATCTTCGGCACTGCTCCGCTTAACTTCCGTGTTCGGGATGGGAACGGGTGGACCCTCATTGTTATGAACACCAACTAAGGTGATTATATCACATCAATCTCAAAAAGTATAGCACTTTTTAGTTGATAGTATAATCTTTTCAAGGTATC